>CAKRMZ010000003.1 GCA_934365155.1 uncultured Eubacteriales bacterium | reverse complement strand
ACACGGCCTTTCTTGTCTTCTTCTTTCTTATCCAGACCCTTTTCTGCGCTGACGGTCAAATATCCGTCCTTGACATCCAGATTGATCTCATCCTTTTTGAAGCCCGGCAGATCCACCGCGATTTCATAACTGTCATCCATCTCACGGATATCCGTCTTCATCAGGTTTTTGGCATTCTTTCCGTAAAGCGGATTGTGCGCACCGCCAAAGAAACCGCCGTCAAAAAAATCATCCAACATATTCTCACCAAAAATGCTCGGTACCATAATGAATCCCTCCGTATTATTTCCGTTTTGTTTTTATATAAAGTATTCTGATGCAATCATGCCGCATCAACTTATTGTTGTTTATCCATGCCCTTCGGCTATTCCAATATATCACCCATCGGAACCACTCCGTTTCTTTTTTCTTTTTACGGTTATTATTATACCCTTTCCCCTTGAAAAAACAATGCTTCCGTGATACAATGAATAAAAGAATAGTTGTGCTTTCAGCACAATAATATTGAAAGGAGCATGCGCTTTGGTCAAGCCACAGTGGAAATCCGGGGATATTGCCGTCTTAATGAAAGAATTTTTTGAACAGGACGATTTAAAACAGCTGGCACTGGATGTCGGAATGTATTTGGATTGTCCGCTTCTTATACTGGACGACACCTTTCGAGTTGCGGCGCATTTCTGTCCGGTGGGATTCTCGGACCCTTTGTTCCGAAACGCGATCACGCAAGGCGCCATCACCTATGAAGTCAGCGCTCTCATCAGCAAAAGCCCCGCCCTGCGCGCCGGAAACGCAGATTTCGTAAAATTAGAGGAAAGCCCGTTCCGTCGGTATTTTGCTCCGCTCATCTGCACCGGTGTCAAGCTCGGCTATCTTGTTTGCGTGGATACGGATGATCATCTATCGACGATCCCGGCAGAAATTTGGGAGAAAATTGATTGGATTCTCGCAAAGCAGCTTTTTATTGAAACCAGCCGCCAGGACAAGCCCTTTGAAACAGCCGAAGATATTCTGATGCACCTGCTTGACGGCGGTTTTCCATCCGTCTCCTATTTCCGTCTTCAAGCCGCGGGAACCTATCTTGCAAACTTTCATCCCGCCGCTTTTGCATTGATTGATCTTACCGCCTACCGCAATCAGTACCTCGGAACGCGGCACTTAAAAGAAGCCGTCGATGCACGTTTTCCCGATTCTCATTCATTTCTATATAAAGGCGATATATTTCTTTTTTTGCATAGAAAATGGGACGCAGATGCATTCGCAGAGCTTGTCAAAGAATTCAGCTTAACAGCCATCATTTCGGAATCCGTTCCGGATCTTTTCGACCTTCCCTCTCTCTACCGCGCGGCTCATGACGCACTGAATATGCTTGTGCAAAGCGATGATCACGGAAGCTGTGTTCATTCTGTGGCCGAGCTGCGAACCCCCTTGCTTCTGAAAAACTTAGAATTCCGCAGCGATTTGATTTCCCCTGCGCTTCGCGCTCTCGCCGAACACGACAGAAAAAAAGAAACGCAATACTGCGAAACGCTGTATTTCTACCTCGTGTGCAGTCGGTCGCTGAAAAAAACCTGCGATGCACTTTTCACTCACCGCAACACCGTTCTGTACCGTATCAGAAGAATACGGGATGATTTTTTGATGCCGCTTGACAATCCGTCCATGCACACGGAGCTGTTGCTCGGCGCAGCGGTTCTGCTGTTTCAAAGCAGAGGCCCGGGGTTCTTTTTACGGGCGCTTTTGCAATCGGATGATGAATAAACAATTTTTATATTAAGGGAGTAAACAGTCATGAAGGAAAACAGAAAGTTGTTGAGAGAAGTGCTCAACGATATCCGCCATGATATGACGGATGAGGAGATTTTGAACCTTTTGGCAGACAGCAAAATTTCCGTCAGCCCCGAAAAAGGTAGAGAAAAATACAGCCTCGGTCAACGGGCGGCAGACAGCATTGCCAAATTTGCGGGAAGCTGGGCATTTATTTTTTCATTTACCGGTGTACTGATTCTGTGGATGATCGTCAATGCAATTCTCGCCGCAAAAGCGTTTGACCCCTACCCGTTTATCCTGCTCAATTTGGTGCTTTCCTGCGTAGCGGCAATTCAGGCGCCGCTCATTATGATGAGTCAGAACCGACAGGAACAAAAGGATCGCCGCCGGGCGGAAAACGATTACAAGGTCAATTTAAAAACCGAAATCATGATTGAAGACCTTTATGATAAGGTCAATATCATTCTTGCCAAGCAGTCGCAGCTGGAAAAGCAGCTATCTGAGAAAAAAACGGACAATACGTTCAAACCATAATTGCAGTGCCGAGCGGATACGGTATTACAAACAAGGGCAAACACATTCTTACCGTCTCGTAATACAGGGCCGCATTCAACATAAAAATAAAAAACGGAGGATCTTCATGAGAGTAGAACAATATGTTATGGCTTACGGCGTAGAGCAAGACCGGCTTCGGGCCATTTTGCCGGACGGATATGAGTCTCTGCGTCCGGTGCTTCGTATCAACGTGGAAATCAGAGATCATGTCGTAGGATATGTAGAATTGAATACGGCAGTTTCAAAAGATGAAAACAAAGGATGGCTCAACATCGGATATTGGGACAACATCCCTTTCGTACGTCAGGGAAAAAGAGTGAGCTTTCAAACGGATTTTCTTGAAATTGCTTTTACGGGCGTAGGAATTGAGGGCTCGTGCCCGGCGGAAAAAGATAATGACGGCTGCTATTTTATCGGGAATACCGCAGCACTAAGGCGCCCTGATAAATTCAGCAGCAATAAGGAGTTTTGCGACTGTAGCTTCCGATGAAAATTTACCGACGATGACGCTTGCGGCATCAGCATCGGAAAAACATTGCCGGCACATCCCGAAGAAGTGAAAAAAGTATATCCCAAGAAAGCCTTCACCGTCGAAAATGCGGCCGGCATTCCTTGCAGGCAGGTGCTTGGAGCTTATGTCGTTGTATTTGACAGATAGCTTACTTTCGGTTTATCGGTCACAAATTTCAAAAAACAGTACCGAAAATTAAACCGAAAGAGAGCCTCGAGAAAAAAATCAACCGATCTTTCATAACATCCGAAAGCACTCAAAATCAAGAAACGGAATTTCTGTTTTGGTAGACTGTAATCACAGAAAGGGAGCGAAAAAATGGATTGGATACAGGGAATTCAAAGAGCGATTGACTTCGTGGAAGCGAATATCGGCGAAGAAATGGATTTGGAAAAAGTAGCAAAACAAGCCTATTCATCCTCTTTTCATTTTCAAAGAGTATTCGGAATTCTGTGCGGTTTTTCGCTGGGCGATTATATTCGTATGCGCAGGCTTTCTCTGGCAGGGGAAGAACTGTCGAGGGGAAATGCAAAAATCATTGATATCGCGCTGAAATACGGATATGATACCCCGGAAAGCTTTTCCCGTGCCTTTACCCGATTCCACGGTATCTCACCGAGTGAAGCAAAGCACGGCGGCAAAGTCAAGATATTTACTCCCCTGTCTGTAAAATTAACCTTAACAGGAGGCAGTAAAATGGATTACAGAATCGAAAAAAGAGATGCGTTTGAGGTTGTATGCAAAAGGAAAAAGGTCGGAAAGCCGCAGACGGCAAATGCCACTCATGACATTACGGCAATGTGGCAGGAGTACGGCGCGGACGGAACGATGGAAAGACTGATTTCCTATATGCCAAAGAATCCGGTGATGAGGGGCTTACTCGGCATTTGCTTTTCTTCCGAACTCAATGCAAAGCAGTTTCCCTACGGCATCGGTGTTGAGTACGACGGAAGAAAAATCGACAGTGACTTTGAGGTAGTAACCATCCCGGCGAACACCTATGCGGTATTCACCAGTAAAGGAAAAATGCCCGATGCTTTTATTGAAACCTATCACAGAATTGTTACGGAATTTTTCCCGCAAAGCTCACAGTATGAATACGCCGAGAATGTGGAATTTGAGGTCTATTCGGCAGACACCTCAAATCCCGATTATCGGTGCGAAATTTGGATTGCAGTAAATGAAAAGGCAGAGTAAGCAAAACGGCAATCCCCAAACTATTACAGATTAAAACAATCCCCCTGCCTCCATACGGAAGCATGGGGATTTTGTATTTTTCGCAGAGCTCTGTGGATTGCGTAATCTTTTTGTTATAAAAAGGGCGGAGACCCGACTTTCTCTGTCATCGCCTCCGCCGGATTCAAGGCCTTTTCTGCATCATTTCGGCTTTGAATTTTTTATTTTCGGTTGTAATAATTGATCAAACATCCCTCGGCAATAATATCGCGTTCATCCTCCGTCAGGGGCGGAATTTCCAGCGTAATTGTCAAACTGCTTCCGTCTGCATGAATTAAATATGCCTCTGTCTGGGATTCTTTTTGCAGCAGCGCTTTCCGAATATTCGGAACAAAGATAAAGTCTCCGCATACAAATCCGGGGTTTTCAGAAATCAGAAACGGCAGCATTCCCCAGTTGATCAAATTGCTGCGATATCGCTTGGTAGCATATTCGACAGCAATATTGGCAAGTCCTCCGAGAACCCGTTGACAGGAGGCCGCCTGCTCACGTGCAGAGCCGTCGCCGGGCTTCACAGCAAAAATCACGCTACCGATGCCCACCTTCTGCGCAGAAACGGGATTGCCCCAAAGAGCTGCCGCCTTTTGAAGAACGGCATCCACCGCAGAACTGTCGCCGTTTCGACGAGCCTGCTCCAAAGCGCGAATGGCTTTGGCGCGTCCGACATATTCGGGATCCTTGCGCGAAAGCGTGAATTCCGACAGCCGCAAAGGATTCGAACGGTAAGAGGAGGTTTCGCCGGAGGGAATCAATTCATCCGTCGTCGTTACCGGATCGGTAATCACCGAAGCCATTTGCAGCAACACATGATCGCAAAGCGCGATTTGTTCCGGCCAATCGGCAATATTGGGTCCGAACTGCAATGCATGGGACGGCTCTGCCTTGCCGTAACCGAAATAAACCTTATTGCGATAGACTGTGTCATCAAAATGGTAGGGATAGGTTTTGAAGATTTCCGGATCAAGCTCAGTTGCCGGAGTAATCTTTCCGCCTGAAATTGCGGTCGCAGCGATGGAACGGGCATCCATCAATGCAACGGATGCGATCTGGCCGTCGCCGGGCTTTGAACCCTCTCGGTTCGGGAAGTTACGAGTTGAATGGCGTATGCTGAATCCGCGGTTGGCAGGAACATCTCCCGCGCCGAAGCAAGGTCCGCAAAACGCGGAGCGCAATGTTACACCGGCGCTCATCAGCGTTTGAGCGCAACCGTTTTTCATCAGTTCCAAGAACGCCGGCTGACTTGCGGGATACGCGCTCAGAGAAAATTCTCCGCAGCCGCTTTTCGAAGTAGCAACAATGTCTGCCGCCGCGCAAAGGTTATCGAAAATACCGCCTGCACATCCGGCAATAACACCCTGGTCGGCAAAAAGACGGCCGCTATGAATTTTATCGTGCAATGAGAAATCGGCACCTTTTTTCCCTAACTGCTCCTTGGCATCCGATTCCACTTTGTTTATAATATCGGAAAGATTCTCGTTTAAGGTTTTGATAGAATACACATTGCTCGGATGGAAAGGCAGCGCAATCATCGATTCGATCTTGGAAAGATCCACCCGAATCAGCGAATCGTAATAAGCAACATCGCCCGGGCACATCCGGCGGTAAGCCTCGGGACGCTTGTGATTTTCAAAATAAGCTTTGGTTTTTTCATCGGTCATCCACACCGAAGAGAGGCAAGTGGTTTCGGTTGTCATTACGTCGATGCCGTTACGGAACTCGATCGGCAGGTTTGCAATGCCCGGGCCGATGAATTCCATAATTTTGTTTTTCACAAATCCGTTTTTGAAAACGGCTCCGATGATCGCTAACGCAACATCCTGCGGGCCGACTCCGCTTTTGGGAGCGCCGCTGAGATACACGCCGACCACCTCCGGACGGGTGATATCATAGGTACGGCACAGAAGCTGCTTTACAAGCTCCGGTCCGCCCTCTCCGATTGCCAATGTGCCCAAAGCTCCGTAACGTGTATGGCTGTCGGAGCCGAGAATCATTTTTCCGCAACCACTCATCATTTCACGCATGAAAGAATGGATAACGGCCTGATGCGCGGGCACATAAATGCCGCCGTATTTTTTTGCAGCGGAAAGGCCGAACATGTGGTCATCTTCGTTAATGGTTCCCCCGACTGCACAAAGGCTGTTGTGACAGTTGGTCAGCACATACGGCACGGGGAATTCCTTGAGTCCGCTGGCACGAGCGGTTTGAATAATGCCTACATAAGTAATATCGTGCGATGCCATGCAGTCAAAACGGATATTCAAACGGGTATCGTCTTTGGAAATGTTATGCTCCGAAAGAATACCGTAAGCAATCGTATTTTTTCTGGCAGCTTCGCGGTCAAAGTCCTCTCGTCCGGCAAGTTTCTTGGCCTCGTCTAAGCTTTCGGTAAAGGTATCGGCATTTACAAAATAAACACCGTTCGGGTTCAATTGAATCACGTTGATCGGATCTCCTTTTCTGAAATAAATCGAATGGGCAGCAATACTGCCTGTCTGTTAAATAAACACCGTAACATCGGAAAATACAAGATATATAAGAATAATTATACATGATAGCGGGTTCTTTTTCAAGTATCTCCGAAAATATTGACACATTTGTGCAGGCAGTGCTATAATAACCTATATTATATTAAGTATTATTACAGCATAAAATTTCGGCTTCATCTCCGGAATAATCGGCATGAAGTTTAAAGGAGTAAGCAATGGAACTTTATAATTCCAAATCCGATAAGCGAAGCTGTTATGTAGCAGAGCTATCATCCAAAGACATCGGTCGCCGTGTAACGGTTGCCGGATTTGTACAGAAGCAGCGGGACCTCGGCTCACTGATTTTTATTGATTTGCGCGATCGCAGCGGAATCCTGCAGCTTGCTTTTGACGATGCAACAGACCGCGAAGTATTTCGAAAAGCATTCGGCGTCCGCTCGGAATATGTGTTGGTGGCAAAGGGCACCGTCCGTTCACGCGCGGAGGGAGCACACAACGCTTCGCTGAAAACCGGGGACATTGAAATCGCCGTTGATGAATTAAAGATTTTGAGCGCGGCAACAACGCCTCCTTTTGAGCTGTCCGGAGAAAACGACGACCGCGGCGACGTGCGGGAAGAATTGCGTTTGAAATACCGTTATATCGACCTGCGCCGTCCGCAACTGCAAAAGAATTTATATATGCGGCATCAGATTGCCAAGGTAACCAGAGATTATTTCTACGAAAACGGATTCTGGGAGATTGAAACCCCGATGCTGATTAAGGAAACTCCCGAAGGCGCGCGGGATTATTTGGTACCGTCGCGAATTCACAAAGGTTCTTTTTATGCGTTGCCCCAATCTCCGCAAATCTATAAACAGCTTTTAATGGTCGCAGGCTACGATCGCTATATTCAATTGGCACGTTGCTTCCGCGATGAGGACTTGCGCGCAGACCGTCAGCCGGAATTCACACAGATCGACCTTGAAATGTCCTTTGTCGATGTGGACGACGTACTGGAAATCATCGAGGGCTATATGAAACGTCTGTTTGACGAAGTAATGCATATATCCCTTGAAGATCACTTCCCCCGAATGACTTACACCGAAGCCATGGAGCGCTACGGCTCCGACAAGCCCGACACCCGTTTCGGCATGGAAATATGCAACATTTCCGATCTTGTTAAGGATTCTGAATTTTCGGTATTCTCCGATACTGTGAAAAACGGCGGTGCGGTATGCGGTATCACCGTCAAAAATGCGGCGGACAAGCTCAGCCGCAAGGAAATCGATAAGCTGGCCGAGTATGCCAAAGGGGTCGGAGCCAAGGGACTTGCCTATGTGCGCTTCCATGACAAAACACCGAACTGCTCTTTTGCAAAGTTCATGCGCGAGGGTGAATTAGAGGCTATTTTAGATCGAATGGACTGCCGTGAGGGCGATGTCGCTCTGTTTATTGCCGATAAAAAACGGGTAACCTATCCGGTTTTGGGACTTTTGCGCCAAAAAATCGCAAAACAGCTCGATATGATTCCGGAAGGCTTCCGTTTCCTGTGGATTACCGAATTCCCGTTCTTTGAATGGGATGAAGAAAGCGAAAGCTGGGTCGCCATGCATCATCCCTTTACCATGCCGGAAGAAAAATATCTTGATACGATGACTACCGATCCCGGCTCGGTAAAAGCCAAAGCATACGATTTGGTGCTCAACGGCATCGAACTCTCCAGCGGCTCGATTCGAATTACCGATTCCGCGCTGCAGCAAAAAATGTTTGAAGCATTGGGGCTGACAGACGAAGAAATAAAAACAAAATTCGGCTTCTTAGTAGATGCATATCAGTACGGCGCTCCTCCGCACGGCGGCTGTGCACTGGGACTGGACCGCCTGACCATGATGATGTGTGGAGCGGACAGCCTCAGAGATGTGGTTGCATTCCCCAAAGTGCAGAACGCCAGCGAATTAATGTCCGATTGCCCGGCACCGGCCAATGAAAAATTACTTCGTGAGCTGGGAATTCAAATGACAAAACCGAAAGATTGAGGCGAAAAAACCTTGCTGCAATTTAAACCCTTGGCGGAATCCGACATGGATACCGTAAAACCGTATTTGGATCAGCAGCAATATCGCTCCTGCGATTATACGGTCGGAGGAATTTATCTTTGGGAAAAGGTGTTCTGTCCGGAATATTGCATCGACAAAGATATGCTGTTTTTTAAAGTGAAATGCCCGTTTCGCGGATTGTTTTTCATGTTCCCGGTGGGATTCGGTGACAAAATCGAAGCGCTCCGTTCCATTGCCCAATATGCAGCATCAGAGCAATTGCCGCTGATGATGACGGCAGTCCCGCTTGAGGAACTTTTCCGAATATTCCAGGTTTTCGGAGCCGATATTCAAATTCACAGAGAACGCGACACTGCGGATTACCTGTATGCGGCTTCCGATCTCTCCTGCTTTCCCGGAAAAAAATATCACGGGCAACGCAACCATGCCGCTTTTTTTGCACACACTTACGGAGACTACCGTTACTGCACCGTTACTCCCGAGGACATTCCGGCACTAAGGCGCTTTTTGCATCTGAAATATACCGTGGATGAACATGCCGGAACCATGGAGCAGGCCGACTTTGCCATCAGCTACAATATCATCGAACGGTTCCGCGATTTCGGTATGCAAGGCGGATGCCTGAAAAACAGCCAGGGTGACATTGCCGGATTTGCTTTCGGCGAACGGCAGGGAGACACCCTATATGTCCATGTGGAAAAAGCCGATCGGAATCTGCGCGGAGCCTATCAGACAATCGTGCAACAGTTTTCAGCGCACATGTGTACCGATGAGATCCGGTTTATCAATCGAGAGGATGACGCCGGCGATCCCGGATTGCGGATCTCCAAGCTCTCCTATCATCCGGTTTCTCTCGCGGAAAAATATACCGTTACCGTGTCCTGAAAATCAATGCTTCCGTCAACAAACAACACAATAACGGGGAACGACCGTTTGATCGTTCCCCGTTTTCTTATGCCGAAAAAAAGCAAAGGGCGGTTCTCATGACGCTTGGCAGAGACAGACGTTTTTATGCAAAATCCTCCGCTTCTGCCGTGCCAAACAGAACCTTTTCGTCCGATTTATCATAGAATAAAAGCAGCGATGAAAGGAGTGATTTTTTTGCAACGAAACAACTTGTCTTCCTCTCGATTTTGCCCGGTCCTGCCGGACAGCGGGCCTGCCCCGGCCGTCATTCCTCTGTCGGCGGCCGCAAAAAAGAATCCGACGTTTCGGTCTGCCGTATGGACCGGTAAGCATTTGCAGCTCACACTGATGAGCATTCCCGTCGGAGAATGCGTCGGGCTGGAACAGCACAGCCATTTGGATCAAATGCTTGTTATCGAACGCGGTCACGCGCTCGTTCGAATGGGCTTCAGCCGAAACAGTCTGACCGTTCGTCAGTCCGTTTCTGCAGGCTGCGCCGTGTTGGTTCCCGCAGGAACATGGCACAACATCATCAATGCCGGAAAACAAGCGCTGAAGCTGTATTCCGTCTATGCCCCGCCGCAGCATCCGCACGGCACCGTACATAAAACCAAATCGGATTCAGAGAACTCCGAGCAGGACTCCTAAATCCACACACGCTCGAAAAAAGAAGAAAGAACGGCTCCTTCAGCCGTTCTCTTCTCTCCGTTTTCAAAAACATTTTCTGCAATATCTACGTTAAAATTCCCATATTCCGAATGCGGTTGCGAATTGCCGCATGCTCGGGCATTATCAGGGAAGAATCCTTTTTCAGCACATTGGACGCCGATAAAAACGCATTTTGCATCAGTTCCATATCCTGTGCCATGTCGGCAATTTTAAAATTCAGACTTCCGTGCTGACGAAATGTATCCGCCGCCTGACTTTGAAAGAAGTCCCCCGGTCCCCTCAGCTTCAAATCCTCCTCGGCAATTTCAAATCCGTTAGAAAGCCGGCACATCACCGACAGCCTTTTTTTGGCCTCCTCGGTTTTGCTGTCAGACATTAACACGCAATAGGACTGATATGGTCCCCGGCCGACGCGTCCGCGAAGCTGGTGCAGTTGCGAAAGCCCGAAAAGCTCCGCATTTTCCACAATCATAAGCGTAGCATTCGGCACATTGACTCCCACTTCAATCACAGTGGTAGAAACCAAAACCGATATCTTCCCATCGCAAAAATCCTGCATTACCGCCTCTTTTTCACGGCTCTTCATTTTTCCGTGCAAAAAGCCGATGCAAAGATCCGGGAACACTTCGTTTTGCAGTTCGGCCGCATAATCGACAGCCGCCTTCCGCGGCGCGCTTTCCCGAAAGCAGAACGGCAAGTCGCTGTTTTCCTCCGGTGCCGACCAATCCTCTTCGTCTTTTTGTTCCTCGATTGCAGGACATACAATATAGACCTGATGGCCTTCGCTCACCTGTTTTCGAATAAATGCATACAGCCGCTCACGGTATCTCTCATCTACGGCAAAGGTATCTACTTTTTTTCTCCCGGGCGGCAATTCATCAATAACCGATAAATCCACTTCTCCGAACATACTGAGCGCTAATGTGCGCGGGATCGGGGTCGCGGACATCACCAAGGTGTTGCATTGCAGAGCCTTATGTGACAGCGCCGAGCGCTGTGTTACCCCAAAGCGATGCTGCTCATCCGTAATCACCAGTCCGAGATTATGAATCACCACATCATCGGTGATTAATGCATGTGTGCCGATCACAAAGCGCAGAGTTCCGTCAGCCAGCTCCGACTTGATTTTCTTTTTCTTCGATGCAGTTGTCGCACCGATCAAAAGCTCACAGCGATATCCGAGCGTTTCAAATAAGGGCGCTAAATCATTATAGTGCTGTCTGGATAAAATTTCGGTCGGCGCCATAAAAGCTACGCTGTATCCGTTTCGGAGCGCAACATAAGCAGCTGCCGCAGCCGGAGCGGTTTTTCCGCTGCCGACATCTCCCGAAAGCAAGCGATTCATCGGATGGGAAGAATGAACCATATCCTGATAAATCTCGGAAAACACCCGCCGCTGTGCTGCGGTAAAGGAAAACGGCAGCACATCAAAAAAGGGCTGCATATCCACATCCTTCATCGAAAGAGCCGGGCAGCGCACGCGCTGCTGCTTGGAAACCGATACCGCCACAGAGAACAAAAACAGCTCTTCAAAAACAAAACGGCGACGTGAACGCAACAGCTCCCCTTCGTCGGAGGGATCATGAATTTGGCAAAGGCTGTCATATAAATTACCAAAGCCGTATGCTTTCCGTACATCGGCGGGAATCGGATCCATGTCGGTGTCGGAACGCGCATCCGCCATTCCTTTCATGGCCTCCGCCACGGAACGGCGAACAATGTTTTGCGTCAAGCCTTCGCAAAGCCGATAAACCGCACAAAAATCCCTGAGCTTTTCCTCCGTGCCGGGAATTACCGGTTCATAAAGCGGAGAGGTCAGAGAATATCCCATCCCTGTTTTTTTGAACTTTCCGTAAAAACGGAACACTGTTCCTTTTTTAAACACATCTTTCACATAGCTTTGATTGAAAAAAGTGATATGGCAGTTGAAAATTCCGTCAAAAGCCCTGAATTTTGTCAATACCATTCCCCGGCGAATCATCGTCGTCTGCGGGTCGGTGGCAACCGTCATAATACAGGCCGCATTCTCCCCGTCCGCAATGTCCCCGAGCGCACGGGCGCGTCGGTCCTGATATGATCTCGGAAAATGATACAGTAAGCTTTGCACATCGGTAATGCCGAGCTTTGCAAACAAAGCTGCCCGTTTTTCCCCTACGCCGTGAATATACCGAACATTCGTGTCAAAATTCATCCGCCCATCCTCCTTTTTTATAAGGTTAGCACATTCTTTGCTGTTTTTCAAGTACAGCTCAGCGGGTGCTTTGAAAACAAAGTCAAATTTATCAAAGCTTCCGATGCATCCGATTTCAAAGACCGGCTTACCTCCCCATCGATACCGCGTCGAAAAATGTCTATTGTATGAACAACACCCTTGAATTTTGTCAATAGCTATGTTATAATTACGGTATATTACAGGGATATAAAATAACAGAAAGGAATCTATCATGAATATTAAAAAATACTCCCTTATTCCCCTATTTTTAATTTTATGCATTGCTCTCGGAGTATTGTGTTCCTGTCAGGAATCATTAATCAAAACCGCAACCGACGATCCGATTTCCGCGATTTCCAAAGCGGCCGAAGCAACATCGGAGCAACTCCAAAACCGCACCGGTTTAAAATCTCTCAGATCGACTTTTGACACCGTCACCGACGGCAAATTTTTAGTGGATCTGTATCTCCCGGACGACGAAACGGATTCTCCTCTGCTCCACTCCCAATCCTTTGTGGATTCAAAGGAAAAAGCGTTTGCAGAGTTGCTTACTCTCAATAGCGGCGAAGACAAAGTTGATCTGTCACTGTACATCAACTCAGATGCCTTTATACTTCACGCACCGGAGCTTCTCGGTGAAAAAGCCCTCGGCTTCCGCACGGGCAGTCTCGGCGAAGATTTAAAAAGCTGGGCACTGTGGGATCTTCTCGGCGTGTCTTATAAAGAAATCCTTGCGTCCGTAATCTCCGGCGATCAGACGCAAAAGATGGTAGACACCCTCACCGAATATGCAAACAATCTCACCCTTGCCGAAGAAAGCCAACAAAATTTTGAAAACAAAATTTTGGATTTCCTTCGTAAAAAAGACCCGACTGTTGCGGAAGAAAACGTCGACACACAAGGGGAGCAGGCAGCTGCCGTTACCATTACTTATAAGCTTACCGAACAGGATATCGTTTCTCTGGTTAAAATTTATCAAGAGGAACTGGGCAGCGCTTATCAAACCATCTTTAATTTGATGGATTCTTCCGACAGCTCCGTTACCGATCCTTTCCAATCCATCATCGACAGTGTGGAGGATGCCGATCTTGACATCACACTTCGCTTTGCAATCGAAAAGAAGAGCCGCGAATTTATCCAAATCGGACTGGATATTACCGGCACCGTCGAAGAGAACCCCGGAGAAATCCATGTTCTGATTGATTTCGGCCGCAATCTGTCCAAAACCGAAAAAATCACAATGCGGTTCCAATCCATCGATTTGGAAACCGCCGATACCACCGGAGATACCGATAAAACCTTCACCCTGACTCTCAAGGATAAATCCGATGCACCGGAATACATTTTATCCTTCCCTGCAGGAAATGAATCCGTTTCGAACGGTGAAATCGGCATTCAGTATAAAAAAGCAGACAACGCATTCCGCCTTTGGGCAAAAATCCCCTCAGACGATGAGGAGGGCTCCGGTTCAGAAGAAATGTCCTTAGACGGCACACTGATTGTCAAATCGGACGAAATCAGCTTCAAAGTCAATTCCATCACGGCAAACGGCGAAACCACAGAAGTAAGCAATGCTTCCGTCCGCCTTTCAAAAGCAGACAAAATGCCCGAGACTCCGGATTTTGAAAACATTTTCAAAATGGATAAAGAGGAACTCACGGAGCTCATTACCAAAATCAGTCAGATTATCGATTCCGTCATTCCGAGCACACCCGACATCGATCCGGATGACTTTGATGATTTTGATTTTTCCGATGACTTTGATGATTTTGATTTTTTCGACGATCTCGATGACTTTGACATCGACGATCTTTACGAAGCCTTTAAAACCTTTGACCCCGCATACGATTATGATATGGACGGAGACGTAGATACAGACGACTATGAAATGTGGCAGTTGATTAATTCTCAACTCGATCTGCTTTCTCCCGACACCAACATTTTTTAATCGTATCCCGTTAACGGGAACCGATTTCGTTAAAAAAAGCACTTGCAAGTCCGCAAGTGCTTTTTTATGTTGTCTGCCGCTCAGACATTCTTTTCGTTCAGGCAAAGAAATTTCGCTTTGTTTCCGGATTCAAGCGCCCACTTTTCAAATCCGCACACAAGATATTCCGGATTACCGTTTCCTCCCCGGCTGAATGAAAAGAAACCGCATTGGGTTATCCTGTTCAAAGACTTGCTCGGAGAATCGCTTTTATCTCATCGCCTGTCAGCACCTTGTAGCCGCCGTCCATAACAAAAGTTGCAGATGCGATACCGTCCACCATATCGGGTGTTGCGCCAAGCTCGGTGAGATTCATTGCAAGCCCTATCTTCTTCATCCAGCTTTCCATACGGCAAAGGCCCTCTTCGGCAACCTCCTGTTCTGTCTTGCCGCCTTGCTCAACCCCCCAGACATTCACAGCGTAACGAGCAAATTTTGCGGTTCCGTACGGGAGAATATAGCGGTAATACGGCATAGAAACCGCCGAAAGTGTCATGCCGTGTGTGGCATTGGTATATGCGCCGACCGCCTGACCGAGCATATGCACCATCCAGTCGGTGGTTTTGCCTTTGGCAATCAAGGTGTTGAGCGCCCATGTTGCCGTCCACATGATGTTGCTTCTGGCTTCGTAATCGCTGGGATTTTTCGCGGCGATCTCTGCCGAGTGAATAAGCGAACGAAGAAGTCCCTCGGCAATGTAGTCGCTCGTGTTGTCATCCTCTCCCGAAAAATACTGCTCTAAGATGTGCGACATAATATCGTAAATTCCCGAAATCATCTGATAGTGCGGCACCGTAAAGGTAAACTCGGGATTGAGAATTGAAAATTTCGGGAACACATTTTCTCCGAATACATGGCCGACTTTCAGCTTCTTTTCCGTATTGGTAATAACCGAACCGCCGTTCATCTCGCTGCCGGTTCCGACCATGGTCAGCACACATCCCACCGGAAGTGTCTCGCAGGAAACATCCTCAAAGCGGTCAAAATACTTGTCCCACGGATCCTCATCACAATGAACGGATACGGAAACTGCCTTGGCATAGTCACAAACGGAACCGCCGCCGACCGCAAGAATGAAATCCACCTTAGCAGCCCTTGCCCGCGCAACCCCTTCGCGGAGTTTTGCGACTGTCGGATTGGGCATGACGCCCGCATCTTCAAAAATTTCTTTGCCGTTTGCACGGAGTGCGGAAACAACCCGGTCATAAATACCGTTCTTTTTAATGGAGCCGCCGCCGTAAATCAGCAAAACATTCTTTCCGTATTTCGGCAACTCGGCATTCAGCCCGTCAAGCGCATCCTTGCCGAAATAAAGCTTGGTAGGATTGCAATAAGTGAAGTTTCCTAACATGATGATTTCTCCTTCTTGTATTCGTTTGATTTGATTTTGCTTGTCAGATAATCGAGGCAGTCAATCTGTTTTTGCCCCTTATGCACATCGGAAAGCACACATTTGCGATGCGCGATCAGCTTGGGAAGAACTCCGTCAAGCGTGCCGTCCCGAAAGCGGTGCATACATTCCGCGATCAGCTTTTCATCACATCCTGCGTCAACAAGACTTTGTCGCAGGATCTCTTCTTTATCCAAAGCATTCGGCATCGCTTATTCCGCCCTGTCCGGTTTCACCGCGCAAAGGTACTGCTCATCGTCCACATCTTCCAACCATTCCGTTTTGCCTTCCTCTCCCGGGACCTCGATGGCAAGGTGCGAAAACCATTCATTATCCGCTGCGCCGTGCCAATGCTTCACATTCGCCGGAATGTTGATAACCGTTCCCGGTGTCATCTCCACGGGCGCCTTGCCCCACTCCTGATAGAAGCCCCGTCCGCCGACACAGATGAGCATCTGTCCGCCGCCGCTTTTTGCGTGATGAATGTGCCAATTGTTACGGCATCCCGGCTCAAATGTTACATTGAAAATCGGAATCTGCTCTTTCGATACCGGAGCGAGATAGCTCTGCCCGATAAAGTATTGAGCAAAAGCATCATTCGGCGCACCGATCGGGAAAAAGATGCTGCTTTGATACGTATCCTTTTCACTCGATGCATGGCCTGCCTCGCTCCAAACCTCTTTGGCAAGACGGAAAACCGCCCATGCCTTCGGCCAACCGACATACATCCCCGCGTGCGTGACGATTGCGGCGATTTCCTCTTTCGTCACACCGTGTGCCTTGGCATTTTGCAGATGATACGTCAGTGATGAATCGGTAATACCGGAGGACATCAGTGCAACAACGGTAATAATGCACTTGCTTTTTAAGTCAATGGCACTCTCGTTCCAAACCTCACCGAAAAGCACGTCATCGTTGAGATGGGCAAACAGCGGAGCAAAGTCACCGAGCTGTGTGCGTCCTGCCGTTTGCGTAATTTTTTCTTTCACAAATATCACGCTCCTTTTTTGTAATTTTATTATAGCACCGCTTAATTGAAATTACAAATATCTATATCTTATATTATGATATGATTGACAGGAATATCATATCCGGATATAATAGAATCGGATAAACCATCGGAGGATATTATGGAAATCAGAGTCTTACGCTATTTTCTTGAAATCGCACGGGAGGGAAGCATGACCGCAGCAGCAGCGGTACTTCACGTTTCACAGTCGGCGTTATCCAAGCAGATGAAGGAGCTTGAGGATGAGCTCGGCAAAAAGCTGTTCCGGCGCCGAAGCCGCAGTGTGTCGCTGACCGATGAGGGAACACTGCTCCGCTGTCGCGCGGAGGACATTCTCGATATGGTAGATAAAACAACAGAGGAATTTAAAGCAATTGACGATCTGCAAGGCGGGGATGTATACCTCGGATGTGCGGAATCCCCTCTAATCGCCCATATTGCGCAAAAAATCCGACATTTCAAAGAGCGTTACCCGCTTTTTCATTACCACATCGTCAGCGGCGACCGCACCGTAGTGCTCGACCGATTGGATCGAGGGCTGCTTGATTTCGGCGTCGTTGTTGAGATGCCCGATCTTGACCGTTATCAGTATCTTGAGCTGCCCGGAGTCGATACGTGGGGTGTAATCATGCCGAAATCCCATCCGCTTGCGGAAAAAAAGTTTATCTGTGTGGATGATCTTTTCGGGGAGGAACTGATTTGCTCGGAACAGTCCATGGAGGTAGATATCCCGCGCTGGTGCGGCAAGAAAGCCGATCGCTTACATTTCACGGGAAATACAAACCTTGCTTATAACGGGGGAGTATTTTTGTAAAGGAAGGGCTCGGACTGATGCTTGCCTTTGAGCATCTCATCCCGCCGGTCAAAGAAAACGGGCTGGTTTTTCGTCCGCTGGAGCCGAGACTTGAAAACAAATTGTATCTGATTTGGAAAAAATATCAGGTCTTTTCACCGATTGCACAGCGACTGTTGGAAGAATTTTTGGCACAATAGAATTTCTTGAACGATGCAATAATCGATCATTCCGATAAAAAGAGCACTTGCCGTTGCAAGTGCTCTTTTTTTCAGTCAAGTATCCTTCCGTCCGTGGAAATCGTCACGACCTGCCACGGAATAAATTTTCCGCTCTGCTGCAACGCGGTTTTCGCCGCATGCTCCAGTCCGCCGCAACAAGGGACCTCCATGCGGACAACGGTTACACTCTTGATATCATTATTACGGATGATTTCCGTGAGCTTTTCGGAATAGTCCACACCGTCAAGTTTCGGACAACCGACCAGTGTGATATGCCCTTTGATAAATTGCTCGTGAAAAGCGGCATAGGCATACGCCGTGCAGTCGGCAGCAATCAGCAGCTTCGCACCGTCAAAATACGGCGCGTTCACCGGAACGAGTTTTATCTGCACCGGCCACTGCGAAAGCCGACTGACGAACTTCACATCGGGAATCTCCGCATCGGCACATTCTGTATGTTCAATCTTTCTCGACTGACTTCCCGGACATCCACAGGGCAATGTCATTCCCTCTTTTTTCATCTTTTCCTGCATCCTTTTCTGCTTGTTTTCCATAACGGCTTTTTCATTATAAGAAGCCGCTTCACGCTCAACAAACGTAATGGCACCGGTGGGGCAGGCGGGGAGACAGTCACCAAGGCCGTCACAGTAGTCGTCACGCATCAGTTTTGCCTTGCCGTCCACCATAGCAATTGCGCCCTCGTGGCAGGCTTCGGCACAGGCACCGCAGCCATTGCATTTATCTCGATCGATTTCAATGATTCTTCTTTTCATAACAGTACCCTCCTTGCTTTTTCTGACCTCATTATAGTATAATAAAATCAACAAGTCTGTTGAATTTTCAACGAAAGAGAGTTTTTATGAAAGATTTTTTATCCGTGATCCGATCCTCTTCACTCTTTTCGGGGATTTCCGAAGATGAACTTCCTGCCGTGCTCTCCTGTCTCAACATGAGAAAAGAAAGTTTCTCTAAGGATTGCTTTCTCTTGCGTGTCGGTGATACCGCGGACTCGATCGGTCTTGTGCTGTCGGGAAATGTTCTCATCATACAAGAGGACATCTGGGGCAACCGCAACATTCTTTCCAAGGCGGGACCGGGGCAAAGCTTTGCAGCCGCCTATGCCTGCGCCCCCGGCTCGGTGTTGAATGTGAGTGTAGTGGCCGAAACTCCTGTCACTGCCATGTTTTTGAATGTAAACCGCATTCTGAACGTATGCTCATCCACCTGTGTACATCACAGCCGCATCATCCGCAATCTGCTCGGCGAGCTTGCCGAGAAAAATCTGCACTTCAGTGAAAAACTTTCGCATATGGGGCAGCGCACCACGAGGGCAAAGCTCATGTCCTATCTTTCCGCAGAAGCACAGCGGCTCGGGAAATACGAATTCGATATTTCCTTTTCAAGACAGCAGCTTGCGGATTACCTTGCGGTAGAACGCAGCGGCCTGTCGCTTGAGCTCGGAAAAATGAAAAGGGACGGGCTTTTGAATTTTCATAAAAACCATTTTGTCCTGAAGGTATAAAGCCAGGAAAAAACAAATTGCCGGATTTCAAGCCCTCCAAAGGAGATCTTTTCACCCCGGCAAGCAGGAATTTGTCAGTCTTTAATGTTCCTGATTTTTGTTAAATCGCCGCTGCACAATGCCTCCATGTTGCGGAAGATTTTGTCGGCATCCCAATCCCACCATTTCAGATTGATCAGATACGAGGTCAATTCGTCATCAAAGCGTTTGCGAATCACCCGACAGGGATTTCCTCCCGCAACGCAATAAGGCGGAATATCTTTCGTGACAACGGAATCGGCAGCAATGATGGCGCCGTCTCCGATATGCACACCCGGCATTACCGTTACATTCTGCCCGATCCACACATCGTTACCCACGACCGTATCGCCTTTAAGAGGAAGATCACTGAGTGTCGGCGCATATTTTTCCCATCCGTTACCCATTATGTTGAACGGATAGGTCGATACGCTTTTCATTCGGTGATTGGCACCGTTCATCACAAATTCGATTCCCCTGGCAATAGCGCAAAAGCGTCCGATAATAAGCTTATCACCCAGAAACTCATAGTGATGAGTAACGTGCTCCTCAAACCCCTCGGCTCCGTTCACATCGTCGTAGTAGCTATAGTCTCCGACGATGATATTGGGGCGGGTAATGACGTTTTTGATGTAAACGATTTGCCTAATGTTTTCATTCGGATATATTTTATTGGGATCCGGTCCTGTCATATGAGATTACCTCCGCAAATTCAAGCTTATCCGTCTATACAAACCATAATGGGTGAACACTTTCCGTTGTTTGTGTTGCTTTCAGATATACTGCAAGCTGCAATGCCGACATGCACATCCATCAACGCCTCGAGCACGATTTTGCCTCCTGCTTTTGAAACGGGCGGATGAATGGTGATCTTTCCGTTTGCGTCCACAGCTGTGTTCATAAAAAGATTTACGGGGTTGATAATCGACCGATGCTCACCGAGCGCATCGTTGATACTGTCAAAGCAATTTAGATGCACCGCGATGGTACACATCTCCCTTGGCGAAGCAGGGCTCGCAAGTGACCGCAACCTTTTGGACTTGCAAAACCATGTTTGTAAACGAGCTTATGTATCTTCACAATTATCGACACTTAAATTATACCGTATTTATGTATGGTGTTCGGTCAGACAAACGGGAATTGATTTGTCAGATTGCGTTTTTCTCCAAGAACTTTTCCATCAAATCAATATAATACTCTGACCGGACTATGAATCCTACATGTCCGCCTGGAACATTCAGAATTTCTGCATCTAATTTTCTAAATAAATCCGCAAGTCGGTTCTGATCTTCTTTTTTGAAAATGTCTTTCTCCGGAAGGAGAACTTGTATCTTTCCCCTCAGATACTCAAAATCACTTGCTTTGAAATATGGATAGCCCTTCAGCATATATACACACTTAAAACTATGAATAAACCGCTGCTTATAGTTCAAGTCAGAAGCCACTGTTTCATAGAACCCTCTGCCATATTTCCGATCCTCTTCCGATTCACATTCCAAAAATCCCGTACTCTTTTTTAACAACAAGTTCATTTCCGTTTTTGCGGGAACCAGTTTCAGTAAAAGAAGGAATATCGGAGTTGAAAAGCGCTCTTTTCGGATGTCCCTGACATAATCGGAATCCACGGTCAAGGTAGTCGTCAGGATCATTGTTAAAACAGCCTCCGGATGCCTTTTCGCAAAAATCTGGGCATATACACCGCCATCACTTGCACCAATCAAAATCACTTTTTCAATAGACCGTGCTTTCAACAGTTTTGCAGCAAAGTCGATCTGTTCGTCCGCGCCTGTGGTGTGAAACGGATATTCATAAATCAGAAATCTGTATTTCTTCCCGAGCTTTTCGGCATACGGCATTCACATTTCCTGCATCTCTAATCCGTTAAAAAAGAGAATGACCGGTGCGCCATCCTTGCCGCCATATTGGTATCTTACCTTCACACCGTCAACAACTGCTGTTTGATACGGAACCTTCTTCAAAAAGGCATCATACTCTTTTTGAAGTCTCTGCTATCATTCATGATGGGCATCCTCCAAACTCCCGATTTGTCGATATTTTATTATATCACTAATTCTCCCATCTTTCAATCTCAATCTCGCAATCAACTTGGAAAGGAACACCGCCGAGCGCTGTGACTCGTGAGTTCAAATCCAGACAATTTGATGAGGAATCAAATGTGTCTGTAAACAACTTGTAAAGTGACGGATTCTTCACACTGTCCGCCAACCGCTTTCGTCGGTCCGGATCCAGGCATAGAATCGATTGCTTTCGGAAAGTCGTAAAAAGCCCTTTTCGTGAGTCCAAGTACGGACACAGCATCGAAAAGGGCAAAAGGGATCTATGAAACTTTGAAAAAATGCAGAGTCGAAAAAACGGGAGAAATCTCTCGAAATCTCCCGTTTTTTCGTTTCCCTTCGTGCAGGTTGAAACGAACCGCACATCATGGCTGGGATAGCTGGACTCGAACCAGCGAAATGCAAGAGTCAAAGTCTTGTGCCTTACCGACTTGGCTATATCCCATTAAAAACTCATAAATATTTAGCTTATCCAGTATATCATATTTTTTTCATCTCTGTCAAGGGCTGTTTCCGAAAAAGAACAGAATTTATGAACCAAATTAAAAAATTTAACATCTCATGTATTGAAAGTTTTCAAACTTTATACTATAATAGCGGTATTGTTCCGACTTTTAGCCAAAACCCGAAAGGAGAACATACGATTAATTATGAAAAATTTCACTGTAACCTTTCTCGTTTCAGTTGCAATATTCGGTTTAATTGCTTTTTTAGTCATCAGCTTTGTTCTGAGCGCCTTAAGAAGCTCTCCGACCCCGGACATAACTCCGGATGACTCCACAGCAATTGATGATCCGGGACCGTCTCCGAATGTTTCCGAAATTGCAAAAAGCGGCGGTTCAAGCTTTACCGCTCTGCTGATCGGTGTGGACTATCAGCCGACCGTTTTTAATGACTATATCGTCGGTTCCGGCGAAAAAATCGGCTTTGCAAACGGAAGCGGAGAGGAATATTCGCTTTTTAATGCCCGGACTCCGAGCGCCGATGCGATTGTGGTGGTGCGCGTAGACAAGGAAAACGGCCGCATTATGCTTTCCTCCATTTCGCGCGATACCGTCCTTCACATCAACGGCGGTCAAATGCTGCTGGGTGACGTTTTATATCAAAACGGACTGGATTCCCTGATTGAGGCAACCACGTCCCTCTGCGGATTGCCCATTGATTATTACGCCATGATTGATTACGACGGCCTTGCATCGGTCATCGATCAAATCGGCGGCATTGAATTCAGCGTTCCTTATAAGATGAATTATGAGGATTCCGCTGAAGGGCTGAAAATTGAAATTGAAAGCGGTGTACAAAAGCTAAACGGTGAAAAAGCCGTCAAGCTTTTGCGCTATAACTCTTATCCGGACGGAAATATACAACGTATGCGCCTCGGAGTGGATTTTTTGAAAGCGCTCCTTCAAGCGACAGTATCGCACACCAATCTTTCCGACGCACCACAGCTTTACGCCTCATTAAAATCCTGTGTCAAAACCAACTTCACCACCGCGGACTTCTTGGAAAACTTAAAAATGTTTCTGCTGTATGAGAGCTTTCAAAAGGTCGTCATCAGTTACCCCGGTACCGTAACCGAAGATAACGGCACCCGCCGCTTTGAACCGAATATCTCCGCGGCACTGGAGTTATATCGTGACTATAAGTTTGCAGGTTGACAAGTTAAATCCCGGATGATATAATAGCTGTATCTTATTGATTCTGTTTTTTGGGGGACGTCATGCCGCATATCGCCGTTTCTATGTATCCGGGCCGTACGGATGAGCAAAAGGCCGCTTTGGCTGCCGAGCTGCAAAAAACCGTGTGCCGGACATTATCTGTTCCGCCCGAGGTCGTTTCGGTCTCCATAGAGGATATTCCGCGTGATGAGTGGGATGAATCGATAAAGAAAATCGACGAAAACATTTTTTATATAAAACCCGGTTTATGAGTCTCTTTTTTCTATACGAAAAATGCCATGATGGAGTTTGCACCTTTTTGACAAACACAGAGAGAGTCCCCCCGGCTGGAAGGGACTTACCGTCAGAATCTGCGTCTATGCAGAGTGCCTTTCGCTCCGGAGCAGCAAAAGTCAAACCGCCCTCAATCCGCGGCAAGTAGCTTTTGCCGGAACGGTTCCGTTATCGACCGAAGCCAAAAGCGTCCTTTAACTGACAGGAAAAAGGAAACTTGGGTGGTACCACGGAAAGTAATTTTTTACCTTTCGCCCCAAATCATTTGATTTCGGACGAAAGGTTTTTTATTTTGTATTTTAACTCCCGATTTGTTCAGGGTAAGAGCTTTTTTAAAGAAAGGAACCAATATCCATGAGAGAAATGCTAAAAAACATTAAGGCAAATTTCGAACGTGAAATTAGCCAAAATACTTTGGATGCAGAACAGCTCCGCATCAAATATCTGGGAAAAAAAGGAGAGCTGACCTCCGTTTTGCGCGGAATGGGCTCGCTCAGTGCAGAGGAGCGTCCGGTGATCGGACAAATGGCCAATGAGGTTCGCACATGGATCGAACAAACACTGCAATCGCAAATGGAACAGCAAAAAAATAAAAAAATTGAGGAGCGTCTCAAAAAGGAAGCCATCGACGTGACAATTCCCGGAACGGCAGTTGAAATCGGACATCGGCATCCGCTGGCCAAGGTCGAGGAGGAGCTCCGTGAAATCTTTGTCGGCATGGGCTTTGATATTGCCGAAGGACCGGAAGTCGAATATGACTACTATAACTTCCAAGCGCTGAACATTCCCGAAAACCATCCGGCGCGCGATACACAGGATACATTCTATATCACCGACAACATCCTGCTCCGCTCGCAAACCTCCCCGGTGCAGGTCCGCACAATGGAAAAGCAGAAGCCTCCGATTCGTGTAATATCCCCCGGACGGGTCTACCGTTCCGACGCCGTTGACGCAACACACTCTCCGATGTTTCATCAGTTAGAGGGCCTTGTGGTTGACCGGGGCATCACAATGGGTGATCTCAAGGGTACATTAGAGCTGTTTGCACAGAAAATGTTCGGCAAAGATACGAAAATCCGTTTTCGCCCTCATCATTTCCCGTTCACCGAACCGAGCGCCGAAGTGGACGTTTCCTGCTTTGTCTGCGGCGGCAAAGGTTGCCGTCTGTGCAAGGGCGAGGGATGGATTGAAATTTTGGGTGCCGGCATGGTGCATCCGAACGTATTGCGCGGCTGCGGCATTGATCCGGAGGAATATTCCGGCTTTGCTTTCGGAATGGGAATCGAACGCATCGCCATGCGCAAATACAATATTGATGATATGAGACTTCTGTTTGAAAACGACATTCGTTTTCTGTCTCAGTTTTAAGGAGGAAGGCCATTATGAAATTACCGTTGAATTGGTTACAGGATTTCTGCGACGTTTCCGATATCGATCCCAAAGCATATTGCGATGCCATGACAGACACCGGATCCAAGGTGGAAGGATATGAAGTCCTCGGCGAAGACGTGCAGCATGTCGTCGTCGGAAAAATTCTGAATATCGAAAAGCATCCCGATGCCGATAAACTTCAAATCTGTTCCGTTGACGTCGGCGGAGAAAAACCGCTGCAAATCGTCACCGGTGCGCAGAACGTGTTCGTCGGTGCCGAGGTTCCCGTGGCACTCTCCGGCGCCAAGCTTCCCGGCGGCATCACCATCAAAACCGGCAAGCTACGCGGCGTTGTCAGCGAGGGCATGCTTTGTTCCATCGCCGAGCTCGGGCTCACACTCCATGATATGCCGTATGCCATAGAGGACGGCATTCTGATCTTAAACAGCGAAGCCGGTGACTATCAGCCGGGAGCCGACATCAAAAAGGCACTCGGATGCTCCGATGTGGTTGTAGAATTTGAGATCACACCGAACCGCCCGGACTGCCTGAGTGTGATCGGTCTGGCACGCGAGAGCGGCGTAACCTTCCACCGTGCGGTAAATTATCACACACCGAAGATTTCGGCAGAAGATTCCACCGACTCCATTCATAACTATCTTGACGTCGAGCTGAGAAACACCGAGCTTTGTCCCCGCTATACAACACGGGTGATCAAAAACGTCAAAATTGCACCGTCCCCCCGATGGATGCGCATGCGTCTGCGCGCAGCCGGAGTTCGACCGATCAACAATATCGTAGATATCACAAACTACGTCATGCTGGAATACGGCCAGCCGATGCACGCCTTTGATTATCGCTGCTTGGACGGAAAAAAGATTATTATCCGCAGCGCCGAAGAGGGCGAGAATTTCCGCTCCTTGGATGACAATGATCATAAGTTAAGTGCCTCAATGCTGGTCATTGCGGACGAAAAGAAAGCCGTGGCGCTGGCCGGCGTTATGGGCGGCGCAAACAGCGAAATTCAGGATTCCACAACCACCGTTGTGTTTGAATCGGCAAACTTCGTCGGCAGCTCGGTCCGCACGACATCCCGCGCTTTGGGCATGCGCACCGAAAGCTCCGCAAGATTTGAAAAGGGTCTCGACTCCGACCAGACGCAGGCCGCCCTGACGCGTGCATGCGAGCTGGTGGAAATGTTAGGCGCCGGAACCGTTGTAAGCGGAGAAATCGACGTCTATGCCCGTCCGAAGGATAAACGCTTCGTTGTGCTGAATGCCGAACAGATCAACCGATTCCTCGGCGTAAACTTAGAAGAATCCTACATGAAACAGATTCTGCGCGATTTGGATTTCGAAGTGGAGGGCGACCGCATTTATGTTCCCTCGTTCCGAGATGACGTCGAATGCATGAACGATATCGCCGAAGAAATTATCCGCATTTACGGCTATAATACCATTCAGTCCACGCTCTTTTATTCCAAAATCAAAGAGGGCATGCTGACTCCGAAGCAAAAGTTTATAAAAGAACTGCACAATCTGCTTTGCGCAATGGGACTGTATGAGGCCTATACCTTCTCGTTTATCAGCCCGAAATATTACGACAAAATCAGACTCGCTCCCAAAGATGCCCGCCGCAGCTGCGTCACCATCAAAAATCCGCTCGGCGAGGATACCAGCGTGATGCGCACAACAGCACTGCCGTCTGTTTTAGAGGTAGCGGCACATAACGAGAGCTTCGGCGCAGAAACGCTTAAGATCTATGAAATGGCAACCGTCTATATTCCGAATTCCGATCCCGCAAAGCTGCCGGACGAAAAGCTGCAGTTAGTCATTGCCGACCTCTGCCAAGATCACAGCGAAAAAGCGTTTTTCCGCATTAAGGGCATCACCGAAGCCATTCATGCATTTGCCGGCGTTCAAGGCGAATACACGGCACAAACCGAAGATCCCTCGTTCCACCCCGGCCGCTGCGCCGTATACACGGCAGACGGCAAAACCATCACAACGCTCGGCCAAATTCATCCCGAGGTATTGGAAAACTATTCGGTTTCCTCCAATGTCTGCGCTGCGGTAATTGACGTGGAAGCACTGTTCGCGCTTCGCAAAAACGATGCCGTTCAGTATACGCCTCTGCCGAAATTCCCGGCATCCACACGTGACCTTGCCTTGGTTTGCGACGAGGCCGTAACCGTCGGCGAAATCGAAAAATGCATGTTCGCGTCGGGCGGAAAACTGCTGTGTGACGTCAAATTCTTCGATGCATACCGCAGCCTTCAAATCGGTATCGGCAAAAAAAGTCTGGCGTTCAACCTCACGCTCCGTGCCGCCGACCGAACCCTCACGGACGAAGAAGTCGAGCAATGCGTAAGCAAGATTTTAAAGGCTTTAAGCCAAAACTGCGGCGCAACGCTCCGCGCATAAACTTCCCTGCATAAAATCGATATAATTCTTGCAAATCGAACGGGAATATAGTATAATATTTTTATAAAAACGAAAATATGTTCGTATCTTGCAGAAAGAGGATGCAAAGCTCTATGAAACAGACAAAATCCAAGAAAACGGCGGCAACCGGTCCGATTCAGAATGCCGACGAGAGAAAAAAGGCGTTAGATACCGCAATCGCGCAGCTTGAAAAAGCACACGGAAAAGGCGTTATTATGAAGCTCGGCTCCAATGCCCGAATGAATGTCAGCGCCATTCCGACCGGCTCCTTGACCCTGGATTTAGCGCTCGGAATCGGCGGTGTTCCGCGCGGACGAATCATCGAGATTTACGGTCCGGAATCCTCCGGTAAAACCACCGTAGCACTGCATATTATTGCCGAACTGCAAAAAATGGGCGGCGAAGCCGCATTTATCGACGCGGAGCACGCGCTGGACCCGGTCTATGCGAAGGCGCTCGGAGTCGATATTGATTCGCTCTTGGTTTCCCAGCCGGACAGCGGCGAGCAAGCATTGGAAATTACCGACGCCTTAGTCCGTTCCGGCGCCATTGACATTGTCGTCGTGGACTCCGTGGCCGCATTGGTTCCGCAACAGGAAATCGACGGGGAGATGGGAGATTCTCATGTCGGCCTGCAGGCTCGTCTCATGAGCCAGGCTCTTCGCAAGCTCTCCGGCTCCATCGCAAAAACCAACTGCGTGGTAGTTTTCATCAACCAGCTCCGCGAGAAAGTCGGCGTCATGTACGGCAGCCCCGAAGTAACCCCCGGCGGCCGCGCATTGAAGTTCTATTCCTCTGTCCGCATTGATGTGCGCAAAACCGATACCCTCAAAAACGGCTCCGAAACATACGGCAACCACGTCCGCTGCAAGGTGGTCAAAAACAAAGTGGCACCGCCGTTCCGCCAGGCCGAATTTGATATCCTTTACGGCAAGGGAATTTCCAAATCCAGCGAGATTTTAGAATTGGGTGTCAATTTGGATATCGTGGAAAAGAGCGGCTCCTGGTTCTCCTATAACGGCGAACGCATCGGTCAGGGCAAGGACAACGCGCGCAGATATATCGAAGAACATCCCGACATGATGGAAGAAATCGAAAACAAGATCAAAGGAAAAAAAGACAGCCTTGATCTTACCATCGGCGAATTGGAAGATTCGTTTGACGACGGTGACGAGGACGATAATTTTGACATTAAGGTTCTCGACATCGACGGCGATTAATGCCGAAAAGAAAGGGCGTCACGCAGTCCGTGCGCCCTTATCCTATTTTTAACGAAAACGGAGCTTGATATGGAAGGCGCGGTCATTACCAAAATCCGATATTCTCCGCGCGGAGATATCGCATATATGGACTTAAAGCTTCCGAACATTTCCGAAGAGCAGTCGGTTTGCTGTGCAACCGAATTCTTAGAGGAACGCGGATGGTCCCTTCAGGGCGGCGACACGCTGAATGCGGACCGGCTCACCGCACTGCTGAAGTTAGACGCCTGCACCCGCGCCGTGCAAAAAGGGCTCACCCTGCTTGACTACAGCGACCAGACCGCAAGATCGCTGCAGCGGAAACTGTCGACGCGCGGCTTCGACCGCGAAAGCGCCGATTTTGCCGTTTCCTACCTCTGCCGGAAAAGATGGATCCGCGAGGATGAATATATGCGGCGTCTGATTCGTAAATATTATCAGAAGGGCTACGGTCCGTCACGCATCAAAAACGAGCTCTATGCCAAGGGCTTCGATCGGGAGCTTTTTTCCACCGTATTCGAAGAGGAAACCGCAGAGCTTGATTTTGATCTCAGCGCCGAGGCTGTGCTCAAAAAGCTCGGCAGCGCCGAAATGCTCTCCGATATGCAAGGGCGAAAAAAGATTTTTGCCGCCATGCAGCGTCGCGGATTTTCGTTTTCCCAGATTCGCTCGGCGGCCGAACAAATGCAAAACGCATCCGATGACGATGAAGCGTGAATCGGCGCACCACCCACTGTTTCTTTCCTATTTAATATAATGACATCAATACATACAATCGGGGATTTTAATCATGAATACTTGTAAAGTTGGTTTTATTTCTTTGGGATGTCCCAAAAATCAGGTCGATACCGAATGGATGCTGCACAAGATCCTCTCCGCCGGCTACGAAATCACGCCGGACGAGGCGGAAGCAGACATCATCATTGTCAATACTTGCTCCTTTATTGAAAGTGCAAAAGAGGAATCCATTGATACAATCCTTGATATTGCCGCACTGAAAAACGACAATTTAAAGGCCATTATCGTCACGGGATGCATGTCGCAGATGTATCGCGACCAGCTTCTGACCGAGCTGCCCGAGATTGACGCCGTGGTCGGCGTGGCTTCCATGAAAGACATCGTGAGCATTGTGGACCGCGTCGCAAAAAATCATGAAACCGGCATCGTGGAATGCGCGGATCTTTCCGATTTTGAGTTCGGCGGCGACCGCATTCTGACCACACCGGAATTCGCCCCGTATTTAAAAATCGCAGAGGGCTGCGACAACCGCTGCACCTATTGCGTGATTCCGCAGCTTCGCGGCAACTTCCGCAGCCGACCGCTTGACGATATCGTGCGGGAAGCCAAGGAGCTTGAGGAGCTCGGCGCCAAGGAGCTTTCCCTCATCGCGCAGGACACCACCTCATGGGGCAAGGATATCTACGGCAAGCCTTCCTTAGTCAAGCTGATCCGCGCCATCTGCGAAAACACCAAAATTCCGCGAATCCGCCTTCTGTACTGCTATATGGACAAAGTCGACGATGCCTTGATCGCCGAAATCAAAAACAATCCCCGTGTGGTTCATTATATTGATCTGCCCATCCAGCACATGTCCGATCCGGTGCTCTTCAGTATGCACCGGCGCGATACCCGCAAAAGCATTCTGCATACCCTCAAAAAACTCCGCAGCGAAATTCCCGATATTGTCATCCGTTCCACGGTCATTGTCGGCTTCCCCGGCGAAACCGAAAAAGACTTTGAAGATCTCTGCAGCGGAATCGAAGAAGCCAAGTTCGAACGCCTCGGCGTGTTCCGCTATTCCCGCGAAAGCGGCACTCCGGCCTATGACTTTGCCGGCCAGATTGACGAGCAAACCAAGCAGGATCGCTTTGACCGCATCATGGAGATTCAGCTCCGCATCTCCGAAAAATTCCAAAGCTCGATGCTCGATAAAACGCTCCGTGTTCTCTGCGAGGGATATGACCGTGACAACCGTGTTTATTTCGGACGCAGCTATGCCGAGGCGATGGATGTGGACGGCAAAGTATATTTCCGCTCCGACAAAAACCCAAAAGACGGTGAATACGTGTTTGTGCACATTACCGATACCTTGGATTATGATCTGATGGGAGTGCAGGTATGAAAAAAATGAATCTTCCGAACAAGTTGACCTTTCTGCGGGTTTTGCTGGTTCCCTTGTTCGTTATATTTTTGGTTCTTCCGCTCGGAATCAGCGAAACAGCGGCCCGGATTGCCTCCTGCGCAGTCTTTGTGCTGTGCTCCCTCACCGACATGCTCGACGGCAAAATCGCACGCAAATATCACCTCATCACGGATTTCGGCAAGTTTATGGATCCCTTGGCCGACAAATTCATGATTTTCGGCGCGCTTCTTGCGATCTGCGTTTCCGATTATTTTGCCGCCATGCGTCCCATTATGGTTTGGGTCGCACTCCTCGTCTTTTTCCGAGAGCTTGCCGTCACCTCCATGCGCCTTTTGGTCTGCGGCAAAGACGGCACCGTGATCGCCGCAAATTGGCTGGGCAAAGTAAAAACAGTTTCTCAATTTGTTTTCGTCATCACGGTTTTGCTGGAAGGCATCTGGGCCCCCTGGCCCTATTGGATTCTCAGCCTTATCGGTGCCGCCGGAATGACCGTGTTCACCGTACTTTCCGGGATTAACTATCTTCACAGCTATTGGAAAATGATTGATCCCACCAAATAAATCCGTCGAAAAAAGCCGAGGAGCGAAAGCTCTTCGGCTTTTTTAATCTTTTAACATTCGATTCTCAAAAGATTCCGATTTTAAAACTTTTTCGCTGTAAAAGTGAAGAAAAAGTTAAAATTTTGTTGAATTTTGATGAAAACAGACTATGGACATTCCTCGAAAGGCATGATATAATGAATATGTTTTTTGTAATATGTCGAAATGATCGACCGGATCGCGGGTTTCGTTGATTTCCGGCTTCAACGCTCGAAAGGATATCATCTGTCATGAACATATTTGACGCTTTAACGTTTATCGGAGGACTCTGCCTTTTTCTGTTCGGCATGAACATCATGGGGCAGTCGCTGGAACGCCGCGCAGGCAACGAGCTCCGAACCCTGATCGGCAAAATGACCGACAATCGCGTAGCCGGGCTGCTCACCGGCATCGGCGTCACCTCTGTCATTCAAAGTTCCTCCGCAACGACGGTTATGGTCGTCGGATTTGTCAACTCCGGACTGATGAGTTTAAAACAGGCTATCAATGTCATTATGGGTGCCAACATCGGCACCACGGTAACCGCTTGGCTTTTGAGCCTCGGCGGAATTGACAGTGATGCCTTTTTTCTAAAGTTTTTAAAGCCCAGTTCCTTTACTCCGGTTTTGGCACTCATCGGCATTATTTTATACATGGCCACAAAACGCGGCAAAAGAAAAGACACGGGCATGATTCTTTTGGGCTTTGCCACCCTCATGTTCGGCATGGAGACCATGTCCTCGGCCGTTAGCGGCTTAGCGGATGTTCCCGCCTTCCAAAACTTATTCTTGGTTTTCCGCAATCCGATTTTCGGCGTGCTGGCCGGCGCGGTTCTGACTGCAGTCATTCAGTCAAGCTCGGCCTCGGTCGGAATCCTTCAGGCGCTCACCGTCACCGGTTCGGTGACCTACAGTGCCGCACTCCCGATTATCATGGGGCAAAATATCGGAACCTGCATTACCGCGATCATCTCTTCCATCGGCGCCAACAAAAACGCCAAACGCGCGGCTGCGGTTCACCTTTGCTTCAATATTATCGGAACCGTTATTTTATTGTCCATATTCTGCGTTGTTCAAGCAGTTTTTCAATTTCCCATTTTTAACCGGACCGCAAATTATGTCGGCATCGCCGTCATGCACTCCGTATTTAACATTCTGTGCACCGCCATCCTCTTCCCGATGACTTCATTGTTAGAGCGATTAGTCATCTACCTGATTCCGGATGCCGAGGCAAAGGAATACGATACGATGCTGGACGAGCGCCTTTTTGCGACCCCTTCGGTAGCCCTGGAGCGCTGCCGCACGGTTGCCGACGAAATGGCAATTTGCGCCGCAACCACCTTAAAGGACGGCATTTTAAGTCTCCATGAATATTCACCCGAGCTTGCGCAAGCCGTTCGCGACGGGGAGACCGAAACCGACGCCTATGAGGACAGACTCGGCACCTATCTTGTCAAACTCAGCGGACAAGCCATCAGCACGGAAGCCAGTGCCGAGGCCGCGGAAATATTGCGTACCATCAGCGATTTTGAACGCATTTCCGATCACGGTGTCAATCTGCTCGAATCCGCCGAGGAACTCCGAGACAAGAAGCTTTATCTCTCGAATTCCGCACAGAAAGAGCTTTCGGTGTTGACCGACGCCGTCTGTGAAATCGTGAAGCTGGCCTCAGAAGCCTTTTTGAACAAGGACTTAACCACTGCCTTTGAAGTCGAACCTTTAGAGCAGGTAATCGACTCATTGAAAGAACAATTGCGCACCAATCATATTATGCGCCTTCAGCATGGCGACTGCACAATTGAGTTGGGATTTGTGTGGTCGGATCTGCTCACCAATTTAGAACGCGTAGCAGACCATTGTTCCAATATTGCCGGCTGTGTGATCGATATGGCCGACAACAACTTAAATTTGCACCAGTCTCTGCACACCATGCGCGCGGATGACCCGCAATATCAGGAAAAATACCGATTCTATGAGGACAAGTATGCATTGCCCCGGCAAATTAGTAACTGCCACTAAGAGTCTCTGATCATCTTACGATCCCCGACCCTTCCGACAGAAATTTCATTATATTTACACTGAACCCTTATCATTTTGATTGGAAGTGAGTCTTTTGATTATCCCTTCGTACATTTTAGCCATTGAAAACGAAGATCAGCGCAATTTTGCATCCTATATGTTTATTGAGTACGAGCAGAAAGTTTTCTACCGCGCCCTGCAATTTTTGAAAAACCGTGAAAATGCAGAAGACGCCGTACAAGAAACCTTTCACCGTATCTGCAAAAACATCGACATTTTTATGAAGCTGCGGGAAAACCCGGAAAGTCTCAAAGCGCTCCTCATGACCTGTACGCTGAATGTCTGCCGTACGATGTACGACAAGCTAAAGCATCGGCAAAGCAATATTGAGGATGTCCCGATTGAGACCGTACAGGACGACCTAAGCGACAACATCACCCTACAGCCGGAAGACAAAGTAATTCAGGATGAATCTGTCAGACAGATTTTGGAACACTTGCATTCTCTGCCCTCCGACTACGGTAAAATACTGATATTACGGTTCGTCGATGAGCTGAGCATCGATGAAATTGCAAGAATTTTAGACATTCAACCCTCATCGGTCTTATCCAAAATTTGTCGCGCCCGCAAAAGCGCACAGAAACGGAGCTTGCAAGATGAAAAATAATTCAGTTTGTTTAATTCGGCGGTCCCGTTGTGACCTGCCGACAAATCCTTACTCAGAAAAATCACGATTCGACACCGACTTTGCCAAAGCCTGCAGCGTTTTGCACTCGCAATATGCCGCCTTGGCCGACCGCTGCCCGCAAACCGATTGGAAGGGCGGCACAGTCTGCCAAAAGGTCCTGCAGGAAATCCGCAGCCAAAAAGAAGCCCCGCTCAAGCGAGTCTGCCGAAACTATCTCTCACTGTATCGGGGTGTCAAATGGGCGGCACATTGCCGCGGTTTTTGTACTGCTGTTTGGCATTTTCTATCGCTCTTATGTAGTCGAAGCATGGAACGGCTACGTGGACGAATTGCATTCCGTCCAAAGCTTGGAATACTTTACCTACACCTTCCATCGGGATTCCGAGCCGGTGGATTCCATCCCCTTATATTCACCGGGTTATCTGCCGGAAGGCTATACGCCGGATCCCGGTAACGAGCAATCAAAAGATTTTTGCTTGAATTTCACAAATAAAGCTGGGGAAAAGATATGCCTGACATATCAAAACATTGTGAACTCAAAGACCATGCTTATCAGCAAAAATCACAGCACGGTGGTTTCCTGTAAGGTCAACGGGGAGGAGGCAAGCTATGTTGTCAGCATCCAAGGAGGCGGAACCCTTAAGTTCCTGATCTGGAAGCATAACGACATTGCCTTTGCCCTGACTACCGACACCGACATGGGACCCGAAGAGTTGATTCGCATCGCGGAGAGTGTGGCGCCTCTGCCCGAATCAACATCGGACTCCGCCGAGCCCGGGCCGGGGACGGCGCCGTCCGACACGTAATTCTCTCTCATTGAATGCGGAACTGGGGAAAATAGGACTTTAAAAACTGCAGCAAGATGCTCTCATATTCAAAAAACATCACCGCGCGCAAAACGCGCGGTGATGTTTTTTTGCTTTTTTCACGGAAGAACGCAGCGATTTTTTTATCGTTTTTGGCAGGCAGGGACCGCGAAATTTCAAAATTTCTTCCGCTTTCCAAAAAATTTTAAAAACTTTTTTTGAAAATTTTCAAGGACGCGAAAAAACCGCCGAATGCCGATAAAACGGGGCTTTTCGACCGAAAAATACGACCGATTTTTGAACTTTATTTCCAAAAAAATAAATTTTTTTGAATTTTTTTTGAAATAAGTGCAATATTTTGCCTTCTTCGCGAGTTATATAGAGTGTCAGAAGAAAAACAGAAAACCAACCGTAGGAGGAAACAAATTGACCATTTCATTTGCACAGCATACAGGAGGAAACACATGAAATCAGCCACCAAGTTCACCGCTTTATTTATTCTCAGCGTTACGCTTCTGTCGGCGATCTGTTTTGCAATGCCGATATCGGCAAAGAGCGGTGACACCGTGTCGCCGATGTGGGAAAATACCGGACTCGTAACCGCCGATTTACTGTCGGCCGACGGATCTCCGATGGCCCGGGTGTATGTAAATGCGGTCAGCGGTGCTACGATAACAGAGAAACTGGAAGTTGTTCGTCTGATCGGAACCCGCGAATCCACAAGCTACGGCCCCTGGACCTATACCACAGGGAATAGTTATCTTGTAGTGAACCAAAAGTTCGACGGCATTGTCGGCGCTACCTACAAATTCTACATCGACCTTTGGGTTACTGTAAGCGGCAGTACCGAATATATCGGTTTAGCCTACTATTCCAACACGGAGGAGCTCACTCAGATCGCATAAGCGGTATGAAAGGAACCCGTCAATTTTATACCGCATAAGGCGCAGCTGATTTCAGCCTGCTTTATGCTGCAAAATTGATACCGATTCAAGCGCTGCGGTGTATATCAAAAAAATAATGAAGAAAGGTATAAAAATCCCCGTTTTTATATTCTTACGATAACACCAAACATACAACAAAACATAATATAACCCCAACGCCGCAGCGGGAACCGGGAAAAGTTTCACACATTTATTTCAACATCGTTTATAAAGCTTATCCGCAATTATTATTGACCAACTTTTTTATTGACATTTTTATCAACATCATTTTTATTTTATTTACAATTTTAGTATTGTTTCCCCAAAAACGATCGGTTGTCTGTTTTTGCTCTAACATCTGAACCGAAACGGCAAGGCTGTGCTCTAAAGCTTTGAATGTTTCGTTGCAGAATATGGAAAAAGAGGGATTCGGTTTTTCGCATCGGAGGTACCACTCTCCCATGCGGAAAACCCGTATACCTCAAAAAACACTTCAGAACACAAAAATTAATTTGAACACGGATATAAAAGGAGGCATCCCGCAATGTACGTCAAAAAAGAACAAGCTTTGAAAAATCGCTATGAATTCTGTTGCTCCAAAATGAAAGAGAATATCTTGGTAATGCAGGGCATGACGATGACCGGCAAAGCCAACCACACCGTTTTCTTTTCCATTGACTTCAATGAATTTGATCTGCGGAGCCAAAAGAACGGATATTTTGTTCCGATCTCCTTCTGCCCTTGGTGCGGCAAACCGCTCCCCGGAGGCTTGCGTGAAAAATGGACTCGTGAAAAGCTTTTGGAAGGAATCGACCTCTCCACAGTCAAACTGCCGGAACCGCCTGAAAAACGCGCCCATGAGAAAAAGGGAAACGGGGGATTTAAGTTATGACTTTCAGTCAATCGCTCAAAAATCTGATTGTATCCGTAATGCGGGATAATTCCGCTTCATACGGTATATCCTGCGACAGCAAAACCTTTGATGAACTGATGGATTCCCTCCGCAATGAGACGCACGCACCGATGCGAAATGCGCTCGCCATCGTGGCCTCCAGAATGAGAGATCTGCGCACCGTCAATGTGCTGCTTTCTCTGCTGTGGGACCCCAAAACCGAAAACAACCGCATTCCGCTGTTGTTTGCACTGGGCAACTTAGACTTTTCCCGGAAACTTCCGGAACTTATGAATCTCGCTTTTGAAAATCATTATGAAATGGCTGACGCCATTGCCTATCTTGCCACAACCCAAGACCCCGAGCTCCTTCGAGATCCGAAGGTGCGCAAAGCACTCTGCAAAAATATGAAAACTCACGAGCGCGTCCCCTACAGTCTGATTGAACTCGAAAAGAGGACCCGCCCGTTGGAAATATAAAAACGGCCGGCATCATTGGTTCGGCCAAACGGGCCCGCTTCGGGCGACATCTCATGCGGCGTCGGGCCGCAAAACAAAACCTCATGATGACAAAAATTTGCTTCGACACCACACAACACTCCTAACGACTTTGACTTTCCAATCTTTAACCCTTTTACGATCGACTTTTTAAGAACGACCCTTTTAGATTGACTTTTTAATGCTGACCTTTCAAGAATGTCTCCTGAGAATCATAATCCCAAAACAAGCTACACAACACAAACACATTATCCTCTATATCCAAAATCCGAAGTTGAAGCAAATTTTTGACATAAACCCTGATCAAAAATCAGGATTTTTATTTATCCCCCATCCTCCATATCTCCATTCGCTTGTTTGGCTGTGTTCACCGTAATGTCAGCTGTCCGGAATCGAATCACCGAACTGAGGTCCCGGGGCGAAAGCGCTACCTGATATCCGATTTTTCCCGCGCTGAAGAAAATGATATCCCATTGCATCGCGGAAGAATCGATCACCACCGGATAACTCTTTTTCATTCCGATCGGCGAACAGCCGCCGTGGACATAGCCCGTAAGCGGAAGAAGCTCCTTGGAGGGCAGCATTTCTACCGATTTTTCATTCACTGCCTTGGCCGCTTTTTTTAAATCGAGCTCCGTGCATACCGGCAGCATAAAGACATAATGCGCGCCGCTTTTGGCACGGGTCACCAAGGTTTTAAACACCCGTCGCGGATCCTCCCCCAGCACCGACGCAACCTCCGTTCCGCTGACAGCACCGCTCTCAAGATAGCAGTGCGCGCGATAGGATATCTTCTTTTGATCGAGTATCCGCATGACATTCGTTTTTTCTTCCATATAGAAAACTCCTCGCAATGATTTTTTTTACCTTCTTTTTCATTTTCAATATGTGAAAATTATCTAAACTTTAGGTAAAAAATTCCTGTATTTTTCATGAAATATCGTTTTTTGTGATATTTCCCCCTTGATTTTTTTCTCCGATTCGCTATAATAGTACTATAATAGTAATGGATTAAGCTTTTTTCGGACTTTGATATTCACGCATTCTGCGTGGAAATGCTTTTGAGCGCAGCCCCCAAAAAATAGCTTTAAAACATCAACGGACGGAGAAAAAAACTATGTTTCACGAAAAACTAAAATTCTTACTGAACTTAAATCATCTTTCTTACCGCAAGCTCAGCAAAGCCACCGGTATTTCCGAGGCGTCGATCGGGACCTATGCACGCGGCGAACGCGAGCCCTCCCTCGGCACACTGCTGTGCTTAGCGGATTATTTCGGCGTTACGGTTGACAGCTTGTTACGCGATCAGATTCCCAAAGAGGCATCGGAAACGGAAAGCTATGCCTGTGCCCTTGCCGATAAATTCGAGCTGACAGACAAAGAGTCCGCTTTTTTAACCAAATATTTGGCGATGCCGGCGGATCTGCGTCAGCAATACACAAATTTAATCGACGGCATGGCCGACTTTGTAGTTGCCTGCGCGCCGAAAAAATAACAAAACGAAATGATGTAATGCCTCTCCATCGGAGAGGTTTTTTCTCTTTTTTTCCCGGTTTTTCCGCAAGGTTTTACACGATTTTTATAACATTTTATGATGAATATGTTGACATTTGTCGCTTTTTGTGATACAATATAAACATAATAAACCGATGGGCCTGCAGGCACATTCGGCGTCAAATCGAATAAAATCCGTAAGGGGCCAACCGTAATGATTCATTATCGCTATCACATGATTACCACCAAAATCAAAAACGAAGATAATATCGAGTACAACAGCTATGGCATTCAGACACTTTCCGATGCCCCGAATGAATCCTCTTCTTTGCCGGTTATACCGGATGTCACCCTCAACCGAAAAAACCTGAGCCATTTTATCCACAACTGCAACCGATATCATTTGCATCCGATTCACGTTCGCGAAGCGCTGAGTGATTTTTTGGCGGCACAGTAACATCCATTTGCAAAAACCCGAATAACGGAACGGTTTAGCCGTTCCGTTATTTTTTGGATCGCGCCTTTTTCGGCAACAAAACACAAAAAGCGGAAAAGCAGGTGAACGCGGAGCGGAATGCTCTCAAAGCGTCAACCTGCTTTTTTATTACCGTTTCACTTCTTCCATGATATAGGCTTCTAAAATGTCGCCCTCTTTGATATCGTTGAATTTCTCAAGTCCGATACCGCATTCATATCCCTGAGCCACTTCTTTCACATCGTCCTTAAAGCGACGGAGCGAAGAGATCGCGTCCTCAAAAATAACAATGCCGTCGCGGACCACGCGGATTTTGCTTTGACGGGTCACCTTGCCGTCCTGCAGGTAAGAGCCTGCAATGGAACCGACATTGGGCACATGGATCACCTGACGTACCTCGGCGTGGCCTAAGAGCACCTCTTTATACGTGGGTGCCAGCATTCCCTTGATAGCCGCTTCGATCTCCTCAATGCATTCATAAATGACGCGGTAGGTGCGAATTTCAACGCCCTGCGCCGCGGCATCGTCCAGCGCGCTCTTATCCGGGCGGACGTTAAAGCCGATAATAATCGCGTTAGCGGCGTTCGCTAACATAACGTCGTTCTCGGTGATACCGCCGACTGCGGAGTGGACAATTTTAACCTTGACCTCTTCATTGGAAAGCTTTACAAGCGACGCCTTCACCGCTTCAACAGAGCCAGCCACATCGGCCTTAACAATGATGTTGAGCTCCTTGACACCGGCGGCAATCTGCGCAAACAAATCGTCGAGGCTTGCTTTGGCATTCGCCTTGAACATATCCTCTTTCTCTTTGCTGCGCCGTTGTTCGGCAAGTTCACGCGCCATGCGTTCATCCGCAACCACGTTGAATTCGTCTCCGGCAATCGGAACCTCGGCAAGACCGGTGATTTCTACCGGCGTGGAGGGCCCTGCGCTTTGCAGCCGTCTGCCGTTTTCGTTCGTCATTGCGCGAACGCGTCCTACTGCGGTTCCCGCAATCAAAATATCGCTCACATGCAGGGTACCGTTCTGCACCAAGAGCGTCGCGACCGCACCGCGGCCCCGATCCAACTTCGCTTCGATAACAACACCCTTGGCACGCCGGTTCGGGTTGGCTTTCAGCTCTTTCATATCCGCCACCAGCAGCACCATTTCAAGCAGTTCATCGATACCCTTATGCGTCAGCGCCGAAACCGGCACACAAATCGTATCGCCGCCCCATTCTTCGGGAATCAAATCATATTTGGTCAGCTCTTGCTTTACCACATCCGGGTTGGCGCCGGGCTTATCCATTTTGTTGATCGCTACAATAATGGAAACGCCGGCCGCTTTCGCATGGTTGATCGCCTCTACCGTCTGCGGCATAATGCCGTCATCGGCTGCGACCACAATAATCGCGATATCGGTCGCCATGGCTCCGCGCAGACGCATAGCCGTGAAGGCCGCGTGACCCGGGGTATCCAAGAAGGTGATATCCCGTCCGTTGACGCTGACCTTATATGCACCGATATGCTGTGTGATTCCTCCGGCCTCGCCGGCAGTAACATGTGTATTTCGAATTGCATCCAAAAGGGAGGTTTTTCCGTGGTCGACGTGCCCCATTACGACGACAACCGGACTGCGCGCCGTGAGATCCTCCGGCGCATCCTCACTCTCATCAAACAGTTTTTCTTCAATGGTAACTACCACTTCTTTGGTACAAATTGCGCCCAGCTCATCCGCCACCAGATATGCAGTATCATAATCAATCACCTGATTGACGCTGGCCATCATGCCCATCAGCATCAAGCGCTTCACCACTTCGGCGGCGGTCACCTTCAAACGGGATGCCAATTCGCCCACGGTAATCTCGTCCGGCACGGTAATGGAAAGCGGCTGCTTTTTCACCGGTTTTTCCGGTCCGCGGCGACGGAGCTTATCCATGTTCATCCGCTCTTTGTCCGCTTTGCTCTGCGGACGGTTGTTCTGCTTTTTGAGCTTCTGCTTCTGCGGCGCCATGGTATTGCTGCCCTTGGTGGAAGATGCCAAAGTCTCAAACTTTTCATCGTACTTTGACAAGTCGACGCTGACCGAACGGGTATCGATGATTCGGGTTTCTCCGGTACGAACCGCCTCTCCGCGGGTCAACTCGATCTTCGGTTTCGGTGCGGTAGTCCGCTGCGGTCTGCTTGCATTGTTGCCGAACCGATCGTTCTTCGGAGGGAAGCCGTTCCCTCTGGAGCGGTTGGGATCAAATCCGCGCCCCTGTGAATTCGCGTTATTATACCGATTGTCCCCCTGCGGAGCATAGGGCTTTCTCGCAAAGTCGCCCCGAGAATCCGAGCGCTGTCCGTTCATCGTGTTTTGTGGGGTGCGCGGTGCAAATCCGCCGAAATTCTGCTGCGGCCGATCGCTCGGTGCAAACGGCTTTGCTGCGGCTTTTTCGGCAGCGACCTTTTCGGCTGCCGCTTTCTCAGCAGCTGCTTTTTCGGCTGCCGCCTTTTCTGCGGCTGCTTTCTCGGCTGCCGCCTTTTCTGCGGCTGCTTTTTCGGCTGCCGCCTTTTCTGCCGCCGCTTTCTCGGCTGCCGCCTTTTCTGCTGCCGCTTTCTCGGCTGCGGCTTTTTCAGCGGCTGCTTTCTCGGCTGCGGCTTTTTCTGCCGCCGCTTTTTCGGCTGCCGCCTTTTCTGCCGCTTCCTTTTTCAAACGTCGTTCATCCGGAACCTTTTTATCCTGCGGGATATCGGCTTTCCCATCCAGATAATCTCCCATGCTCTCCGTTTGATTTGCCTTGGTCAGTTCCTCAAAGAGCAGATCGAACTCATGCGGCTCCAAAACCGCCATGTGCGTCTTGCCCTCGATTCCGTGCGCCGCCAAAAGATCAATCAGATCCTTGCTTTTCAGATTGAAATCTTTTGCCATTGCATTGATTCGGTATTTTTGATTTGCGATCATATATTGTACCATGCCTTCTTTATAACATATCCTTGCAAATGGGGCTTTGCAAAGATTTTTATTAACTGTTTTTGCGTATATTGCGGAATATTCCTAAAGCAGTTTTCGGATTGCCTTTGCAAAGCCGTCATCCGCCACACCCACTGTGCTGACGGCTCCCTGCTTGCCGATTTGATGTCCGAGCTCTGCGGTGCTTGCATGCAGAGTCGCACACTCGCATTCATAATATTTGCATAGATTGGTAACCCGTTTTTGGGTATTGGCAGATGCATCCGCCGCCAAAAGCACGATGCGGGGCATCGTTTTGACTTTTCCCGACCGGACCGCATTGCAAACCAACTCGGTTCCGATCACCAGGCGTCCCGCCTTTCGGGCAAAGCCTAACAGGCCGAGCACCTTTTGAGTCTTCAATTCTTTTTCCGAAGGACGCTCACTCATCCGCCACACCTCTGTTCTCAATCTCTGCTTGCAAACGATCATAAATTTCATCCGGAATCTGGCAGTCCAAATTCGTCTCTAAGCGTTTGGCCTTTCGAGCCTTACGCAGACAAACCGCCTTCGGACAAATATATGCTCCGCGGCCGGATTTCTTTCCGACAAAATCCAGTTCAATGGTCCCCTCCGGCGTACGTACCACACGGATCAAATCCCGTTTTTCAAACCGCTGTCCGCAACCGATACAGCGCCGTTCGACCGTTTTTTTCTCTCTTTGCGGATTCTGTGCCATTCCGATCACCTCAAATATTCCGAAAGATTTTATTCTGATTTAATATCAATTTTATATCCCGTCAAGCGTGCGGCAAGACGAGCATTTTGCCCTTCGCGTCCGATCGCAAGCGAAAGCTGCTCCGGCGCCACAATCACGCGGCATGAGCGCTCGCCGTCCATAATCACATCGCGAACATCGGCAGGAGAGAGCGCTGCCCGGATGAATTCCTCCGGATTCTCGCTGTACTGAATTACATCGATCTTTTCGCCGCCGAGCTCTTCGACAATTTCGGAAATGCGCATGCCGCGGCTACCGATACATGCACCGATCGGGTCCACATCGGGATCCCGGGAATACACCGCCATTTTGGAGCGGGAGCCCGCCTCGCGAACGACGTTTTTAATAATCACCGTGCCATCCATGATCTCCGGAATTTCCAACTCAAACAGACGCTTCACCAGTCCCGGATGAGTACGCGAAAGCGTAACAACCGGGCCGCGCATTTCTTTTTTAACTTCCAGAATAAAGACTTTGATGCGGTCGCCCTCGTGCAATACCTCGCCCGGAATCTGCTCGGTCTTGAGTAAAACCGCCTCGCTGGTGCCGGTGTCTACCGTTGCGTTTCCGGTCTGCGGATCAATGCGAACCACCGTAGCCGTGACGATTTCTTCCCGCTTGCTCTCATATTCCTTAATCATCATTCCGCGTTCTGCTTCGCGGATGCCCTGAATAATGACCTGCTTTGCGGTCTGCGCCGAAATGCGTCCGAAATTCTTGGTTTTCACTTCGGTTTCCAAAACGGCGCCGAGTTTGGTTCGACGGCTGATTTTCTGTGCGTCTTCCAATGTGATTTCCGTATCGGGATCATTCACGGTTTCCACCACATTGCGTTGCTTGTATACCTTGACATCCTTTTTCTGAGGGTCAAGCACAACCCGAACATTGCTGTTCCCGCCGCATTCACGCTTATAAGCGCTGATCAAAGCAGCTTCCACTCTTTCTAACATGTATTCCTTTGAGATTCCCTTTTCTTGCTCCAAAAGGTCCAGCGCATTAAAAAATTCTGCGTTCATGGTTTTTATTGTTTCCTCTCATTACTTAAAATCATTACTGAATGGATATTAAAATTCAAATACCGTATTCGCTTTGGAAATCAGTTTATATGGAAATGAATATTCGTTGTCCGAAGCATCGCGCATCAAAATGCCGTCATCGGAAGCATCGCAGAGAACGCCGCAAAATTCTTTCAAGCCGCACAGCGATCCGAATTCTTGGTCAAGGGGCGCATAAAACCGGACTTGAACGGTTTCGCCGAGTTGTTTTTGGAAGTGCTCTTTTATTTTCAGTTCTCGCTCAATCCCCGGTGAAGATACCTCTAAATAATAAGAGCCTTCAATCGGGTCCGCCTCGTCTAAAACCGTATCGATTCGACGGTGAAATGCTTCACAGTCATCAATCGTGATTCCCTCAGGCTTATCCAGTGTTATACGCAAATAATAAGAGCTTCCCTGCTTTACATATTCCACATCCCAAATATCAACCGCAAGCTCTGCCGCAACCGGCGCTGCCAATTCACGAACAATCGTGCTGATATTTTGTTTCATAAATGATACGATCTCCCTATGAAAAACTTGAGAGTGGATTTTGCAACCCACTCTCCTACTATCATATGTTATAAATAGGATTATACCACAGTATATTCCAAAATGCAATAGATTTTTCAATAATTATTTGGAGTTTGTTAAAATTCACCCAAATAAAACAGGCATTTATGCGCGCTGGGCATAATCCACCGTCTCATTGTTCATGGCCTTTTGCGTATCACTGATCAGCTTTTTGACCGAATCGAACAAAATATAGAATTCTCCGGTTCCGTTTACCGTATACAGACATCTTCGGTCGGAATACGGATAAAACCGAAAGACCTTTGTCTCGCCCGAACGCAGTGTCAGGGTTAACGTTGCAATGCACGTCAGGTTCTCCGGATTTTGATCCTTGACAACTCCGTCAAGCTGCAGTGTCACCAAATAACGGTAATATTTTCGGAAGTTGGTAATGTCAATCGAACGCTTGGCATTTCCCTCCGTGATCGAATCAATGCTCGGCGTACCGTCGGAGTTTGTCGAAACCGAAATATCAAAGGATGCGTGCACCGAATCGGATTCCAAACGAATATTCGTAATATTCGTAATATAGTGCGTAATCAATGTACGGTCGATAAACTCGGAAACATCCCAAGTGAGAAAATCGAAATCGTCTGCATTGACCGTTACAATCAAATCGTATTTGGGCGAGCAGGCATAATAGACGTTCGGGTCGGGACTCTTGGCAAAGAAAATATGATTTTCCTCCTCGCCGTAAACGAAGTAAAGCTCCCGCCACGGCTGAGCAAAGCCATATTGCTCGATCAAATCGTCATTCAACCGAAAGGCCACAATTTCATTTCCCGTTAAGCTGACAAATTTCTGAAGAATCTCAATGTATTTTTGCGTATTGACCGCGTACTGCGTCGGAATTTTCATTGTGAAATAGGTCTGCTCATTCCCGGTAGCAGCGCCGCTGTCCGTTCCGGTCACTTCTCCGAGCAAAATCGGGCAATCGATTTGCAGATAGATTCCGGAGGAACTTGCCAACTTAAAGGTAGAAACATTATAAAAAGAGGAAGCGTCTGTCGGAGTGGTCAGCATCGGCGATATATAATCGTTGATGCGCATGCTCAGAATATCTCCAACGGAAGCAGACAGCACGTATACCGCGTCCCGTCCTTCATATCGCGCATAATAACCTCCGCCCGTGCTGATTTTATTTCCCACATATACGGTGTGCTGCACACCCTCAGTCGTTGTCAGACGGTACCACATCGGAAAGCTTGAACTGTCAAGCCCGTATTCACGGAGCTTTTTGGAATCCGCCTGCGTATCCACACGAACCAGCGACAGCGGATAACCGGTATAGGTTACCAATGAGGAAAAAGCGGTGGAGGAATATCCGATTCCCTCTGCTCCGTCCACATCAAAACGATCTCCGTTGCGGAAAAAACTGTAATCGCCGTTTGCATTATGCACTTCGATGCGCTGAAGGGTTTCCGATGTCACCTGAGAAAACATCAAAATTCGGTCTCCGACTAAACTCTCACATTTTCCCGCGGCTTTATCCTCATCGGAGCTCTCAACCAACGCAATGGGCTCGGAAACAGGTTCCTCGGAGCGGGTAAGCGGTTCAATAACAAAAATGTAAACCGGCACAAAAATCGCAACAGCAACCAGCAAAGCGATAAACACATATAACTGCTTTTTCAGTTGTGTCAACCGAGTGCGGCGCTCGCCTTCCAACTTGACAAGATCACCCGCCAAAGCATCGCCCGACTCGGAAAAGGTCTTTCCGATATCAATAATAGAGGCTTTTTTTTCAAAAAGAGCTTCCGCCTCCGTCAAATCCGTATCGGCCTGATTCGGCAAAACTTCTTTTTTATCTTTTTCTTTGTTGGATTCGTTCATCATAAATGCTTTCTCCTGGTACACACTACCAAACCGGTTACCAAAACCGCAAGCGGCAGTACAACGGCGAGCACCACCGTATAAACCGTTGCCGTGCTGGTTGTGATATCCAATGTGGATGAATCAAACTTCTTATACGGAATTTCCACCGGCACTTTTTCTACGCCCATAGTAAGCATCATATTGTAAATAATATCGTTGTTGGCATAGGCATTGCTGTTCAAATATGTTTCATCAGCAAACATGGTAGAGCCGCTGGCAAACACATAAGAATACCGCAATGTGTTCTGATCGTAACGGGACTCTCTGGAAAGCGTAACCAAATTATACCGGTCTGTACCAAGTGAAACGTTTTTGCTGATGGCCTCAGCAGAAACCGTAGAAGTCAGCACCGCCGATACATCACGCTGCGCGTCTCCGACGGAGAACCAGCGTTCGGACCATAAAATATCAATCGGCATCGCTTCTTTTACAATCGTCATCGGCTGAGAAGAAATGTTTTCACGGATGTGTTTGTGGAGCGACGCACCGAGCCCCTCGGTCGGATAGCTTGCACTGATGGTAAAGCCGTCCGTGGTGGTGGAGCTTGCCACATCCTTGACCGTCGTGTTCACCCGATAGGAAATTCCCCATTCCTCAAGAAATTCATAAAGCTTTGGCAATTGCGGCGTTTCGGGATTGACAAAAACCATCAAATTGCCGAATCGGTCTAAGAAGTCATCAATTTTATCAATCTCGCTGCGTGCATCGGCATCGTCTGCCGTGCCGACAAAATCATAAATGGGATCATAAATAATCAAAATCCGCGCATCGTCCCCGATGTCTTCCTTCGCCAGGTTGATTTCCTTCGTCACAAATCCGGCATTGTCAAACAGCGACAGCAGCGCCTGCGGTTTGGATTCGCCGTGTCCGGTGGTGTAATAAACTACCTGTGTTTCCGACGCGGTCAATTGCAAAATGGCAGAAATGAATTTAAGCTCCGCATTAAATCCCAGCATGTCTCCGCTCTCGTCGTCATACATAAAGAACGTGTTCTGCGCATATTTTAAAAATCCGATGCCGGTTTCCACCACAACGTCTGTCGTTAACACATTTTCGGCCGCCGTTGTTTTATATTTACTGGTTTCACCGGGATTGGCAATCGTGTCAACGAACCGAATGGTTATAAAATCAAATTCCCGCTCAAGCTCCTTGGCAAAATTCAAAATCCAATTGGAATATACATTCTTTTTTAAATCCTCTTCCGGGCTCATAAAAATAATCGAAACCGGCATTTTTGTATCACGAAGCAATTCGCGGGTCGAATCGGTAATCTCATACAGATTGTTCGCCGTCATATCCACCGAAAGCCGATATTTATTGACCAACGTACCGAAAACAATGTTAAACACGATTACTGCCGCAATAAAAATAACGGTAAACGCTACGGCAACCGAACCGTATCTTGCTTTTTTCGTCTGAAACAATTGTTTAATGTTCATAGAGCAAATGTTTTTCTCCTTCCCTGCTGCACAGCAAAAACGGTTTCACGCCCAGCGTTTCCGTTCATATACACGAACGGTCAAAAACAAAAAGACGATAACAAATGACAGGAAATATACCAGAGAACCGATGTTAAACATTCCGTATGTGAAATCATTGTACCGTTCCCAAATAGAGATCCAACTCACCATGGTCTTTAAAAATCCGCTCGGAAGAAACAGGTTCAGCAAATTCAGCGCTACCAGCGCGCCGAGTGTTGCAATTGCCGAAACTGCCGCGACGATCTGATTTTCCGTCAATGCGGAGAAAAAAGCTCCGATCGCGCAGAACGCCGCGCCGATCAGCAATATTCCGATGGCGTTTCCGATAATCACCGCAATATTAATTTCACCGAAACGGCTTAATACGATGGTATTCAGTACGGTAGAAAAAATAAATACCGAGCAAAACATGGTAAATGCCGCACAGAATTTTGCAAAAACCATGGCGGTAAGGCTCACCGGTGAAGTGAGCAGCAGCTGTTCGGTTTTAAGCTTGCGCTCCTCACTGAACAGCTTCATGGTCAAAAGCGGTATCATAATAATAAAAATAATAATCTGCGCCAAAAAATAGTAATCAATATGCGTAGCTTCCGACGAAAAAAGCATGGTAAGGGCCAGTACCGTTTCCGTCAGCGCAAGATACAGTGCAATCACCACATAGCCGATCGGCGTGGTAAAGTAGGCTCGCATTTCTCTTTTATAGACTGCCAACATTCGTGCATCACTCCTCTTTTCCGGATTTCTTTGCCTTTTTTTCCCGTTTCTTTTCTTCGCTGACATTGACCAGCGAAATAAAGACGTCCTCTAAGCTTGCCCCGACGGACTCCAGTCCGATCATCGGATAGCGGTTCTCCGCCATAGCATAAAACAGCGGCTTGCGGATATCCACCCCCGGCTCGCTCTCCAACAGGTAAATGGCACTTCCGGCCTCCCGTTTTCCGAGCATCTGTGCATATTTTACACCGGTAATCTTCCGGATTTTCGGCAAAACCTCATCGACCGGACCGCAGATCTGCGCCTGAAGCCGACAAATGCCGTCCATCAATGTGGATATATTTTCGGTTTTTTCATTGGCAACAATCTTGCCCCGGTTAATAATCACGATACGGTCACACACACTCTGCACCTCCGGCAAAATATGTGTGCTCAAAATAACGGTATGATCTCGCCCCAGGGTACGAATCAAATTGCGGATCTCAACAATCTGTTTCGGGTCAAGGCCTACGGTAGGCTCGTCAAAAATAATGACCTTGGGATTGCCGACCAAAACCTGTGCAATGCCGACACGCTGCTTATAGCCTTTGGAAAGATTTCGAATTAACCGATGATATACATCGTTAATTTTGACAACATCACAGATTTCCTGCAAATGCTTTTTGCGATCCAATTTGCATTCCTTCAGATCGTAAATAAAATCCAAATACTCTTTCACCGTCATATCCAAATACAGCGGAGGCTGCTCCGGCAAAAAGCCAATGGCGCGCTTCGCCTCGGTCGGATGCTCTAAAATATCCAATCCGTCAATCGTTGCGCTGCCCGAAGTGGAGGAAAGATATCCGGTCAAAATATTCATTGTTGTCGTTTTTCCGGCTCCGTTCGGGCCTAAGAATCCGACAATCTCACCGCTTTCCACTTCAAAGCTCACATTGTCCAAAGCCACAATGTCTCCGAATTTTTTGGTAAGATTTTTAATCTCAATCATGATATAAAAAGTCTCCCTTGATTTATTGAACGCCGTAGTTCTTTTGCTTGTGAATCGTCTTATTGTACCATGAATTTAAAATAAAATCTATTACTTTAGTGAAATTTTTACAATTCGTCACATAAAACTCACAATTGCAGTTTCCGTTTTGCTTGGTTCATCAAAAAATCACCGATATTGAAAGAGACAAAAAAAGAACGGGGCTTCGGCCCTGTTCTTTTACAATTTTACTGTTTATCGCCGCGATTGGATTTGAATTTAAAATCCAAATCGTAAATGCTGAATTCATTGTGATATTTACTGGGTGCAGAAGACGATGCAATCGAACCGGTGTCAATGGTGTTTTCCAATTCGGAGAAATCCTCCTCAATCTGATAATCCTCTTCGTTATCCCCAAAATAATCCGCAACGCTTTTCCGTTTCTCGAAATTTTCGCCGATCGGATGCAGAGCAGTTTTCGGCAGACTGATTCCGTCGCTTTCTTCCTCGACCTGCAAATCTTCATAACGTGTGGGCACCCCGTAATTATGAACCTTTGATACAGAGCGTTTCTTTGCAGGGCGGGAAGGCTTCGGTTCAATGCCGACAGGGAACACCAGCACACGGCGATTAGTGTCGACCCCGATAGAATTGGTCGAAACATTCTCTATATCCTGAATTTCCGCATGAATAATCCGCCGCTCATGAGCCGGCATGGGCTCCAACGTAACGCTTTTTCCGTACTTAACAACCTTTTCAGCGATACGGCGTGCCAGACGGCGCAACGTCTCTTCCCGTTTAGCGCGATAATTTTCCGCATCCACACTGATTTTCATATATTCACGGTCCTGGCCCTCTTCCTTTTTGTTTGCAGCTAAATTTGCCAAATACTGCAAAGCATCCAAGGTTTCGCCGTGATGGCCGATTAATGTTCCGACATCTTTGCCGGAAAGCGAAATCATAACATCCTTCTGATCAACCGTAAAATCTACATCTACGCTCAGCTCCATATCGGAGATTACCTGTTTTACAAAATTGACCGCACACTGTGCTGTGCTGACTTCATAAACAACTTTAAGCTTCGCGTCTACGGCGCCCATGCCGATAAACCCTTTTTTCGGCTGTGTCAGCACTTCAAACGTAACATCCGCAACGTCAACACCGAGCATTTGCGCTCCTTGGGCCGCTGCCTCGTCCACGGTCTTCGCCGAGACAATGACTTCCTTTCTCATAGTGTTCTCCTCTTTTATAGTGTTTCTTTGCATCTTCTTACCTATATATCCGATGCAAAAACCAATTTGGTTTTATTTGTTTTTATAGTTTTTTCCGGTTTTGGAATATTTCTTTCCTCCGCTCGGACGGCGGTCATCTTTTAATTTAGCCGGCTCCGGCTGAAGCCCTTCGGCATCATCCGGTTTCATTTTATCGTCCGGCTTCGTTTTATCATCCGGCTGCTCCGTCGGCTCAGCGGCTTCAGGATCCGCAGCGTCTTGCTCCGCATCTTCGGGAGTCGGAAGTTCGCGCGGAGGCAGCTCGTCATCTTCATCAATTCGGTGCAAAGAACGTACTTTTTCTTTTTTCTTTTTGATATTCACGTTCATGGCACGCTCTGCTTCTTTATAATCTTGCTCAGTGAACTGCGGCAAAGGCATTACTTTGGACAAGACAAACTGCTGTGCCACACCGACAACGTTCTGATAAATCCAGTAAAGTCCAACAACTGCCGGTAATTGGAACGAAAGATAAACGGATAACAGCGGCATGGTAAATTCCATAATCTTCATGGAAGAGTTGTTTTGCTGATCCGCCATCGGCTGATAGGAAAATTTCCGTGTCAGCTTGGTGCCGAAATATTGTGCGACAAAAATAAGAACCGGAATTAAAACCAACCAGGTAAACGGAGAAAAGGACGGTCTTTGCGACAAATCGCCGAAGGATCCGAACATATTAAAATTCGGAAGGCGATCCACGCTGATCCAACTCTCAAACTGATCCGGAACGGTCTTAATACAGGTAATCATGTCAATTTGGTTGCATGCATTGACCGAGCTTGCCTTATTGATTGAGTTGAACACGGTAGAAGAAAGGTTGCCCTCATTCAAAACTCCGCTGCTCAACAGCTCCTTGACACGATCGAAAATAGAGCTTATCGTATCGCTTGAAAGATCGCAAAGCCAACGCAGGGGCTTTGTGACAATGCTGTACAGAGAAATAATAATCGGGAACTGAATCAAAAGCGGTAAGCACCCCCCCATGGGATTGTGCCCCTCTTTTTGATAAAATTCCATAATTTCCTGTTGCATTTTTTGCTGGGTCGCCTTATCGCTGCGGCCTTGATATTTTTTGCGAATCGCCGCCTCTTTCGGCCGAAGTCTTGCCTGTTTTTGAGAATTTTTCTGCTGTTTAATGCTAAAAGGCAACAGCACAAGCTTAATCAGAATTGCAAACAGCAATAACGCAATTGCATAATTTTGTGTCCATCCGTAAAACACTTTCATCAACCAGCTAAAGGGCTGATTGATGATATCGAAAATAGCCATCTGCGGTTTTTCTCCTTAACGTTCCTTAATAATATGAAAGCAGACTCGCGGCGCTGCAATCGGCACACGGAAACTGCTTTGAACCTTCGTTTGTTATCGGGACTCTTTTTTTCTTCGTTTGGGCACCGGATCATAACCGCCCTTTGAAAAAGGATTGCAACGCAAAACGCGCCGTATCGTTAAAAACAGACCTCCGAAGAATCCCCACTCTCGGAAAGCCTCGATCGAATATGCCGAACAACTGGGCTCAAAGCGACAGGTCGGCACCGGTTTGCACTTTGATAAAAAACGGCGATACAATTCTATCAGTCCGATACAGACATATTTCATGACTTCTCCTCGGAAATCCGCAGCATATCCAGTCTCTTCAGCGCATAGGAAAGATCCGCATATACTGCGGGGGTTTTGGCCTGCAGTATTGCAGTACGGGCACAAAGCACAATCAAATATCCGCGCCGTACAGGCAGGTTTTTCTCCGCCATACGATATGCCTCGCGAATCACGCGCTTGATACGATTGCGTTCAACCGCTCCGCCCTGCCGTTTGGTTACCGTAATTCCGATACGGTTCACAAACTGCTTTTGCGGATGCTCGAAACGAAGTCGTTTGGCATGCCAATCACGAAGCACATAAACGACCACCGTATTGGTAACGCATCGTTTTCCCTTCGCATATGCCTTCTGATATAAATGATTTTCCTGAATGGCTCTGAACTTCATAATTTCATCTCTTACGCCGTATTTTCGAAAACTCCGATAATAAAAATGAAAGCCCATGACGTTCGGCATAGGCTTTTTGCGGCAAAAGAATAAGGTCGCACAAACGTGAACCGCATCTCTTTGCAGATATCAATATGTCAGTCTTGCTCTGCCTTTCGCGCGACGTCTTTTTAACACTTTACGACCGTCAGCGGTTTTCATTCTCTTGCGAAAACCATGCTCTTTTTTTCTTTGGAGTTTCTTCGGTTGATATGTTCTAAGCACTCTTGACACCTCCTCATACCGATACAAAACCATTCCGTCAGAATGGCATATTAACAATTTTCAAGCATTTTTTATTATACACATAAATGCAAGGTCTTGTCAATACTTTTTCACAAACTTTTCCATAGCATGCGGCACAAGGACCTTTTTTGCATGAAAATTCACAGAAATGAAATTGATTTTCTTACCGAGAAACAGTAAAATAGACAGTAGAATCTAAGATGACACCCAAAAAGCAAGGAGGAGTCGTATAAAATGAAGTGGAGTGAATCCTATACCGTCAATATTCATGATTTGGACCAAAACGGCAATATGCGTCCGAGCGCCGTTTTGCGTTGCATGCAGAGTGCTGCATATAACCAGCTTGAGGCCTCGCCGCTTTGCAGCGAATATTTAAAAAGCCGCTCTTTGGCTTTTATTCTGAGCAAAATCAATATCGATTTTTTAAAGCCTCTTCACAAAGATGACTCCGTCACCGTCCAAAGCTGGCCTCACGGAGAACGCGGATTCAGCTTTTTCCGTTCCTACCGCATACTGCGCGGCGATGAGTTGTGCGCCTCGGCCTGCTCGGTTTGGGCTCTTACCGATATGCAAACACGCCGCTTGGCTAAAACCGGTGATGTTCCGTCGTTGCCGATAGACCGGGAAGAGGCCGCGGTTTCATTGCCGGCACGAATTGCCGTTCCTTCCAATGACGTGCTGTGTCCCTGCGGAGAATACAGCGTCTGTTTTGCGGATATTGATGCCAATCACCATATGAATAATACCCGTTATCCGGACATGCTGTGCAACTTTATCCCCGATATGGATCAAAAAATTGTGCGGGCGCTTGCCATTAATTTTCAAACCGAAGCCCGTCAGTTTGAATCCCTGCAGATTATGCGCGCGCCTCTCCCCGACCGAATCTGGTATTTCCAATCGATGCACGGTGACGGAAAGACCAATATCGAAGCCTATGTCCAAACGGATGCGATTCACTGAGCTTCTTTAAAAAATTGATTTTTATTTTTTAAATTGAAAATAAAGATTTTCCTGCTATAAAAATTAAAATTTGTGAAACAATAATATCAGCGGTTTTCCGCAAAAATTTTAGTTTTCCGGAGGAAAATCATGACAAACCTAACAAGCAAAGAGCTTTCCAGCATCACCGATCAGTTGAATCTTGAAAACAATCTGGTCGCAAAATACCGCGTGTTTGCTTCACAAACCGATGATGCGGTACTCAAAGATAAATTCAATTGCATTGCACAAAAGCACAAAGCCCACTACGACGCGCTTTATGCGCTCATTCAGTAAAAGGAGGGAGCGATGAACATGAACTCTCATACTTTTTCAGATAAAGAGCGTTTGACGGATACGCTGAATGCACAAAAATATACTACCGAGCATTACAATTCTTTCGCCAATGAAGCAGCAACGCCCGAAGTCAAAGGCTGTGTGATGAACATTTTAAATGATGAACACATTATCAACCACGAGATCTTTGATGAAATGCATCAACGCGGCTGGTATCCCACAGATCCCGCCGAATCGCAAAAATTGGAAAAAGCCCGTACGCAATTTTCCCAATCACCCGAGCTTTAACGGTATTTCGTTTTATCTTTAAAATAATAAAAGGCGTTCCCGCAAAGAAAATTCCGGGAATGCCTTTTTCTGTATTTTATATTATTGCAAGCATGCCGCTCCTTTTTGTTTTGCGCGCTATCACGAAATCCACCGAACCGTCACGGATTCTTTATTAAAATACTCCCGCATGGGGCGATTGGACCACATCCAATCCGGATCCTGCGTAAGGTCACCGTAAAACAGCAGCTTCGGATGGACGCTGAAGGGTTTAAATTCCGCAATGCGAACCGTCTCGTCCGTTAAGATACGGTAGCGTTCATCGTTCTCTTTGTCATACTGTTCGGCTTCGCCGCTGACCAAGGAATATGCGGCGCTTGAGGCAGCACAGCCCTCCCCTTTCCACTGCCGGGTCTCCAAAACATTATCTAACATCGGCATCACTGCTACAAATAAAAGCACCACGCACAGCATGGCAAACGCTTTGCGTTTTTCCATTCCGCGAATCACGCGGTTGGGATTATAACCGTATTTTTTTACGAGATAACCGCTGACATAAAAAACATCGGCAATCAAAAACCAGAAATAGGAATAGTAAATGATGTTTAAAAGCCGTGCTCCGTCACTTCCGATGCTGTTCATTCCGTAAAGCGGCGGCGTAAACTGCGCCGTAAAAACACAAAAGGAAGCAAGCACAAAAAGTCCCGGATACCGAAAAGACCATGAGCTCTGTGCCGCGGCACGGGAAATAAAGGGACTCAATATCAAAAGGACAACAATCAAAGGCACGGTTGTCCACTCAAACAAATAGCATACGGAATAATAGAAAGACTGCAAAATGGCGGAAATCGCATTCGGTGTATGCGGATAACACTCTTGCCGAACCGCATTTCCCGGCGCCGCCATACTGATTGCAAATCCGATCAAGAACACCGCAAGAATTGCCGCAACGGCAAAAGCCTTCGGGTTCTTACGAATCGCAAGATATCCGATTAACGCCACAAGCAAAATACAAGAGACCAACGCCGTAACAAAATTCGCACCGCCGAGTATCGCCGCAAGTAAAAGTCCGCCGCATACGCATCCGATCCGCGAAACCCGGCTTTCGCTTTTCAGATAAATTCCGATCAAAGCAAAAAGAATCAGACTCAGCGAATAAAAGAACGTATAGTAGATGGAGCCGTTCCACCAGAAATAGGATTGAAGCGGAGAGGGAACAAGCTGAACGGAAACCAGCAGCACCGAAAGCGCGATGCCGATTCCGGCATATTTCGAAGTGCCGAGTATCTTCCGCAAAAACACATGGGCAAAAAACAGATTGGCAAAGATAAATACCGAAAGCAAAATAAAGGTGGAAAGCACATACCACTGCTCGCCGAAAATTCCCGGCTGCAGGGAAAACAAAAACACCGCAGAGTAGGTTCCCTGCCATTCTCCATAGGTCTGCACCACCTGATCGACAGCCGCCGAAAGCAGTCCGGTCTCGAACTCCGCCTCCGAAACGGCTCGATGCGTCTTGATTCCGTAATAATAGTCATCAATAGCCGGATGGTTGTAAAAAGACAGAATAAACAGCGGAATCAGGGAAATCACAAAAACTACGCCAAGAATCCAGCAGACTCTCTTTGAAGAAATGCTCTTCATCCATCCTGCCTCCCCGATTTTTCCGAAAGAGGCAAATCAGCGTCTAAATTCAGGCATTGCTTTTCCACAATATACCGCGGACGATGCTTGACCTCCATATAAATCTTTCCGATATATGTACCTAAGATCCCGGCTGCAATCAAAATCAATCCGCAGCAAAGCCATACAGACCCCGCAACAGCAAACGCCGCCGCCGCTTTTTTCATAATCGAAAACACCAGCGCCGCAATCAGCAAGGCGCCTCCCAAAACCGCAGATAAAACCCCGACCGTATTGATCAGTTTTAACGGCTTCACACTGAAGGACGTAATTCCCTCCACGGCAAGCGCAAGCATTTTCCGCAGCGGATATTTGCTCTCGCCCGCAAAGCGCTTCGCTCTGTCATAATAAACGCAGTCGGTGCGAAAGCCGAGCTCCAAAACCATACCGCGCAAAAACAAATTCACTTCGCCGAATTCCGCCATCGCACGCAGCGCTCTCTGACTCATCAAGCGAAAATCCGCATGGTTATAAATCAGCTTGGTACCCAAACGCTGCATGAAACGGTAGTAAGACTGCGCGGTTTTGCGTTTGAACGTACTGTCGGTGCTGCGGTCCTTGCGGACACCGAACACAATATCACAGCCCTCTTCGTATTTTTGTACAAACTGATCCAAAACTTCAATATCATCCTGCAAATCCGCATCGATCGAAATTGCCGCATCACAATGCGGACACACCGTCATCAGTCCGCAAAGCAACGCATTTTGATGTCCGCGGTTGCGGCTGAGTTTGATTCCGCCGAACAGCGTGTTTTCATGTGTAAGCTGTTCAATCATCTTCCATGTCTCATCGCGGCTACCGTCATCGACAAACACCACGCGGCTGGAATCCGAGATCAACCCTGCGTCACGCATCGATTCCATCTTTTGAGCCAGGCGCTTTGACGTCTCCGGCAAAACCTCCTGCTCATTATAGCAGGGAACTACAATATATAAGCAAGTCACTTAAAATCCTCCCGTTTTTTCGTGCTTAACCGTACTTTTCCTTTTCGGGCTGCAAGCGAAAATTTCTTCTTCAATATTACAATACTATCATAATTCCCGTTCTTTTTCAATAGCGAGTTCCCAAAGCAAAAAAGCAGCTTGGCAAGAAGCTGCTTTTTATTGTTTTAAAGATTCAGAATTTTTGCGGCGTTTCCGTATAAAATTTTTTCCCGTTCATCATCGCCAAGCGGAATTTCGAAAAACGATTCCAGCTCCGCACGCGGGTTCCACATTGGAAAATCCGTGCCGTAAACGATTCTTTCTACCCCGTAAAGATGAATCAGTTCGGCAGCGCGCTGATGCCCGATCATCGGAATCGAACTGGAGGTATCCAAAAAGCATTGCCTGTCTTTGAGATATTCTACCGCCAAATCAAAAACCGACCAGCCGCCGAAATGAGCGGCAATCACAGTAAGATGCGGGAACAGATCCAGTATTCTCGCAAGCCTGCGCGGATGAGAATAATCATAGCGGTAATCTCCGCAGTGAATTAAAACAGGCAGACCTTTTTCCTGCGCGGCATCATAAACTGGGAACATGCGCTCATCATCCATGCAAAACTGCTGGGTATCCGGATGAATCTTAATTCCGCGCAAGCCGAGTTTTTGCATCTGCTCGATTTCCTCAAGCGGTCGTTCGCAGCCGGCATGAATCGTTCCGAAGCCGACAAACTCCGGATGTTTGCGACACTCGGCGGATATAAACTCGTTGATTACCGGAACATGCGCCGGCGTCACCGCCACCGAATGAACCACATAGTTTGATATGCCGAGACCTTTTGTTTCATCCAGTAAAATCTCCGCCGTGCCGCCGCCGTCCATGGGAATGTGATAGAATTCACCGATACTCTGCACCGCCCGCTCTGAAATTTTAGACGGATAAATATGTGCGTGAAAATCAATAATGCTCATGTGTTTTTTCTGTTGTTTTCCTTACTTTTTGGGAATCGGCAAGGTCCAGCCGTGAGGATCTTCCGTTTTGCCGAACTGAATTCCCGTAAGTGTATCATACAGCTTCTGTGTTACCTCGCCGATCTTGCCGCCGTTTATAATATAGCTCTTTCCTTCATAAAACAGCTCGCCGATCGGAGAAACCACAGCGGCCGTACCGCAGCCCCACGCCTCAATCATTTTGCCGTTTTGCAGACTTTCAATTACTTCATCCACACTGATCAATCTCTCCGAAACCAAAAATCCCTGTTCTCTTAACAGTTCAACACAGGATTTACGGGTAATGCCGGGCAGCACAGAGCCTGTGAGTTTCGGCGTTACAATTTCGTCTCCGATGCGGAACATCACGTTCATCGCGCCGACCTCTTCGATATATTTGCGCTCGACGCCGTCTAACCACAATACCTGAGAAAAGCCCTTCTGCTCTGCCTTTTCGCCAGCACGGTTACTTGCCGCATAGTTGCCTCCGCATTTTGCATATCCCGTGCCGCCGCGTACCGCGCGGACATCCTCGGTTTCAATCATAATCTTCACAGGGTTGATTCCCTCTTTATAATAAGCTCCGCTCGGCGATGCGATAATGACAAATTTTGCGCGATTGATGCTGTGTACCCCGAGGAAAGGATCGCAGCCGAACAAGAACGGCCGCAGATAAAGTGTTGTTCCCGGTGCGGACGGAACAAAATCCTGCTCATGGGCAACAAAGCGTGTTAAAATTTCAAGCGCCATATCCTCATCCATTTGCGGCAGACGAATGCGTTCCGCGGAATTATTCATCCGGCGAATATTCTCCATCGGCCGAAAGAGCTGAACGGTTCCGTCCGGTCTGCGGTAAGCCTTAAGGCCCTCAAAAACCTCCGCGCCGTAATGGAATACCGTGGATGCGGGATGAAGCGAAAGGTTGGCAAAGGGAACAATGCGGGCATCATGCCAGCCCTCTTCGCGTGAGTAATCCATGATAAACATGTGGTCTGAAAACACGTGGCCGAAGCCGAGGTTGTTTTCGTCCGGCTTTGCCGTAGGATGTGTTGTTTCTGTAACTTTGATATCAAGCATTTTAAAATCCTCCTTTATTCGGTAACGATACCGTCAATTTTTTTAATATTCATTTTTTGAACGGCATCCTCACGCATTTTATATTTTAAAATCTTCCCTGCCGCATTGGTGGGGAATTCGCTGACAAAATTAATATAGCGCGGCACTTTATGCTTTGCCATACTTTGACGGATGAAATCCTTCATTTGCTCCTCCGTCACCGATTCGCCGTCCTTCAGAATAATACACGCCATGATTTCCTCGCCGTATTGTTCATCGGGAATGCCGATGACCTGTACGTCTTTGACAGCCGGATGCGTATAGATAAACTCTTCGATTTCCTTCGGATAGATATTTTCTCCGCCGCGGATAATCATATCCTTCAGCCGTCCCGTAATCATATAATTACCCTCCGGCGTCTTGCAGGCAAGGTCACCGGTGTGCAGCCATCCCTCCGCATCAATCGCCGCGGCAGTGGCAGCCGGCATCTTATAATACCCTTTCATAATATTGTATCCCCGCGCCACAAACTCACCGGTTTGACCGACCGGAAGCTCCTGATTGGTTTCCGGGTCGACGATTTTGCATTCGATCTCGGGCAGCGCGCGTCCCACCGTGGATACACGCACCTCAATCGGGTCGTCGGTGCTGCTCATTGTGCAACCCGGAGACGCCTCCGTTTGACCGTACACAATCGTGATCTCACGCATATTCATTTTGTTCACCACATCCTGCATCACCGAAATCGGACAGGGACTGCCCGCCATGATGCCGGTGCGCATATACGAAAAATCTGTCTTTGGGAAGTCCGGGTGCTCTAACATCGCAATAAACATGGTCGGCACACCGTGGAAACAGGTAATATGCTCTTGATGGATGCAGGCCAGCGCCGGCTTCGGCGAAAAATACGGCAGGGGCAGAATCGTTCCGCCGTGCGTCATCGCCGCGGTCATTGCAAGAACCATGCCGAAGCAATGGAACATAGGCACCTGAATCATCATCCGATCCGCGGTGGAAAGATCCATGCGGTCTCCGATGCATTTGCCGTTATTGACAATATTATAGTGTGTCAGCATGACCCCTTTGGGGAAGCCGGTCGTGCCGGAAGTATACTGCATGTTGCACACGTCATGGATGTCAACCGCCGCCGCCATACGACGAACCTCCTCAATGGGAACATCCCGTCCGCGCAGCAAAGCGCCCTCCCAGTCAAGGCAACCCGCTTTACGGAATCCCACCGTAATTACATTACGCAAAAACGGAAGTCTTTTTGCGTGCAGCGCCTCGTTTTCTTTTTTGGTTTGAAGCTCCGGACAAAGTTCGGAGATAATCTGCGAATAGTTGGAGTCACGGTAACCCTCAATCATAATCAGTGTATGTGTATCCGACTGCCGCAGCAAGTATTCCGCCTCATGAATTTTATATGCAGTATTCACCGTCACAAGCACCGCGCCGATTTTTACCGTCGCCCAAAACGCAATGTACCATTGAGGCACGTTGGTAGCCCATACCGAAACATGGCTACCGGCTTTCACGCCTAATGCAATCAACGCCCGTGCAAACTGGTCCACATCATCGCGGAACTGCGAATAGGTGCGGGTATAGTTGAGCGTTGTGTAGCGGAACGCATATTGGTCCGGGAATTCGTGCACCATGGTGTCAAGAACATCCGAAAAGGTTTTCTCGATCAACGCATCCTTTTTCCACACGTATTTCCCGTTGCCGCGCGCGGTTTCATAAAGCGCGGAGCTTGCCCGAGAAAGGTCGTTATAGCGGGACATAAAGCTGACAAAATGCGGAAAAATAATGTCAATATCATCGATTTCGGCAGACCAGCGCGGATCCCACTCGATGGAGACAAATTCGCTGTAGTTCACCGAACGGAGCGCTGTGATAATATCGCCGATGGGCAACCGTCCCTCTCCGATCAGGCAATGCTCTTTGGCATTCTGCGAATCCTTGATATGTACATGTCGGATATACGCCCCGAGATTCTTTACCGTTGTTTCCGGGCTCTCGCCGCAAACCTGAAAAGGATAATGCAAATCCCACAGTGCGCCGACGGAATCCGTTGCAAAATCCGACAGAAAATCACGCAGCCGTTGCGTGTCGGCAAAGATGCCGACCGTTTCAATCAAAAGGACGACGCCGGCCTTTTCCGCCTCCGGCAAAAGCTTCCGAACCAACTGCTCGGAACCGTCGCCGCGGATCGCACGTAACCGAATATACGGCGCATGTAATTTTTTCGCAACGGAAATGCAGGCTAAAATTTCCTTTTCCGTGTCCTCCGCACAGGAAGGATCCGCAATGTCGCCTGTCGCATCGATACAGGGAACGCACAATCCGTTTTCCGCCAGCTTGTGGTAAGATCCGGAGATTTTTTCCGGCTTTAACGCATCCGCAAGACTCTTGATATCATGGATTTCGATTCCGTCAAATTTATATTCGACCGCATATCCGACAAATTGCTCAAAGCTGTAGTCTTTCCAATAATTGGTGGAGAAAGAAAGCTTCATACCGTTCCCTCCTCAAAGCAGATTTTATTTAATGCATTGATATACGCATTGATGCTCGCCCCGATAATATCCGTTGAAACACCTTTTCCGGAATAAAGCTTTCCGCCCGAGCGAAGTTTGACAATAGACGATCCCAATGCTTCCCGTCCTTCTGTAATCGCCTGAATCTGGAAATCGTCCAGTTCAAAATGATGTCCGACCACCTGCTCAATCGCCAAAAATGCGGCATCAACCGGTCCGTCACCGCTGCAAAGTCCCTGCAGCACTTCTCCGTTTTTCTCCAGCTCCACCATCGCAGTCGGGGTAATAATGTTTCCGTTATTAATCACATAGCTGCGCAGCTTATAGGTCGGCGGCACCTGCATGGCGTGGGTTGCAATAATCGCATCGAGCTCCCGCGCTCCAACCTCTTTTTTTGCCGCTAACCGACAAAAGGCATCATATACTTTTTTGAGATCCTCCTCGGAAAGGTCATAGCCCATTTGAGCAATTACCCGTCCCACCGTCTGAATATCATCCGTATTCGCCAATTGAATGTTTGTATATTCGCTGCTCATTCCGCCGTCAAACGGTGTATGGTCGCCATGTCTTGCATCCGACACAAAGCGAAGCTTTGAAAGGGCGTTGTCCATGGCGGTCATATTCAACCGGCTCTCAACGCCGAGCATCACTCCCTTGGATTTAAACACATGCCCGATGGAGCGCAATGCCGGACACGCGCGTCCCTCCGTTGTCGTTTTGATTTCACCGACGCCCGCTCCGATGCAGGATATTGCACAAGCCGCCGCCATGTGAAGCGCATTGGAGCACTCAACCGAAAGGGTAACATCCCTCAGCTGCGGCACCCGCTCGTTCATGCGTCTGACAAAGCATTCGAATTCAAAGGGAAGCAGCTCCCCCGCCGAATCGCAAAGCGTAATCACCTTGGCACCGTTATCGATGGCATAGCGAATCGCCGATACCAAAAAGTCTTCTTCTGCGCGGGTCGCGTCCAACATCGCCACTTCCACATCTCCCGCAAGAGATGCGCATTTGCGCGTTAATGCTGCGATAAGCTCTAACACCTTATCCGGTTTTCGGTGACACATATATTCCATCTGTACCGTGGATACCGGGACGCGGATGACCAGTCTCGGATGCGCCGCCTGCGAAATTGCCGCAAAGGTCTCCTCGGCCGAATCCTCGTTTAAATCAATCGGGCAGGAAAGCACCGCATTTTTAATCAAAGGGGAAACTGTATGTAAAAATAGGATATCGGTTTTCCCGTTCGTGATGGGAAAGCTTTCTATCACATCAATATTCAGTCGGTCCAGCTGTTTTACAATTTCAATTTTTTCTTTAAAGCTGATGGGATGCTGCGTATCCGCCGCCGCTTCACGCAATGTAACATCCGAAATTCTGATGGGCTTCATACCGTTCTCCTTTTCATACTTCTAACAAATCTGTAAAATTTATAAAAAAATAGAGTTTACAGCGACTATCCGCGTAAACTCTAATTCCATGCACTGAAAATTTCCGGCTCCTGTCACAACTTATGACCGATCGCCTTTTTTTGCATTGCAAATTACAGCACGACGAACAGCGCTCATATTCTCACCGACCGATAGGACCGATAGAACATCAGCGTTAATAAGCATTGTAATTCGATTGAAGTCTGCTGCAAAGCTCATTTTTTTACTCCGAAAACCTGTAATATATTTTGTATTGTACTCGAACTTTTCGTGTTTGTCAAGAACCTTCCCTTAAATTTTTAGGGGAAAAAGGGCGAATCCGCAAAAATCAGCTTTTGAGCTGCCGAAATTCCTCCGCGCCCTGTTCGCCGTATTTAATATAAATCTGCTCCGCCGAATCTGCCGTTGTCACCGCAAGATGCAGCGCCTGTACCGTCACCGATGCATAATTTTTATATCCGCTCGAATACGCCAGTGCAAAGTCATATACCGGCTCATACACCAGCATATGGAGCGTGTTCAGGCTGTTATTATCCTGCAAAACGTAATTGACGTAATAATCATAGAAATCCTCTTGGATGTACCGATAGGATGCGGAGGAAAACATTTCAAGACACAGTCCCGAAACATTGGTGTCCGCTCCGTGCGCCGGCACAATCAGCACCGGTGCCGTAGGAGACGTGGTGGCATGATAAGCGCTTGCGGATGTTGCCGTCGGCATGGGCAACAGTCCGAATCGGAATGCATCCGAATCGATATCGCTAAGACGCCGGAGCGTACCGATATAGAATAAGCTCTTGCCGGAGCAAAACGCGCGAAACGCCGCATCGTCCGTGCTCTTGGTGTTTGGGAGAATGCTCTTGTCTTCATACAGCAATCCGTAAATGGTATCCGCCAATTTCTGCACGACATCGGACGGCGGAGGGGTGAGGGATGTGCCGTCATTTGTTTGCTGCGTATAAAGCCCGGAGGAAATATATGCCAGCGTATTAAAAAGCTCCCGATCGCTTGCATCGTCGACGGCATATCCGGCAATTCCTTTTTCCGAAGCCTTGGCGCAGGCGGCGCGAAACGCATCAAAGGTCCACGCCCCGCTTGCTGTCAGCGCACCCGGATCCTCCTCTAAAATTTCCTCCGCAAGCGCCTTATTATAATAAACAGCATAAGAAAGCCCCGGGTCTCGGCAAAAGTCACTCAGCGCAACCTGATGCCGCTCTCCTATAGACAGCCTGTCCATAGTCGTCCGGTCATAATACGGTGCGTCAAAGTCGCAAAACGGCAAAAGATCTAAATTATAAAGCAATCCCGACGCATAGTATAAGCCGATATCCGAATACGGAATGGCCACCAAATCCGCATAAAACAGTCCGGAAAGCACCGCACCGCGCACGCTCACGTAAAGCGCCGTTGAATCATATTGCGAGAAAATAATATCCTTGCCTAATTTTTCTTCAATCATTGCATTCCGCGTCGAACGCCACCCGGAAGCGGAAGAAGCGGAATCCGTATCTAAAAATACCGTCTTATCCGACGAGGCAATGACCACGCTTCGGTCAAGGCCGATCTCGCCCGTCAGCCGGGCAAAATATGCATCACTGGCTTTTTTGTATTCCGGAATATCAATCACGGGGTTGTGACTGATATCGGACGTTGACGGCGCAGTATCCGATGTCCCAAAGGCATCGGTGTCCCTCGGCGCGTTTTTTCCGTGCCATATAATTAAACTGCTGCATGAACACAAGCCAAACACACATAAAAGTGCAATCAGCAAGGCAATCATACGCACAAAAGCAGTCCGCTTCATCTTTTTTCTCCTCTTTGCCGAACAAGCCATTGTTTCGGCCCGCATTGTTTCATTGTTTTTAATTATAATATACAATTGTAAATAAATCAATTCCGCTTCCAAAAAATCGCAAACGGATTCCGTTTTTTTGATTTCTTTCGAAAAGGATATTTTTATCGCTCTTTTTTGGTAAAAAATGCAATTCGGACGCCGCCTCCCCCCGCAAAATGCGGCCAAAACATTGACAATGATGCATGTTTGCGGTATAATTACACATAATATATATATTTATTTTAAGGTTTCAAAACTTTAAAATAAAGAGAACGGACAAGGAGAAACGAATGGCAAACAGTATGACTGCGTACGGGCGCTCCAAGCAGGAAGCCGGGAACAAAATCATTTCCGTAGAAATCAAATCCGTGAACAGTCGCTATCTTGACTGCTCAGTGAAGCTCCCTCGAAATTACCTCTTTTTAGAAGAAAAGGTTCGCGCGCTGATGAATGCCTCCGGCATTTACCGAGGCAAAGTCGATGTCCTCATCTCAATCGAATCCACCGGGGATTCCGGGACCGTGATCGAACTTGACCGTTCTATGGCTGCGAGCTATATTGCCGCGCTTCGTACGCTGGCCGAAGAATTCTCTCTCCCCTGCGATATGGATGTCATGAGTCTGGCACGAAACCAGAATCTGTTTCTCATAAAAGAAGCCGAAGAGAACGCTGAACAGAATTGGGCCGAGCTCAAAACCGTGCTGGAAGATGCCCTTGCAAACTTTAAGGCCATGCGAAAAAGCGAAGGGGAGCGGCTCATTGCCGACCTTTGTGAAAAGAAAAATACCATTATGGCTTTGATCCCTCAGATCAAAGAATACTCGGCGCAGAACGCACAAAGCTACAAAGAAAAGCTGAAGCTGCGAATTCAGCAAATCTTAGCCGATAATCGCGTCGAACCGGATGAACAGCGCCTTCTGACGGAATGCGCAATCTTTGCAGACCGAATCGCCGTGGATGAAGAACTGGTACGCCTGCAAAGCCACTTTGAAGCATTTGAATCGATTATTGCGGAAAACGAACCCATCGGCCGCAAATTGGACTTTTTGATTCAGGAGATGAACCGTGAAATCAATACCGTCGGCTCAAAATCCAATTCCATCGATATCACCAAACTGGTAATCACCATCAAAAGCGAAATCGAAAAAATTCGCGAGCAGATTCAAAACATCGAATAAAATACACTCCGCACGAAGGATTGTCTATAAAAGAACGAGGTATTTATCATGCAGTTTATTAATGTGGGCTTCGGAAATATGATCGCCGCACAGCGCGTGATCGCATTGGTTACCCCGGAAAGCGCACCCATCAAACGCTTAATTCAGGACGCGAAAGACGAAAAGCGCGCCATTGACGTAACCTGCGGGCGCCGCACCCGGTCGGTCATCATCACCGACAGCGAGCATGTTATTCTGTCCGCCATTCAACCGGAAACCCTGCGCGGTCGTCTCAGCGGCGTTGAATGCGACGATGAAGAAAATTAAAAAGCAGCTTTAAAACACATAAAAAGCCAAAGGCAAGGAGAAATCGAATCATGGCAGATGAGGGCATACTCATTGTAATCAGCGGTCCGTCCGGCAGCGGAAAAAGCACAGTCGTATCCAAACTTTTGAAAAATCCGCGCTACGCATTTTCCGTATCCGCAACAACACGCGCTCCGCGCGTCGGAGAGGAGCACGGACGGCACTATTTTTTCATCTCCAAGGAGGACTTCCGAAAAAAAATTGACGACGGTCAAATGTTAGAATACGCACAATACGTCGGAAACTTTTACGGAACGCCGCGCGAGCCGGTCATGAACAAGCTGTCCTCCGGGCATCACGTCGTTTTGGAAATCGAAACAAACGGAGCGCTGCAAGTAAAAAAAGCGTTTCCCGAGGCTGTAATGATTATGATTCTGCCGCCGAGCATGCAAACGCTGGAGGCCCGTCTTCGCGGACGCCGCACCAATACCGAAGAAGACATCGCCAAGCGGCTGGCCGCCGCCGAGCGTGAGATTCAGATTGCGCCGCAGTATGATTATCTTGTGATCAACGACACCGTGGAAAATGCCGTCGACCAAATTGAAACCATCATCCGCGCCGAAAGCAACAGAGTCCGCAGAAACAAAGACTTTATCGGAAGTTATCTCGACTCCGGGACAAAGGATATCTCCGAGAATTAAAAATTTCAAACCGCATCATTTCGATAAAATAATAATCAACAGAAAGGCAAACTCATGATTTATCCGTCAATTGAAGAAATTACAAAAGGACAGTATAACCGTTATTCCTTAGTCATCGCCACCGCAAAAGGCGCCAGAAAAATTTTGGATGAAGAACTCGCCGAAAAAGATCTGCACAAGGAAGAAAAAAGCACCAAAAAGGACGCTGTGGAAGAGAAATCCGTTAAAAAAGCGATTCGCATGCTGACAAACGGTGAGATGAAAGTGGTTTCCAAACAGTAAGCGTACCGCAAAGGCTTTGTTCGATATCTATCACAGAAACCGAGAGGGGGTGCGCTTTATGGAGAAGCCGTCTTTTGCCGGTGTATCGGTATTCGATGTGCCCTTTACGCTGGACAAAATCTACAGCTATGAGATTCCCGAGGATCTAAAGGGCCTTGTGCACCGCGGCGATATTGTCACTGTCCCGTTCGGCAACGGCTCGCGCAAGCGGTATGCCGTGGTGCGCGAATTGTCCGACTGCTGCGAATATTCTGCGCCGCTGAAATCGATTTTGTCCGTTCAAAATCCCCTGTTCCGTCTGAATGATGAGCTGCTGGGGCTTTGCGGCTTTTTGGCAGAGCACTGCTTTTGTGCTTTCTGTGATGTAGTACGATGCATTCTTCCCCCTGCCGCGCTCGGCAACATTCGGGAATATTATATTCCGGCTGCTCCCCTGCCGCAAAATGCCGATGCCGAAGAAATCGCATCGCTCCTCAAAAAGCATAAGGGAAAACTCCCCGCAAAAAATCTTCGCACTCCGCTTTTAAAACTTGCGGAAACACTGGTTTCCGAAGGAATCCTGAAAAAAGAATGGGAGTTGCCCGAAAAAAACGGATCCTTTGTTGAATATCTTTCCTTGGTTCCGACCGAAAAAGAGCTCCAGTGCCTATTGGGAGCCGAAGGAAACGGCAAAATCCGTTCCGCGGCAAAGCGGGAAATTCTTCAAACCCTCCGGGATCGGTGCAACATGAAAACCGATCGCGCACTATTATTGCAAATTCTTGCCGAACGCGGCTTTCCTTCCGCGGGAACCGCGCTGCGGCAATTACGGGATGCCGGCATTGTCAAAGCCGAGCGCATTGATTGCTATCAGAACTCCTATGAAAAAAAGAGCGACGCACCGAATACCTTCGGCGCTCTTTCCGAAGCGCAAAAGAAAGCATACCGCCGACTTTGCGACGTGTATGAGACGGGCGCTGCCGCAGCTCTGCTTTACGGCATTACGGGGAGCGGAAAAACCACCGTGATTAAAGCCCTGATGGATCGGGTTCTTTCCGACGGCCGAAGTGTAATTCTGTTGGTGCCGGAAATCTCGCTGACCCCTCAACTGACCTCTTTGTTCTGTGCCTGCTACGGCTCCCGCATTGCCGTTATTCATTCCGCGCTGTCTCAAAAAGAGCGCTTCGACACCTATAAACGCATCGCACTCGGGCATGCCGACATCGTAATCGGCACTCGATCCGCGGTGTTCGCCCCGATTCAAAACCTCGGTTTAATTATTTTAGATGAGGAAGGGGAACACAGCTACCGATCGGAAATGACCCCAAAATATCATGCGCGCGATGCAGCCCGTTACCGTTGCGCAAAAAACCACGCTATGCTTCTGCTATCCTCTGCAACGCCGTCCTTTGAAAGCTATTATAAAGCCAAAAAGGGAATTTATACATTGGTAGAACTCCCCACCCGTTTCGGCGCGGCAAAGCTTCCTAAGGTTTTATTTTCCGACCTTCGCCGGGAGCTCAAACAAGGCAACATGTCTCCCTTAGGCAAAGAGCTGCACGCAGCCATTGCAAACAGGCTGAATCTCGGCGAGCAAATCATTCTGTTTATCAACCGCCGCGGCTACAACCATTTTGTAACTTGCTTAGAATGCGGCTGTGTCATTCAGTGTCCTCACTGCAGCGTGTCCATGACGTATCACAAAAGTGAATTCGGCAGTCCCGATTATATGGAATGCCATTTCTGCGGCTACCGTATGCCCTCTCCGACAGAATGTCCGAGCTGCGGTTCCCGCCTTTTGAATTTCTTCGGCTTCGGGACCCAGCGTATCCGAGAGGAGCTGGCACAAGCCTTTCCGAACGCGCGCATTCTTCGGATGGACACGGATTCGGTCCGTGCCGCCGGATCCTATGAAGAAGTGATTGATGTATTCAAGCGCGGCGAGGCAGACATTCTGCTCGGAACGCAAATGGTAACAAAGGGGCATGACTTTCCGAATGTTACCTTGGTCGGCGTCGTCGATGCAGACAGCCTGCTTTATATGGATGATTACCGCGCAGCGGAACGCTGCTTTTCACTGATAACTCAAGTAATCGGGCGGGCAGGTCGCGCCGAAAAGGAGGGGCTTGCCATTTTGCAAACAACCGACCCCGACAATGAGGTGCTGCACGATGCGGCCTCGCAAAATTATCCCGCCTTTTTCGAAAAGGAGCTCACCTTGCGCCGTTCGTTGCTTTTTCCGCCTTTTTGCGATATCGTCGAACTCGGCTTTATTGATTCCAAAGAAGAAAAGGCGCAGGCAGCCGCCGCTCATGCCTTTGAAACCGTCCGTGTGCTTCGGGAAAATTCTTTTTCCGATGTGCCCATGCAGGTTTACGGGCCGTTCAGCTCCGGCGTTTATAAAATCAAAGACAAATATCACATGCGCATTCTTTTTAAAATCCGTCAGAACAAACGTGCGCGGGAATTCTTCCGCGAGGTCATCACCGCACTGGAAACCGATGCCGAAAAATTGACCGTTGACGTGAATCCGGACCGGATATAACCGTACATAATCAAAATATCGGATAAGCCCGTCCTGCCGACGCGGATTACCGTCCAAAAAATGAGGAATATACAATGGCTGTTTTAAAAATATTACAGGAACATGACACGGGACTTCGTTTAAAAAGCCGCCCGGTTACCGAAATTACCCCTCGCATTCTGCGGCTGCTGGATGATATGACAGAAACCATGCGCCGCGCGGACGGATGCGGACTCGCCGCACCTCAGGTCGGAGTGTTGCGCCGTGTTGTCGTCATCGAAACCGAGCCGGGCAAGGTCTTTGAACTGATCAACCCGGTTATTACGGAAAGCAATGGGGAACAATACGGGCAGGAGGGATGCCTCTCCATCCCCGGCAAGGCCGGCATTGTCTGCCGTCCGGAAACCGTTGTCGTAGAAGCCCTCAATCGCCGCGGTGAACATTGCCGCTACACCGGCAGTGACTTGCTCGCGCGAGCCTTCTGTCATGAAATCGACCATCTTGACGGTATTTTGTATATCGACAAGGCGCTGCGTATGATCCGTCCGGACGAACAATCCGAGGAATAATTACACGCCGTTCGGCCATATTACTTAGCAAAGGATATCGATTGATACCGAAAAAGCGTTGTGTGCATTCCAAACAGCGCCGAAAGGATTACTGCCATGAATATTTTATATATGGGAACTCCCCTTTTTGCCATCGCTCCGCTGCAAGCACTGCTTGAGGCCGGGCATACCGTAAAAGCGGTAATCTGCCAGCCCGACAAGCCCAAAGGCCGCGGGCACAAAATGCTCCCGCCGCCGGTTAAGGTCTTTGCGTCAGAGCACGGTCTTCCGGTCTTACAGCCGAAAACGCTTCGGGACGAGGAGTTCTTTGGGCACCTGCAAGACTTAAATCCCGAGATTATCGTTGTTGCCGCATACGGCAAGCTCCTGCCGAAAAACGTGCTGGAATATCCGAAATACGGTTGCATCAACATTCATGCCTCCCTGCTCCCGAAATATCGCGGTGCCGCACCGATTCAAAGGGCAATTATGGACGGGGAGAGCCAGAGCGGCGTTACCGTGATGCGTATGGAAGAGGGGCTTGACACCGGCGACATGCTCTTAAAAAAATCCGTATCGATTGACACCTCAGACAACGCCGACAGTCTCACTTTAAAGCTGTCCCACATCGGAGCCGAACTGATTGCGGAAGCGCTTTTGCAAGCGGCAAACGGCTCGCTTTCGGGTACACCGCAGGACGAAAGTTTAGCAAGCTATGCCGCAAAAATCGAAAAAGAAGACTGCCGAATGTGCTTTGACCGAGACGCCGTCACACTGGCAAATCAAGTGCGCGCGCTGGCTTCGCAGCCTCTGGCTTATGCGATGCTGTGCCACGACGGACTCCGATCAAAGCTCAAAATCGCAAAAGCCGAAGCCATCGAATATTGCGGCAAAGAACCCGTCGGTACCGTCGTGGATACCTCCGGCGCATTGACGGTACGGTGCAAAGACGGGGCACTGCGAATCACAGAGCTGATTCCGGAGGGGAAAAACAAAATGAGTGCCGCCGACTTCTGCCGAGGACGCAAAGCAGCCATCGGCGATTTGCTGGAATAAACGGCTTGATGCCGCTCGCTGCAGCGGTTGAAACCCGATTTGAATTTTTTAAAAACTGTTTTTAAAGGAGATGCCTATGCCTTTCTATTATTACGGTTATGATCTGAGTTATCTGATTTTTGTATTGCCGGCAGTCATCTTTGCACTGTGGGCACAGTTTCACGTGAACTCCACCATCAGACGCTATCAAAAAATACGCAATTCCCGGGGCATGACCGGCTGTGCCGCAGCAAGAGCGATTTTAGACGCCAACGGACTGCAAAACATTTCGGTTGAGCATATCAGCGGGAATCTCACGGACCATTATGACCCGAGAGCCAATGTCATTCGGTTGTCCGATGCCGTTTATAACAGTGATTCGGCCACTGCGGTCGGAATCGCCGCTCACGAGGCCGGACACGCAATACAACACGCGCAGGGATATGTGCCGATTAAAATTCGCCAGGCAATTATCCCCGTCACCAGTATTTGTTCCAACCTTTCCATGCCGCTGATTTTGCTCGGATTGCTGTTCTCGTTTCCCTCTTTGGCCTATATCGGCGTAATTCTGTTCGGAGCCTCCACGGTTTTTCAGTTGGTCACGCTGCCGGTGGAATTTAACGCAAGCGCCAGAGCAATCCGTGTTTTGGATGAATATCACTATCTTGAGGACGATGAGCTTCGCGCCGCCAAAAAAACTCTTTCCGCCGCGGCGCTGACCTATGTTGCGGCACTCGCGGTTTCCTTGGCGAACCTGCTTCGGCTTTTCCTTTTGGTGAACCGCTCCAAACGAAAATAAAGCAAAGGACTTTTTTATGAACGCACGACACGCCGCTTTCATTTCACTGAAAAAATATGTTTCCGCACAAAAATATCTGAACATCGAAACCGATGCCGCAATCAAAAAATACGGCTTAGAGGGCACGGAAAAAAATCTCTATACCGCACTGACCTACGGCACGGTAGAGCGTATGATCACGCTCGATTATCTTATCGGTCGTCTTTCCGCAAAGCCGATCGAACAAATTGATATCAATGTGCTGCTGATTCTGCGCATAAGCCTGTATCAGCTGCGCTTTTTGGACCGAATTCCCGACCACGCGGTTTGCTTTGAAGCGGGTGAAATGTGCCGGCGCTTCGCGGCAACCGGCGCCGTATCGTTCGTCAATGCCGTTTTGAGGGAATACATTCGGCAAAAGGATCATTTAACGCTTCCGAAAAAAGAGGACGGCATTTTGCCGTATCTCTCCGTAAACTATTCCGTACCGGAGTGGCTTGCAAAGCTGTGGATTGACGACTACGGAGAAAGCCGTGCCGAAGGAATTCTCCAAGGCACGGAAGCAGAACCGCCGTATCTTACACTTCGCGTGAACACCCTGCGGCTCAGCCGTGAGGAGCTACTCACGCTTCTTCGGGAATACCGCATCCACGCAGCGCCGCACCCGACGGTACCGACCGCGATTGAGTTGCGGCAGCGTTGCTCGTTTGATCAACTTGAATCCATCGCTCCCGGCGCCTTTTTCGTTCAGGATACCGCCTCCCAAATGGCCGTGCTGGCACTGGACGCAAAACCCGGCGATAACGTTTTTGATTTATGCGCCGCTCCCGGTTCCAAAAGCTTCGGCGCCGCCATTCAAATGCAAAACCGAGGAACCGTTCGTGCATTTGATTTACATCCAAACAAGCTCTCCCTCATTTCAAAAGGCGCAAAACAGCTTTCCGTTTCTGTTATTTTCGCTGAAACCGCCGATGCGTCCAAGCCGCAGGCATCGCTTTTCGGCAAGGCGGATCGGGTCATCTGCGATGTTCCGTGCTCCGGGCTTGGTGTTCTTGCCAAAAAGCCGGATATCCGTCATAAACAGTTTTCGGATATTGAACGCCTTCCGAGTGTTCAGTCCGCCATTCTTCAAAACGGAGCCCTGACGGTGCGTCCCGGAGGGATTCTGCTATATTCCACCTGCACCCTGCGCAAAGAAGAAAATGAAAAACAAATCCAAAGCTTTCTGCAAAAGAATCCGGATTTTGAGCCGGAGCCGTTTTGCGTCGGCGGTCGGCGCGCCGAAAGCGGCATGCTCACTCTGTTCCCCGATACGGACAAAACAGACGGATTTTTCATTGCGAAGCTCCGCCGTCGAGGATCCGTATGATGGATAACAACAAATTTGATCTCCTTTCGGCAAGCTATGAAGAGCTTTGTGATTTTCTCACATCCGCGGGCGAAGCGCCGTATCGCGCAAAACAGCTTTTTTCCGCATTGCACCGCGGCACATCGCTCACCGAAATATCCACCCTATCCAAAGCGCTTCGGCAAAAGCTTTCCGAGCAATGCTTTTTTGAACTCCCGTCGATTGAAACCCGACTGGAAAGCACCCTCGACGACACCAAAAAATATCTGTTCCGAATGTCGGACGGACAAACCGCCGAAAGCGTTTTCATGAAATATCATCACGGAAATTCCGTATGCATCTCCACACAGGCGGGATGCCGACAGGGATGTGCGTTCTGTGCCTCCACAAAGCGCGGCCTTGTCCGCAACCTAACGGCCGGTGAAATGATCGGACAGATCATCGGAATTGAGAAGGACATCGGAGAACGCGTTGACGGAATTGTGCTGATGGGAACCGGAGAGCCTTTAGATAACTATGACAACGTTTTAAAATTTCTGCGCATTGTAACGCATCCGAACGGTCTGAATATCGGTCAAAGGCATATCTCTCTTTCCACTTGCGGCTTAGTCGACCGCATTGCCGACTTAGAAAAGGAAAAGCTTCAAATCACGCTTTCGATTTCTCTGCATGCCGTTGACGATGAAACCCGCAGTAAAATAATGCCCGTCAATCGAAAATGGAATGTCGATACTCTCTTGCGGGCCGCACTTCATTATTTTCGGGCCACCGGACGCAGAATTTCATTTGAATATACACTGATTTCCGGCGTCAACGATACCCCGGAGGACGCGGATAAAATCGCCCGAAAATTCCACGCTGTTTTCGGCAGTTCCATGCCGCTGCATATTAATCTGATCCCGGTTAACAGCATCGCCGAAACGGATTTTCAGGCAAGCTCCGAGAAAAGAATTTTTGAATTTCAAAAAAGGCTTCAGAGAGAACATATCGTTGCCACTGTGCGCCGCACTTTAGGCGCGGATATTCATGCGTCCTGCGGACAGCTACGCAACCGCGCAGAGCGCAAATCCACCGAAAACGCCTGATTTTCGCAATTTATTCACACTTTAGTTGTGATATTGTCATGAAAAACCAAGTATAATATAAGCATAATGCGAGTTTTATGCCTATGTATGACCTGTAAGTAAAATGATCGAGGTAAAAGTAGAGGTGATCTATTCGTCATGATCTTTTTCGGAAAAAGTGACATCGGTCAAAAAAGAAAGACCAATCAAGATAATTTTTACGTAAAGCAGTTGACTCCCCGTATTGTACTGGCAGTTGTTTGCGACGGAATGGGCGGCGCAAACGGAGGCAATGTCGCCAGCGAAATTGCCATACACAGCTTTTGCGAACGAATGGAGCATTTTGTCTGTGAAACCATCGGACGGGCCATTGCCGGCGGCGACATTACCGCGGCGCTTGCCCATGCAATCGTCGGCGCCAACAGTGCGGTTTATGCAAAATCCAAGGCAGATCCTGCGCTTTCCGGCATGGGAACAACGCTTGTTGCCGCATTCATCGTAGAAAACACGCTATATATTTTAAATATCGGCGACAGCAGACTCTACCGAATCAATCCGAGCGAAATCCGTCAAATGACAACCGATCATTCTTTAGTTCAGCATTTGATTGACATCGGCGACATCCGAGCGGAGGATGCCGCGACCTATCCCCACAAAAACGTAATCATGCGTGCCGTGGGAATTCAATCGGATATCCGCGTAGATATCTCATCATCCAAGTTGGACGATGACTCTCCCTGCTGGCTGTTACTCTGCTCGGACGGGCTGTCCGGGACACTAAAGCCAGATCAAATACAGTCGATTGTCTGCAATCCAAGCCCGCAGCAATCCGTCGAACAAAAAGTTGACGAGCTGATTGCGGCAGCCAATGCTGCAGGCGGACCGGATAACATCACTGCGGTTTTACTCCGCACCGATAAATTTGGAGCAACGGAAGGATTTTCTGAATCATGGAATCATTCGACAGATATGTAGGTCAAGTATTCGATAAGCGTTATCGAATCGACAAAGTCATCGGCATCGGCGGAATGTCCGTCGTTTTCCGCGCATACGACACGGTGGGTAACCGTGTGGTCGCCGTGAAAATGCTCAAGGATGATATCAATAACGATTCCCAATCAATTAAGCGCTTCGTGAACGAATCCAAGGCCGTATCAATGCTTTCTCATCCGAACATCGTCAAAATTTTTGACGTTTCGGTAAAGGACAACCTCAAATATATCGTAATGGAGCATATCGACGGCATAACCTTAAAAACCTATATGAACCGCAAGGGGGCTCTTGCCTGGCGCGAGGTGGTTTCTTTCTCCTCGCAGATTTTAACGGCCTTAGCACATGCCCACGAAAAAGGAATCATTCACAGGGACATCAAGCCGCAAAATATTATGCTGCTCAAAGACGGTCTGATTAAAGTCACCGACTTCGGAATTGCGAAGCTTCCCGAGGCAGAAACCGTCACCATGACGGACAAAGCCATCGGCACGGTATATTATATCAGCCCGGAACAGGCAAGCGGAAAGGCAATCACCCCCCGCAGCGATATCTATTCCCTCGGCGCGGTGATGTATGAAATGGCCTGCGGACAACTTCCGTTTTATGCGGAAAGCCCCGTATCCGTGGCGCTGATGCAGGTCAATGACAAACCGGTTGCCCCGCGTGAAATTAATCCCCAGATCCCCACGGGACTGGAACAAATCATTTTGGAAGCCATGCAAAAGGACCCGAACAATCGGTATGCCGATGCGCGTCAGATGCTTGCACATCTTCAGGCGTTGAAGGAAAACCCCGGCATCGTATTTAAAACCCGTCCGAGAAATGAAATGGCTTTAGTCGGAGAGGCGGCGAAAGAAAAACTGGGCAAGACTCCATCTTCCAAAAACACAGCTAAAAAGAAGGGCGGAAAGCTTCGGAATCTGTTTCGAATGCAGCAATCTCCGAAATCTCTGCTGCCCATGGTTTCCGGCGTGGCCAGCGCCTTTCTGCTGACAGCCATTGTATCGGGCATTATCATTACCTCCCAGCTCATTACCAATGCCAAAAACAACAAGCCGAAAGAAATCGAAGTGGAGAATGTAGTCGGCTTAAATTACCAAAGCAGCGAAATTACCGAAAAGCTTCCGCCTTCGTACTACAAAATCGAATACGAATATGTTTACGACAAAACGGCAGAGGACGGGATTGTGCTGGAGCAAAAACCGACAGCCGGTTCCCGCAAACTGGTAAAAGAAAAAACGCAGCTTTGCACAATCACACTGAAAGTCAGCCGCGGAGAAAAAATCCTTACGCTCTCTGACTATACCATCACGGAATACCGCACGGTTCAGCTTGCACTGCAAGAGCTCGGCATCAACAGCAAGGTGGAACGCATCAACAGCGATACCGTTCTCAACGGATATGTCGTGCGCACAGATCCGGCGCCCGGCACCGAAATATCCAACGACACCCAAATTACACTTTATGTCAGCTCCGGGCCCAAAACCACCTATACATTAGTGCCGAACTTTGTCGGCAGCAGTCAATCGGATGCAATGCGTATGCTGATTGAAAATTCGTTGGCACTCGGAAAAATCACATGGAAATATGACAAGAGCGAAAAAGGCACGGTTCTGGAGCAAAGCCTTACTGCCACAACCAGTGTTCCCGCAAAAGTATCCAAGATTGATTTTGTTTTGAGTCTCGGTCCCGAGCCGGTTGAAACAACTCCGCCGGACACAACGCCGGTTACCGAACCCGTTACCGAACCCGTTACCAAGCCGGTTTCCGATTCCAAAAGCACCGATAAGGTCACGGACAGTGAAACAAAAGTAACATCGAAACGCAATGCCGAGCGGACCTCAAGCACCAATCAGCAGGAATCTTTGTAATATGGCAGTAAAAATCGACGGTCTGATTTTAAAAGGGGTCGGCGGGATTTATACGGTCCTGCCCGACCGAAAAGAGGAGGTTCCCTCCTCTTTTCTGCATGCAGACGGCACAATAGACTGCCGTGCAAGAGGAGTGCTTCGGCACGAAAAAATACTCCCTCTTGTCGGAGATCGCGTCCGACTGAATTTAGATACCGATTTCAGTATTGATTCGGTTTACCCGCGTAAAAACGCTCTGATTCGGCCTCCGATTGCAAATCTCGATTTTATTTTTATTCTGCTTCCTCCGGCGGACCCGTCTCCGGATCTGTGTTATATTGACAAGCTGCTTTGCATCTGCGAGCACAACCGAATCGAACCGGTGATTGTTGTCAGCAAATCCGATCTCGCGCCGCAGCAAGCAGAGAAGCTTTGCGCCCTATATCGGCAGTGCGGCTTTTTTGCGCTTTGCGAAAGCAAACATTCGCCCCAAAGCATTGAGGCGCTTCGGGATTTTATATGCCAACACTGCAGCGGAAAGGTCAGCGCCTTTGCCGGAGCCTCCGGCGTCGGGAAGTCCACCCTGCTCAATCATCTGTTTCCCCTGTTCTACGCAGAAACCGGAGAGCTGAGCAAAAAAATCGGGCGGGGACGGCACACCACCCGACACGTCGAACTGTTTTTGCCTACGCTTCCCACCGAGCTCCCTTCTTTTTTTGCCGATACGCCGGGATTTACCATGCTGGATTTTACCCGATTTGACTTTTTGTCTATCGAAGATCTTCCTCTTGCGTTTCGGGATTTCCGTCCGTATTTATCCGAGTGCCGGTATACCGACTGCACTCACACCAAAGAAACAGAATGCGGTATAACGCAGGCGGTTCAAAACGGGACCATCCCAAAAAGCCGTCATGAGAGCTTTTTAAAAATTCGCGAGGAGCTGCAGAAAAAGGCCCGAAACAAATTTTAACGTTCAACACGGACTGGAGTGGATTCTTTGATCACCGTATATAATTCTTCAACCGACCCGTTTTATAATCAAGCGTTCGAAGAATATGTCTTTCGAAATTTCACGGGCGAAGAAGTTTTTCTTCTATGGCAAAACAGTCCCTCCGTCATTGTCGGCAGCTATCAAAATATCTGTCGGGAAGTCCATGTTGAAACACTCCGTCGCTTGAATATTCCCGTGGTGCGCCGCATCTCCGGCGGCGGAACGGTCTATCACGATTTGGGCAATGTAAATTACAGTTACATTACAAACACCGACGGGGAAATGGACTATGAGCGCTGTCTTTCACCGATTATTGCCGCGCTCAATGCCATCGGAGTGCCCGCCCAAAGAAACCGCAGCTGCGATATCGCAATCAACGGTCTTAAAATCTCCGGCAGCGCACAGCGCTCCGAAAAAGGCCGTCTCCTGCACCACGGCACACTGCTGTTTCAGTCGGATCTTGACATGCTGGAACGGATCACCACCCATCACAAAAATGAGTGCTTTCAAACCAAAGGAACGCTTTCGGCCATCTGTCCCGTCACCAATATTCAATCTCATTTGCCGTCCGCTGTCACATTGGATGAATTCAAAGAGCAGCTGCTAAATCAAATGGTTCCGCAAAGCAATCGCATCAGACTCTCTCAGGAACAGCAAGTCGAGGTACAAAAGCTACGGGATTTAAAATATTGCAGTTGGGATTGGACATGGGGTAAAACCCCGGCTTTTTCTTATGAAAAAAACGGGATTTTTAACGGATATCCGATTCATATATCGTATCAGGCAAAAAAAGGCATCCTCTCCGATGCCGCAATCAACTGCGAAATCATCGACCGAAACCAAGCTGCAGAGCTGTTAAACGGCGCGCGCTTAGATCCCGACCTCTTTGCGGAAATTTGCCGCAGCCTTGCGCCGAATCAAGCAGAAAAACTTATGGATTGGCTGATATAAATCTTGCAAATGCCGGATTTATTGATATAATTAATAGTAATGAAAACATCTGATCGAACAGAAAGGGAATACCATCATGGAAAAGGAAATTAAAATGCCGAAATTGCGCCCGGAAATGAAAGATGCCGTATTATGCGCATGGCTGAAAAACGAAGGCGACTCCGTCACTGCGGGCGAGGCGCTTTTTGAGATTGAAACGGACAAAGTTGTCAATCAAATCGAGTCGACCGAAAGCGGTATTCTGAAAAAACAATTATTTGAAGAAGGCGATGTGGTCGATGCGGGAGCTGTTGTCGCCGTTTTAACAACGGAGTGAAACCGCAATGGAACAAAAACCCGAATGGCTGAAAGTGCGCTATAACCAGGACTCTGTCAATGAAGTGGCGGAAATGATGCGAAATTTGCATCTCAACACCGTGTGCAAAGAAGCCAACTGCCCAAATCTCGGCGAGTGCTACCGAAAGCATACGGCCACTTTTATGATTTTAGGCAACATCTGCACACGCAACTGCCGCTTCTGCAATGTGCAAACCGGACGCCCGCTGCCTCCGGATCCGGCAGAGCCGATGAATGTGGCAAAGGCTGCGGAAAAAATGAAGCTCCGGCATGTGGTTCTCACCTGCTCCACGCGAGATGATCTGCCGGACGGCGGTGCCGGTCATTTTGCCGCTACCGTACGCGCGATCCGCTCTCTTTGCCCCGACACCACGGTTGAAACGCTCATCTCCGATATGAAAATGAATACCGATGCCTTAGATACCGTAATTGCCGCTCATCCCGAGGTTATCAATCACAACCTGGAAACCGTAAAGGAGTTGCAGGCAACAGTGAGACCGCAGGCCCGGTATGACCGCTCCCTCGCCGTACTGCGCTATTGCAAGCAAAAGGATCCCTCTGTATTGACAAAAACCGGATTTATGGTGGGACTCGGAGAGACGGAGGAACAAATTGACCGCCTGATGGATGACATTTTGGAAACCGGATGCGATATATTAACCATCGGCCAATATCTCCAGCCCAGTCCCAAACACTATCCGCTGGCGCGCTATGTCACACCAGAGGAATTCCTTCGTTATAAAGAAATCGCATTGAAAAAAGGCTTCCGCCATGTAGCGTCCGCTCCGCTGGCGCGCAGCTCGTATAAGGCGTGGGAGGTCTTGGAGGACGCACATGATTTATATTGAAACCGGCTCGGATGATGTTTATTATAACTTCGGTTTAGAATATTATTTCACCGTAGAAAAGCGTCTGCCGGATACTGTATTTCTGTTCTGGCGTACCACACCGACGCTGATGGTGGGGAAATATCAGAATGTCTTGGAAGAAATCAACAAGCCCTATGCCGACAGCCATCATATTCATTTGGTTCGCAGAATGAGCGGCGGCGGAACCATCTATACCGATATGGGAGGATGGCAATTCACCTTCATTCAGCATAAGGACGCCTCGGAAATCGAATTCCACCAATATATTGCACCGGTCGTTGATGCGCTGCGTGAGCTCGGCGTCAATGCCTGCTTTAACGGGCGAAATGATCTGACGATTGACGGACGCAAATTCTCCGGGAATGCACAATACCGTCTGGCGGACTGCATTGTCCACCACGGCTCGCTTTTGTTCGACACCGATATCGAACAAATGGTAGCCGCCACCACCGTCGATCATTATAAGATTTTATCCAAGAGCATCAAATCGGTCCGCGAACGGGTAACCAATATTGCAGAGCATCTCCCTGCTCCGATGAGCGCCGAACGCTTCAAAGAAAGCATGATCCGTCATATTATGGGAGGCAGTCAAAATACCTACACCGTAACACCGCAGGATGACGCGCGGATTCGGGAGCTTGCCCGTGAGCATTTTCAGAATTGGGAATGCATTTTCGGCGCGGATCCCAAGTTCAACATTGACCGTTCGGGTCGCTTTGCCGGAGGAAAAATTCAATTTAAAATTGACGTACAAAACGGAATCATCCGCCATGCCACAGTATACGGAGATTTCTTCTCGACTTTAGATGCAACAACAATCGGAGACGCATTGACGGGCTGCCGATATGAGCGCGAATCGGTTATTGAAGCGTTGAAGGCCAAGGGAATCGACGGCGCTGTTTACCGAATTTCCGCGGAAGAGATGGCCGGCGTAATTGTTGATTAAAATCAAAAAAGACGGACTTGTTCTTGACCGAACAGCCGTCTTTTGTTTTTATAAAGCCCTCAATTGATGCACAAAAAAAGGATGCCCGATCGGACATCCCATGGAGCTACTAATCGGAGTCGAACCGATGACCTCATCCTTACCAAGGATGTGCTCTACCAACTGAGCCATAGTAGCTTATTTGCTGCGAAATCTATTATAGCAAAGTTTTTTCGGCTTGTCAACATAAATTTTGATGCATTTCTTTACATTCATTGGTTTTTTTGCTATAATGAAAGAAATTATTCGAAATTTTATATTTGCGAATTTATCCGCAAATTTTCAGAAAATACGGAGATCACCATGGAAAAAACTAAAAAAACCATTATCCAAAAGCCTCGCGGAACCATGGATATCCTTCCCGAGGATATGCCGATATGGCTGCATATCGAAAACGCGGCCCGCGCGGTCTGCAAACGCTACGGATTCCATGAAATCCGTTTTCCGACCTTTGAGGCAACCGAGCTGTTTGCACGCGGCGTCGGTGACACCTCAGACGTCGTCCAAAAGGAAATGTACACTTTTGAGGATCGGGAACACCGCTCTTTCTCCTTGCGCCCGGAGGGAACGGCCGGCATTGTCCGCAGCATTATCGAAAACGGAAAATGCTATGATGCCATGCCGCTGAAACTGGCATATCTGATTAACTGTTTCCGTTATGAAAAGCCGCAGGCCGGACGAAGCCGCGAATTTTATCAGTTCGGAATCGAAATGTTCGGGGCAGAATCCCCAAGCGCCGATGCCATGGTTTTAGCGCTGGCACACGACTTTCTGAAAACGATCGGTATCACAAATGCCGTTTTGCATATAAACTCCATCGGCTGCAAAAACTGCCGTCCGCAGTATCACAGTGCGCTCCGATCCTATTTGGAAGCACATCGGGATGAGCTTTGTGACACTTGTCGCGAACGCCTTGAAAAAAATCCGATGCGCATTCTTGATTGCAAAAGTCCCGTCTGCAAAGCCATTGCCGCCGAGGCGCCCAAAAGCATTCAACATCTTTGCAACGACTGCCAAACTCACATGGATGCGCTTTGCAATGAGCTGAATCAGATGAACATCCCTTATGTCATTGACACGGGAATCGTGCGCGGCTTGGATTATTACACCCGCACGGTCTTTGAATTTATTGTTCCGAGCATCGGCGCACAAAGCACCATTCTCGGAGGCGGGCGCTATGACGGACTGGTCAGCCAGCTCGGCGGTCCGAGCCTTGCCGGAATCGGCTTTGCCGCCGGCATCACTCGGTTGATTGAAGCCATGAAACAATCCGGTGTGCAAATCGACACCTCCGATGATCACCCCGCCGTTTATCTGGCTTCTATGGGCCAAAGCGCCGAGACCTTTGCTGCCGTCACTGCACAAAAACTGCGTCATGCCGGCATCCGTGCCGAAAGCGACATCTGTTCGCGCAGTTTGAAGGCGCAAATGAAATACGCCGATAAAATCGGTGCCTCCTATATTATCGTCATCGGAGACAACGAGCTGCAGAGCGATTGTGCCGTTTTGAAAAATATGCAAAGCGGCGAGCAGGAAAACATCATACTTTCGCAACCGGAAAGCTGGATTGAAAAGCTATCTTGAGGACAAAGGATTTTTGAAATTCAATGATTAAGCTACTGATCAAACGCTTTATTCCCTCTGCCGAAAATTCATCCGACCCCGTTTTGCGGCAGCAATATTGCATGCTTTCCGGTATTTTGGGCATGGTTTGCAATCTTGTGCTGTTCGCAATCAAACTTTCGGCCGGCCTGATCATGGGCAGTATTGCCGTGCAGTCCGATGCCTTTAACAACCTGTCGGATCTCGGCACCTCTGCCGTTACCTTAGTCGGCGCAAAAATGAGCAGCCGCTCGCCCGACAAGGAGCACCCCTTCGGGCACGGTCGAATTGAATATATTACTGCACTGATTATTTCGTTTGTCATTCTTTTTATGGGCTTTGAGCTCGGCAAGAATTCCCTATCGAAGCTTTTTTCTCCCGAAAAGGTTGTTTTTTCCCTACCGATACTTTTACTGCTGTGCCTCTCGGTGGCAATCAAGCTTTGGATGTTTTCTTACAACCGTTATCTCGGGCGCATATCCGGCTCCGATGTGATTCGCGCAGCATCTGCCGACAGCATCTCCGACGTCTATGCTACTTTAGCCGTGATTCTGTCTACCGTGTTAGGACATTTTATCTCGTTTCCCTTCGACGCGGTTGCCGGCATTTTGGTTTCGGCTTTAATTCTTTACAACGGCTTCTGTCTTGCAAAAGACACGATCAGCACCCTGCTCGGACGTCCGCCCGAACCGGAACTGGTACAGCAACTGAAAACCCTTTTGATGCAAGCAGAAAATGTGGTCGGCATTCATGATCTGATTGTTCATGATTACGGACCCGGACGGGTATTTGCTTCGGTCCATGCCGAAGTGCCGGACACCGTTGATATTGTCCGCATGCATGAAATTATTGATGAAGCGGAAACCCGGATTCAAGAACAAACCGGAATTACCATAGTGATTCATATGGACCCGATTTCAACGCAGTGCGAAAAAACAAATCGGATTCACAAAGCCGCCGAGGAAATTCTATCCTCCATTAATCCGGCTTGTTCGCTGCACGATTTTCGAATCACGGACGGCGAAAATCAAATCAACGTTCTTTTTGATTTGGCCGTCCCCGCACAGTTTAAACCGCATCAAAAGCAAGCCATATGCGATGAGCTGACAAAGAAGCTTCAGCAAATGGACTCACGCTATCAGATAAAAATACATATGGATGATTTGTTCATCTGAGAAAGGAGATTTTGACGGATGACTCTCTCTTCCCTTCGGAAATGCCTCGTGATTTTTTTGTCCTTGCTTACATGCATCGGACTTTGCAGCTGCAATCAAACGGCGGAAGATCACGCAAAAGAAGCCGCTGATGCATCCTCCCTTTCCTATCCGGGAGCGCTCTACAGCGCAAACAACGGACTTATCACATTTTTTTATCAATCCGGCACGGATATTGTCGAAATTGATGTGGAAGAACCGAACCAAGTTTCTGTTTATTGTCCCGAAGCGTATTCGGCAGAAATTGCTTATACCGGGCAACGACAAAAAATGAGTGAAGCAGAAAAAACAATTTTAGCTACTCTTTCGGATTTTTCGGTACAAAAAACACAAAAAGCAGAGATCTGCGGATATGATGCAAAGTATATCCCTTTTTCCGGAGACAAAATTCGACAGGGCGGTGTATACTTCTTTAATACCGCTCGCGGATTTGTGCAAATTTACTTTTTAGAGGTGGATGACATCAGCGAGGCGCAACACACTCATTTTAACGAGCTTCTTTCCACCTTGCGAATTCATGACTGATACGTCATTCCTTCTTTATTCCCATCGGCTCTCAAAATTTTATATATTATATATATGAATAGAGTAGATTTTTGCGCGTCAAGTGCCTGCGGAACGGAGAGTTGTCTGCAGGACGAAAAGACATGTAACTTCTGTCTTGCGGTGCAAAGATCGCATCTCGCTATCCCATATATCGACCAAAGCTTGATATATTAAACAGCGGGACGAGTTCATAGAAACGGAGTTTTTCATGCAAAGCTTATCCAATTCCTCCCAACGAACACGTCTGTTCACTCACCCATTCTGCAAAGGATATTGGCAATCGGCGGCCAAAGAATTCACCGATGTGCGTATGCTTGTAATCTGTGCCGTTATCACGGCGTTGCGTATTGTAGTCAAAGCGTACCGAATTCCGATACCGGCCATCAGCAATTGCTACATCACATTCGGATTTTTCTTTAATGCCTTAGGATCCATGATTTACGGTCCGCTGCTGGGACTTCTCGGCGGTTGCATCAGTGATTCCATCGGATATCTTCTATTTCCGAGTGGTCCGTGGTTCTTTCCGTACACAGTGTCCGAAATGTTAGGATCGCTCATCTTTGCCCTGTTTTTATATCGGAGCAAGCTTTCCACTGTGCGTGTATTTCTTTCACGCTTTGCCGTTACGATTTTCTGCACGATTCTGTTTGATTCGTTTATCAATATTTTCTATATGATGAAATTTTACGGCAAGAGCACTGCTTTTTTGAGTATTCCGAAGGTGGTCAAAAACATTATTCTATATCCGGCACAATCTATTTTACTGGTCCTGTTCTTGAACTCCATGATGCCTTTTTTGCGGTCTCTCTCTTTGGTATCGCCGGAACAGTCCAAAATGAAAATGGATAAAAGACACTTTCTTTTCCTTGCCGCATTGTTTGTTGTTTGTATCGCGGCCACGGTCGTGCTGTATTATCTTTATTTCTATGTAAAATAATTTCAACATAAAAAAGGACATCAACTTCGGTTGATGTCCTTTTTGTTATGAATTTAATGTTTTATATATCCAGATTGGTAACATATTTTGCATTCTGTTCAATGAATACCCTTCGGGGATCAACCTTGTCTCCCATTAACACCGAGAAAGCTTGATCGCATGCCATGGCATCCTCTACCGTTACTTTCAACAGGGTGCGCTTTTCCGGGTCCATAGTTGTTTCCCAAAGCTGCTCTGCGTCCATCTCACCAAGACCCTTATACCGTTCCGCTTCGGCATTTCCACCGAGCTCGGCAATTCGCTGATCGCGCTCCTCATCCGAAAAAGCATACCGGATTTGTTTACCTTTATATACTTTATAAAGCGGAGGCTGAGCAAGATAAACATGCCCGTCATCAATTAATTGCCGCATATGACGGAAGAAGAACGTCAAAAGCAAAATACGGATATGGGAACCGTCGACATCGGCATCGGCCATAATAATAATTTTGCCGTAACGAAGCTTTGAAATATCAAATTCATCGCCGATTCCGCATCCCAATGCTTGAATAATCGGTATCAATTGGGAATTGATATACACTTTGTCCGGACGGCTCTTTTCCACATTCAATACTTTACCGCGCATCGGTAAAATTGCTTGGAACTGACTGTCCCGCCCGTCCTTGGCGCTTCCTCCCGCAGAATTACCCTCTACCAGATAAAGCTCTGTGAACTCTGAATTGCGTTCATGGCAATCTGCCAGTTTACCCGGCAAAGTAGATCCCTCAAGGACGCTCTTTCTCCGCGTAAGCTCTCTGGCCTTTCGAGCAGCCTCTCTTGCGCGGAAAGCCGCAATGGATTTCTCGATAATATTTTTGCCGACCTGAGGATTTTCTTCCAAAAATTCTCCGAGCTTTGTGGTAACCAAATTATCTACCATCGTACGAATGTCGGAGTTTCCGAGCTTTGCCTTGGTCTGTCCCTCAAATTGAGCCTCCGGCAGTTTGACGCTTACCACTGCGCAGATTCCCTCTCGGACATCCTCGCCGCTCAGATTTTTATCGTCATCCTTCAATATTCCTTTTTTTCGTCCGTAATCATTTAAAACCTTTGTCAGCGCGTTTTTAAATCCGGTCTCATGCGTTCCGCCCTCAATTGTATGAATATTGTTGGCAAAAGTCATCAGAGTTTCATTGTAGCTGTCGTTATATTGAAATGCGATTTCCGCTGATACGTCGCCTTTTTCTCCTCGCAGATATACCACATCATGCAAGGGAGTTACTCCTTTGAGATTGTTGAGATATTCCACAAAGCTTGCAACGCCGCCTTCATACATCAACACCTCGGACGTCGGTTCTTCTCCTCGGTCATCAATCACCTCAATCGATACACCGGCATTTAAAAATGCCTGCTCTCTCATTCGGTTTAAAATGGTCTCATAATCAAAATGCGTATCTTCAAAAATTTCGCTGTCCGGCAAGAAACGGACATACAAGCCGCGTCGACTGCCGCAGTCTCCCTCACAACGGAAAGCTCTTTCCACCTTTCCTCTGGAAAAGCGCTCTGTATAAAGCTTTCCTCCGTTGCAGTTTTCAATTTCGACCCATTCACTTAAGGCGTTTACAACCGAAGCGCCTACCCCGTGAAGTCCTCCCGAAATTTTATATCCGCCGCCGCCGAATTTTCCTCCGGCATGAAGCACCGTGAATACCACTTCCAGTGTCGGAATATGCATTTTGGAATGGATTCCTCCCGGAACACCGCGCCCGTTATCCTGAATGGAAACCGACTGATCCTTATGCAGCTTTACCACGATATGTGTACATTCGCCTGCTAACGCTTCATCAATCGAATTGTCCACTATTTCATAAATCAAATGGTGAAGGCCGCGTACCGATGTAGAACCGATGTACATTCCGGGACGTTTGCGTACAGCCTCCAGTCCCTCCAACACCTGAATTTGATTTTCGCCGTAATCCGGCTTTTTTTCGTTCAATTCTTCCATAGTTGTTCCTCTTTATTCCAAATTATTCCTAAGCTTGATTTATTGATCCTTCCCAACAAAGTCTGCGAGGATAGCTGTGATATATAAAGTATATACTCTTTGTTTTTTTCGCAAAGCACAAATGATTTCGGAATATCATCGCACACGTTTTCAATGCGAATTCGATTTTTCTTTTCATGAATAAAATCTTTGGTTATTGACGATACGGTTGCATTATCCATATCAAATATCGCAATGATATCCCGCTGACGAATCAATGTATCTTTTCCGATATGCAAATACATAAAAAAGGCCGCCTCTCTCTGCTACTGCTCTACTTTTCCGTTCCGGATACAAATCTGATTTGCCTGCGGAAAACTCTTTAGTGTTTCGTCGATACAGCTCGTAATAATAATCTGTCGGTCTGAAATGAGAGAAAGAAGAAAGCTTTGTCTGTGCATATCCAGTTCACTTAAAATATCATCCAAAAGGAACACCGGATATTCGCCGCACAATTCCTTTGAAAGTTCTCCCTCGGCTAATTTCAGCGCCAATACAATACTTCGTGCCTGCCCTTGTGAAGCATACAAACGAGCATCATTCCCGTCAAGATAAAAAGAAAAATCATCTCTGTGCGGACCGAAAAGCGTTGTTCCGTAACGAATCTCTCTCTCCTTGTTCTCCGAATACTTCTTCAAATAAAATTGTAAAAAAGTATCTTTATCTGCCTTTTCTTTCATTTCTTCGCTTTGATAAATGATCTCAAATTTCTCTTTCTGCAGAGCGATTTCACTGTATATTTTTGCCGCAGCCTCTTCGAGTTTTTGTAAGTATTCCTGCCTCATCACGGCGATGACAGATGCCGCCTGAGCAAGCTGAATATCAAAAATTTCAATCGTATCGCTAAGGCCCGTTCCTTTGGACGCCTCACGAAGCAGACAGTTTCTCTGACGTAAAATCGCAGAATATTTCTGATAAAATCGCACATAGGACGGTCGAATCTGCGCAATGGCCATATCTAAAAAATTTCTTCGGTAAAAAGGTCCGTCCTTCACCATAGATAAATGATCGGGAGAAAAAAGAACAGAGCGAAAATTTCCGATAAATTCGCTGACCTTTTCCATCGTCACACCGTTTTTCTTTAGCAACCGTTTTTCATTTTTAAAATATTGAATGCTCATTTTGTTTTCCGTTTTTTCCGAATAATAGAGCATTTTTATTTCTGCACGGTCGCTTCCGAAGGAAATCAGTTCCTCTTCTTTTTTGGTCCGGAAGCTTTTGGTGGATGAAAAAAGATAAATACTTTCTAAAATATTGGTTTTTCCCTGCGCGTTATCTCCGTAAATCACATTGACTCGGTCACTGAATTTAATATTCTTTTCTTTAATATTTCGAAAATTATAATATTCCGTTTCACGGCAAATCATTATTTCGTATCTTTCATGCGCACCGGCGTGACGGCAAATATAAATTTTCCGCTCGGATTTTCATCTTCTCCGTAAACCGGCTCAACAATCATACTCATCAGCGGAGAAATCAGAGAAAGTTTGATTTTTTCACTGTCTGTCGCCCGGATAGAATCCATAAGATAACGACAATTGAATCCGATGGTAAGCATATCTCCTGTGTTTTGAGTGTGAATCTCATCAAAAGAAGTACCGGATACCGATACACTGGATACCACCAATGAATTTTCTTGGAAACTCAGTTTTACCGGTCCCTTTTCTTGTCCTAAGGTGCGATCTTCCGTGACCAAAGAGGCACGCTCCAAGCTGCCCAAAAGCTCGTCCTTTTCTATAATGCATGTCGTTTTGAATTCATTGGGAATAAAACGCGCATAATCGATATATTCGCTGTCTATCAAACGGGAAAAGAAAATCAGATCATCTAAGAAAAAGATTACATGCTTCCGGGAAAGCAAAACCGTTACTTTCGCGTCCTCATCATCGGAAAGAAGACGATGAAGCTCGCTCATTGTTTTGGTAGGAACTATAAACGAAAAATTCATTTCTCCCTTTTCGGCGCATTTATTGCCGATTTCCGAAATTTCTTCTTTGATCGCAATGCGGAAGCTGTCACAGCTAACCATGGTAATTTGATTATCCTGAATTTTTATAAATTCTCCGTTCAGTGCAGGACGCATATCGTTGATTGCAGCTGCATAAATCGTTTGACTGATCATTTTTTTGAGTGTCTTTTGAGAGATTTCAAAGCCCCGATCGCCGCGTAACTCCGGTAAATTCGGAAAATCCTCTCCGGGAAGTACATGAATGGAAAATTCACTTCTTCCGCTCGAAATTTTAGCCACATAATTAGAATCAACATCAATTGTGATATCGCCCGGCATTGCTTTGACAATCTGACTGAGCTTTGAAGCATTAATAATAACACAGCCGCCCTTAATTACCTGTGCTTCAATCGTACTGCGTACACCTTTGGAGAGATCGAAGCTTGTGAGCTGACACTGATTGCTCATATCATCCGCTTTAAACTGGATTCCCTCTGTTGCCGGAATCGATGTATTGGAGGCAATGGCACAAAGTGCCGGTGCAATGGCTTTTTGCAATGTAGATTTATTAAATATCAGCTTCATAATGCATGTTCTCCTTTTTTGGAAAATTGCGGATGTATATATCATATAAAATAATATATAGATTCGTAATAGTAGAGGTAGTAGAGCCTGTATATTTTGTTGAAAAGTTCTGAATCCTGCAAAAAATCGATACTTTGGGACAATCTTCCTGTGAAGAATCCTGTAATTTTCCATGTGAGGAAATTGTTGATAAAAATCAGTTATCCACAAAAAGGAAAACCCCACAGAATTCACAGGCGATTTTGCACAAAACTTGTCCGCAGAAAAAACAGAATATTCTCAACAGAAGGTGTGGAAAATCAGTTATTTTTAATTTCTTTCATCAAATCTTTGATTTCGGAATCAAAAGAGATGCTTTCTTTCATTTTCTTTTCCACTTGTTCGATTGATGACATAACTGTGCTGTGATCGCGATTTAAAAGTTTGCAGATGGACGGATAAGAAAGCTCTGTCAGATTTCGGATCAAATAAATGCAGATGTGACGTGCCTGAGCAATTTCGTTGGTTCGTTTTTTTCCTTTGATATCCGAAACCTGAACGCCGTATTTTTTGGCGGTTTTTGCAAAAATTTTATCAATGGTGATTTCCACCGGTTCCACTCCGCTGATAATATCATTGATGGAATTTCGTGCAAGCTCTAAGGTGATCTGAGAATTGTTGAGCTGGCAAAATGCGCGGAGTTTTTTAATGATTCCTTCAATCTGCCGGATATTGCTGTCTAATTTATCGCCTAAAAAGCTTAATACTTCATTAGGAACGACAATTCCCATTTCCTGTGTTTTGCGCTTTAAAATTGCAATTCGGAGCTCTAAGTCCGGGGGCTGAATATCCACAATCAAGCCTTGCTCAAAACGGCTTTTGATTCGGTCCTCTAAAGGATTGATATCCTTGGGAGGACGGTCAGATGTAAAGATAATCTGTTTTCCAGCTTCGTAAAGTTCATTGAAGGTGTGGAATATTTCCTCTTGAACGGCAACCTTTCCTGCGATGAATTGGACGTCGTCAATTAAAAGCACGTCGGCTTTCCGAAACTTCTGACGGAATTCACCGGTGGTTTTATAGGTGATGCTTTCAATGAGCTGATTAGTAAAGGTTTCGCCTTTCACATACACAATCCGGGATTTCGGGAATCGCTCGGACATGGTATTGATAATGGCATACAGAAGATGTGTTTTTCCGAGTCCGCTGGGTCCGTAGATAAATAAGGGGTTATAGAGGACCGCTGGTTTTTTCGATACTGCCACGCAGGCAGCGTAGGCCAATGTGTTTGAAGAGCCGACAATGAAATTTTCAAAGGTAAAAAGGCTTTTAATGTTATTTTGAGAGCCGCCTTCGGAAACATAGTAGGTCGGTTCGTTGCTTTCCTCGGCGGAATCCGACTCTTCGGCGGGACTTTGAGTTTCCTCCGTGTCATCGATTTCTTTCGGTGTAATTGAAAGAGCGGAGTCAAGTCCCGGCAAAAGGGGAATTCCTTTGTCCATACGCTCATGAATATTGGAGAGAATGGGACCGGGATCGCCTTTGAATTTTTCGCTGGAATAGATGAGTGTCATAACGTCAAATCCGAGTACGGTTTCAAAACATTTTGAAATATATTCGCTGTATTTGCTTTGGATAATATCCCGTTTATAGTCTTCTTTGGTGACTAAAACGGCATACTGGTCACTTAAAAATTCGAGAGAGAGACAGTTAAACCAAAGATCCATGATGGGAGCGGAAAATTTATCGCCGATAATTTCCAAAACCTGATCCCATATTTGCTGATAAGATCCTTTACTTTCATTCATTCGTTTTGAATTCCTTTCAGGGAAAATCCTGCATATATA
>CAKRMZ010000002.1 GCA_934365155.1 uncultured Eubacteriales bacterium | reverse complement strand
GGAAATGACTGAGGCTGTCAACGGTGTGACAGGTGAGATCGACTTTGGCCGTATAGTCCTGCAGGCTTCCGATTTTGAGGGCATCGAGCCTGACGAAGACGGTATGAGGACTCGCACGTTCAGGTACACGATCACGGAAAGCGGCAGCTTTGCAGGTGTCACTAATGACAGCAATGTCAGCAGGGACGTGAACGTGACGGTAAAATACAGCGACAGCGAAAAACGGTTCTATGTCGAGGATATAAATGAAGAAGAGGCATTCAGCTTTGTCAACACTTACGGCATAGAGGACAAGACTGTCGATATCGGCACTATGTTCAGGGTCGACAAGATCCTGACAGGGCGTGATCTCAGGGAAGGCGAATTCCGGTTCGAGCTTCTGGAGATGAAAGACGGCGAGCAGGCCGTGATCGCTACAGGCACTAATGCCGCAGCGGAGGCAGGCAAGGCAGGAAGCGTCGATTTCGGTCAGATCACTTACTCCGAACCGGGCGAACACGATTATGTGATCCGTGAAGTCGTTCCGGCAGGCGGCCGCGATGCGAACACGATCTTCGATACCGCAGGCCACAGCGTGCATGTATCGGTAAAAGACAACAAAGACGGCACGCTCAGCGTGACGAGCAGTGCATCAGAGGATGATCATATCGTCTTCAACAACAAGCAGGTGAAGAAGGATGATCCTTCGAAGGGCGACGATCCCGGCGCAAACGGCGGCAGCCATACGAATACCGGCGACAGCACGCCTGTAGGAATGATCATAGCGATCATGATCGCTGCATTATGCATCATCGCAGCAGTAGTCATCGTATCACGGAGGAAATCACGCAAGTAAGTATTTGCCGCACATGATGGGATAAAAGCTGAGTGGAAACTGAATGAGGAACCGATGAAAATGTACGAGCCGGCTATATCGTTTGTATTCTCATTCTGTTTCTGCAAATGAAAGCGCAGATGGCGAAAAGTAACGGCGAAACGCCGACACAAAAGGACGAGACGCCGTCCGACATCACTACGGTGTAATCACTGTAAAACCAGTGTTTACATATTGTCATTGAAAAAACTAGAATAAGGAGGTAAAACATAATGACAAACAGCAAATCTACCAAGCGGGCATTGATTATCAGCATACTGGCTATCTTTATGTGCGTGGCAATGCTCATCGGCACTACCTTTGCGTGGTTCACCGACACCGCATCCACCGGTGTCAACAAGATTCAGGCAGGCAACCTGGACGTCAAGCTCATGTACAGCACCGATATGGTTGAGTGGAAGGAAGCCACCGATCAGACCAAGCTCTTTGACGACAATGCCCTGTGGGAGCCGGGTTACACACAGGTGGTCTATCTGAAGATTGTAAACGCCGGCAATCTGGCTCTGAAATATGAGGCCGGCTTCTCCAAAAACTACACCTCCAACAGAGGGAAAAATGTTAACGGCGATTGGTACCGTGTGGACAATTATCTGAAGATCGGCACTGTCGAGACCGAGACCAAGTTTACAAGCCGCGAGGATGTTTGGACTGCCATTGCAGCCACCGAAAAGACTTTGGCGAAGGATGTCATGCTGACCAACGATTGGGTCATGCTGAAAGCCGGAGAACAGTCTAAGCCCTTCGCCGTGGCAATCTATATGCCCACATCTGTCGGTAACGAAGCCAATGCTTCAAGGGTCAGACCTTCCTCTGTCTCCGGCCTCGGCATTGAGGTGCGCGCTACGCAGGCGACTGTGGAAAGCGATAGCTTCGGCACCGATTACGATGCAAATGCGGCTACCGTTCTCAATCGTGTGGAATACACCGACGGCGAACATACTGTGACCGGCAACATTCAGGCAAACGGCACAGCCGGTGCAATTCACGGAACGGGTACTGCCAAGATTACTGTAGATGCTACAACGGTTTACGGCACCTATGTCAGCAATTATGCGATGGCCGTCTGCGCCTCCGGAAGATCTGAGATCACCATCAAGGGCGGCGAATTTGCAAACCAGGCTCCCGCGGGTTCCGCGCTGTCCCTGATTTATGCGGAGGATAGTGCGAAGATCACCATTGAAGGCGGTACCTTTAAGTGCGTCAGCCCGGAGTGGACGCTGAACTGCAATGACAACGACACTGCCACTATCACCGTTAAGGGCGGTTCGTTCTACAAGTTTGACCCGTCCAACGTCACTGTCGGCGAAGGCGAAATCTTCGTCGCCGACGGCTACAAGGTCGTTCAGAACGGCGATTGGTACAATGTTGTTCCGGAATAATAATCTATAAGCTTCAAGTCCTCTCCACCTTCGGGTGGAGGGGCAATCAAAGGGCATAAACCGTGTGTTATGTCTTTTGATTGCCGAATAAAGTTAAACCACCAGAAAGGAGATACAAACATAATGGAAAATAATAACGGTGCTGTTATCTTCTCAATCGTATTGATTGTATCCGCTTTCCTGCTGATCATATGTAAAATTGCAGAATTTCTCCACAGCTTCAATCGGGAAAAGGAATATATTCTATGGGAAATGAGTCGCGCCAAAGATAACAGTAACTATGACCACTGGCACAAAAAACTTCGTTGCCGGTATCTTAAGCTGATTCCCTTTGTAACGGAGCGGAATGTGGCAAAGGTATACCGAATTTTCTTCGACCGTCCGAAACAAATCAAGAAAGAAAAACGGCCGGATGTAATTCTGCATATCCTCGCACCGTCCGTAATCGGCATTTGCATTTGCGCCCTTTGCCTCTGCGGGGTAAGCTGGGCATGGTTTACCGCGTCCTCTTCGGTCGGCACAGAAAAAATACAGAGTGCAACTTTCCGACTGGAAAATGCAAGTGTTACTCCCAGTGGCGGCCAAGCCATAGTTTTAACGCCTGATGAAAACGGCAAATATACCGCCAAAGACCTTGCACCGAACACATCATATACACTGAGACTTGATGCGGCAAACAATGATAACGCCTCCTCCAAGGGCTACTGCTGCATTACCGTATTTAAAAACGGTGAAACCACCGGAACCGTTTACTATACTGCAGATATCGGAAAAGGCACGTATACCGTCACTGTATCCAATGAAACCGTCGACACAATTATCATAAAGGTCGAACCGATTTGGGGTGATGTTGAAGAACGGATGCCCGGAGTCACACCTTTGAATACCGGCAGCACAATCAAGGTCAGCAATATAAGATCGGTCAGTGCCGTAGCACCAAGCAACGACACCACCGTGCCAACACCGGCACCGGCGCAAACCGAAACGCCTAACACAACCGAAACCCCCGGCACCGAGGAAACTCCCAATACCATTGAGACCCCCGGCACAGCCGAGACTTCCGATACCGTTGAGACACCCGGTACTGCAGAAGCTCCCGATACGACCGATACAACCGAGGCTTCCGATACCGTCGAAGCATCCGGCACAGATGAAACGAAACAAGAGAAGCAATCGGAATCTCCATCGGAAGACCGCAGTAGCGATGCCGATGAAACAGACGTACACAAGGACAACGAACACGAATCGGATATCTGAAAACAACACTCTTTCGATTCGTCGCTTATCCCGGAAGACGGAATTTTCTTTTGAAAATTCCGTCTTCCGTTTTTTATATTGCGCCGATAAAAAAAACAGCCGCTCAACGCAGCTGTAAAAATCGGATATAGAAAGCATACTCTATGCTACAATGCATATTTCACTTTGATTCGATCTAATATTTTGCCGATGGGTTTTGCAAACAGCAACAGAAAAATAACATTCGATACCGCATAAACAGCAGTAAACGAAGCCGCGGATGCAATGGCGGCAAAATAGCGAGGAAAATTAAAATACCCGTCTGCCCACAGCACTGTCCATATATCCATCAAAAAAGAAAACAATACACCGGAGAAAATACCGTAAACGCCTAACGCGATCCGACTGCGACGCAACAGAGATGCAATAAGGCCCGCAATCAAACCGATAATGCCCCAACTGAACATCTGAAACGGAGTCCACGGCCCCTGCCCAAAATAAAAGTTCGAGATTACGGCAGAAAGCGCACCGGTCATAAAACCGGCCTCTCCGCCGAAATACATAGCCGTGATCACCACCATTGCCGTAACCGGCTTAAACCCCGGAACCATCGCAAATAATATCCGTCCGATCACGGACAAGGCGACCATAACGGCAATCAGAATCAATCTTTTTACGTCGGTTTCATTTCGTTCGAAATGCAGAAAAAACGGTACGCATGACATTACCGCTACACAAAGCGATATCCAGGCATACTGCTTATCCCGAAACAGCAGTGCACCGCTGATAATTACCGTCGGAACCAGCACACAAAGAATAAGATAGGAAAACCATTTTTTCATCGGTTGCTTTCTCCTCTGCAACATGCCAACACCTGTTCACAGGTCACAGCATACGGGAAAAACTGTCTTGCGATACGGTTGGCTGCCGTTGTATAAAAATTATTCTCGGAAAAAAACACCTGCGGCACATCTTCCGATACAATCTCTCCGTCAAAAAACAGCGCACAGCGGTCTGCACAGTCAGCAGCAAACTCCACATCGTGCGTAACTGTCAAAAGTGTGATCCCATCATTCTTCAGCTCCGCTAAAATCCCCTTCAGGCGCTGCTTGGCTCCGGCGTCTATGCCCTTTGTCGGCTCGTCCAACAACAGAATTTTCGGCTCGGACAGCAGCATTTTGGCCAGCGCGCATTTCTGCTGTTCGCCGCCGCTGAGGTCGTACGGATGGCAATCGAGCAAACGGCTGATTCCGATTTTTTCGGCAACGGCCTCTATCCGCCCCGCACGGTGGGCTTTCGGGATATCAAGCGCTTCCAAAACCTCGCCGAAATCGTCACGCACAGAAGACTTAATAAAAACAGCCTGCGGATTTTGCGGCAAAAAGGCAAGATTTTGCCGATAGAGAGAATTCCCCTTATAGTCCTTGATCGGCTTACCGTCGATATAAATCTTTCCCCGATAGGCTTTATTCAGACCCGATATCACGTTAAGCAGGGTTGTCTTGCCGCTGCCGTTTCCGCCGAGGATACAGTAATGCTCTCCGGAATATACCGTGAGCGAGGTGCCGCGCAGCACATCCGGCAATTCCCTCTCATAACGAAACCAAACATTTTTAAGCAGAACGGCCGCATCGCTGCTGTGCCGATATTCGGCGGTAAAAGACTTCGGTGATGCCATCGGAAAGTGTCGTTCAAGAAGATCACGACCCTCTCTGACGGTCAGCGGACATAATCCGTCCTTTTTGTCAGCCGGAAGTCCGTGATAGATTCGCACGGCGCTCGGAAGCCCTGCATACATCGGATGAACTTTTTTGTGTGCGAGAAGCTGCTCACCAATCCGCTCCGGTATATCATTCAGCAGGATCTTACCGTGATCCATCAGCAACACGCGGTCGGCAATGGGAAAAACATCCTCCAAGCGATGCTCTGCTAACAGAATGGTTAGGCCGAGCTCACGGTTCAGCTTTTTCAAAGTGGCAATAAAATCAGATGCCGCGATGGGGTCTAACTGGCTGGTCGGCTCGTCCAAGATCAAAACCTTCGGCTGCATTACCATCACGGCAGCCAAATTAAGCAGCTGCTTCTGCCCTCCCGACAATTCATCGGTCTTTTTCCGAAACCAGTTTTGAATGCCGAAATAGCTTGCCATTTCGCCGACCCGGCGGCGAATTACATCCGTCGGCACACCGAGATTTTCAAGGCCGAAGGAAAGCTCATGCCACACCTTGTCGGTCACGATCTGATTATCCGGATTTTGCAGAACGTATCCGATCTCAGCAGCAGCCGTCCGTTCACTAAGCTCCCCCTGCTCCGTTCCGCAATATAAAATTCGGCCTTTTTTTTCACCGGACGGTGCAAGCTCCCGTTTTAACAAGCGTAACAGAGTGGTTTTTCCGCAGCCGGATTCCCCGCATATAACGACAAATTCTCCACTGTTAATCTGAAGATGAATATGTTCCAAAGCCTCTTTTTCCGCCCGAGGATAACGAAAGCTTAAATCTTCGATATGCAGTATTTCCATGTGAGCATCTCCTTCTCTTCTATAATAAAGGGTAAAAACGACAATATGCCTGATGCGATATACGTTATGATTGCCATCGGTGATGCAGGCAGCTCTCCGATCCGCGGATAATAATAAAATGCAATTTCTCCGGTCGCTGTTCCGATAAGCGTCAAACCGAGCAAAAGCACGCTTACCGCTAACAAAACACCGTCCTCTGCGTGAACGCGAAACAGCGAAAAATGGGTTCTCCCTTTCAGTCCGTAACCGCGCGCCTTCATCGAAGCCGCTGTATCCAGCGCATTTTCAAATGACCAAGAAATCATTGCCATCAGTACTCGCGTTGCACTTTGCACTTTATTAACAATCCCTTTGGAAGAATATATGCCCATCGTTTTTTGTGCCGAGGACACCTTGCGCATCTGTCGCTTAAACATCGGAATAAACCGCAGTGCCATGGAAATAACTAACGAAAGCTTCGGCAAAACCCGGCCGAACAAATATAAAATCTTATCACTTGCCATAACCTCACTAAAGCACCGGCACCACAGCATAACTCCGATCACCATCACGGCAATGGCAATACCGTAAATAAATGCCTCCAGCGTAACGGGATTGCCGTTTAAGAAAAACAGCGGAGTCACCCCGTTATGAGAAAACAACGGATTGGTCACGGCAACCAGCAAAAACATCGAAATATAGAATCCGAAATCCCCGATAAAATTCCGGCGCCTTGTCAGCATACCGCAGAACAGGCCGCCGCCGAGCATAACGAAAAGCTGCAAAATCGGATTGGTTATAAACATGGCAACCAATAGCACCGATAAAAAGTAAACAAACAGGACCGTGGGATGATATTTCTCAAACGCGCTCACGGTGTATCACCCCTTTCAATCCATTCACATCCGACATCCCGACCTAAATCACAGGTATAAACCCATTCAACCGTCTGCCCGTCCTTCAACTTATATTTGGAGCAGCCGTAGTTCGGATATTCCCCGTCCACCCGATACATCCAGCCCGAAAGCGGGCCGCAAGAAAACTCATAAAGATAATGAATTCCCTGAATGTATACACTGCCGTAGCTGTTTCGATCGGCGCCCTGATATTCCATTTGAATCTTGTTATAGCGCACCGCGCGATCCAGTATATCAAAAACCGTGTCGCCCGGACGGAGTACATATTCGGTTGCCGGTAAAATAACACCGTCCGCCGGAACAAACTCCTCGGAGCGCAGTGCCGGATCCAAATCATCATAGTGATCAAGGATCGTATCGCATCGGATACTCACCGTAACCGTTTCGCTCTCCGGCGTGATATCGTCAATATGCGTCAAATAATATTCATCGACCGACTGGATGTTCGTCCCTTGAATCAGAACAGCCACGATCAATATAATGGCAAACAATGCAATGATGTCCTTTTTCATTTTGATCGCCGCCTTTCAATCGGATTCATCCTTATCCTCGCCGATATATTGCTGCGCTAAAGCTTCCATTTCCGCTTCCTTGCGCTTCCGTCTTTTCTTCACCCGAAGAACCAGGCAAACCGCTACGCCCGATGCAAGTACAGACAGACACGCAGTGATGATATATGCGCGCAGGAGATTATCCACCTTGGTCCTTGCCTTGACAACATCCTCAAAGCGTTCGATTTTTGCTTGATCGTATACGCCCAGCGACTCATAACGGGCTACAATATCGTCAATCGTTTTTTTATCTTTCACAGACACATTCTCAAAGGGATAAAGCTTGTCCTTAATATCTGCATTGATACGGTCAATCTCTACCTGTACGGAAGCAACCTCTGCCTTGGCTTGCTGCAATTTTTGAAGATAGAATTCTTTCCCGTCGAAATCTTCGGACCGATTCAGCTTATCAAGCAGAGTCGTAATCAGAACATACTGCTCCGTGGTCAATTCATCGGGAAGGCTGTCCGCCGCTTGACGGTCGGACTCTGTAAAATACAGAATAACCGTTTCGTTCGGGTCGCGCTCCGTATCTTCAATCACCACTGCGGTATCGGCAATTTTATTAATATCAATTCCCGCTTTTTTTGCCGCATCGGAGAGCGTCCAATAGTTTTGCACATAGCTTCGCTCGTTCTCCGAAACAGAATAAAATGCCGTAAGCAGCTCCGCAAGCTCTGCTTTGTCCGTGGCAGCCGTGACAGACGAAAGCCGATCACTCAGTGCGGCAATGCGCGAGCATACCGCTGCGCTTTGCTCCGGACGGAAATCATACAGCGTGCGCATTCCGTTCTGTTGCCGCCACAGTGCGGCCATCGCATAAAGCGTTTGTTCTCCTGCCATGGTGTTGGATTGGTCCGGCAAGGAGGTGGGATTGTCCGAATCATATGTAAAAGAATGAATAAAGCCTCCGTCCGGCATGTGGTAGCGCAGAATCCCATCAAGGAGTGTGTTGCCGTTTTTGATAAAACGGTTATCCGTCAACGGATCGATTCCCAAACAGCAAAGCGCCACCAGCACTTGGTCCGTGCTTTCTACATTTTGCGTACCCCAGCTCTCAAAATCGCCGGTGTCAAGCTGCAAAAGGGAAAGGCATGACAAAGCTTCCTCAATAACCGTATGAACATTTTGGCTAAGCTCCCGTCCCGATTCCTTTTGTGTATACGTATATGTCTTTTCGCTGTTATAATACGGAGCCAGCGCTTGGATCGCCATCGCCGTAATATCCGGATCCGCCGTTTTGCCGCTGAGTGCAAACCCTCCGGACGAAAGCTGCTGCCTCAAAATCTCGATTATAATGTCATCCCGCGTATAGTAAGCATCTACCGGCACTTCGTATCGCAGGCTGTCAAGAGCAATCAAGCCCCATATCCAGCCGTTGATTCCCTGCCTGCCGAGCGATGCCGTCCTCCCGCGGTTGTAGGTGCCGTCCGCAATCAGATTGATCGGATTCCCGTTTTCATCCGAACCGAATTGCGTCGGATCGCCGCCCATTGACAAAACTGCCAACGCAATACGGTGCCACTCCGTGGCCTTGGCGGCGCTGAGCTTGCCGGGACTCCGGTAACGCTTTTCAATTTGATCCTTGATAACGGAAAGATATCCTGCATTGTTGTCGGTGATACCAAGCCTGCCGAGCGCGATCGGATACCAATCTCCCGGAGTCGTGCCGGCCAATGCAAGATACTTTTCATTGATAAGATCATCCTCCGGGGCCGCACCGTTATCCGCCTTTTTCCATGCAATAATTTCTTTTGCTACCGACAGCGCTGTGTCGGACGCGCTTGCCGCATTCGAAAATATACAAAACAAAGATAGCAACAAGCAGATACATAGTGCCGCACCGACAATTCTTTTATTCATCCGTCCGATTTCCCTCCCCGGTCAACATGGGTGCTGTTCTTTTCCTTTTTCCGTATCCGAATAATCAGCCCTACCGCTATCAGCGCAACAATACAAATAATCACCGATACCCCGATCACGGCCGCTGTGCTAAAAGATTTCCCCGAAAGGGTATCCGTTTTCGTTTGCCCGCTTGCGGTATCTATTTTGTCGATACCCGTAACGGTTCCCCGATCGGAGATCGCGAATGAATCCGATGTGTTTGTATTTTCCGGGGTAGATGTAAGTTTTGGATCGTCGGCAGAGGCGCTCGCATCGGTTTCACGATGGGCACCGTCCGCCGTATCGGGAATTCTGTCGGTTTCTCTCGGAATATACTCCGTGTTGCCGCTGTTATCTTCGTCCTCCGTTTTATCCGGAGACGGAGAAGCAAGCGCATTTTGCAGTGCATTTGCCGCGGCATCAATTTTATCCTGGGCAGCATCCAACGTAGCTGCCGCCTTTAAAGCATTATCATAGGCCGCTTTTACATTGCTGCGGCTAAGAAATCCCGAAGCACGTGCAGAACTGATTGCTTTTGTCAGCACATCTTTATTCGCTGTTAAATAATAGGAACCGGACATCACACTTCCCGAATTCCCCATTGCGCTGCCACCGCCAATATCCGCCCCGTATCCCAGAGTAAACTGCACACGGACCACATCTCCGTCGGAAAGATAACAGTCTGCAAATCCGACATTGGGAAAAACGTTGTTCACACAGTACATCCATCCGGAACCATTCGTTATTGCAAACTCACCGAGATATCCGGTCCAGTTTTTTGTATAATCCTCCGGGTCGAAAAAAGTCATGGTATCCCGCAGGTATGGGATGAGGAGCGAAGGAACAGACGGAAAAAGATTCAATTGCCGCGGCGCATTCGGAACGCCGCTTTTCCGATATGTATTGTACCTTTCTCCGCATGCCGTACCGTCTGCAATATAGGCAAGATAAAAAGATTTCTTCACATCGCCACCATAATAACCGACAAAGCCGTTTTCATGGAGCAAACGAATCAGCTGTTCGGCCGCGTTTTCTCCCTCATATATCGGAACCTCCAAGGGGTAAATCAAATAGCCGCAGCCGAGGCTGAAGGTTTCAACGCTCCATACAGCCGTGCCGATTACATCGCCATCATTCGCTTTACAATAGGTGATATGATAGCTTAATTCTTTTTTCTTTCCGCCGTCAGATGATGCGGAAACACTGACAATATTTTCACCCTCTTTGGTAAATATCAGCGTATAGCTGGTTTTTTCGTTATCATCCCATGTCGGTTCAAGCTTTTGTCCGTTCAGCTTAACAACCGCCTTAATCTTATTGCCGGAGGCATTCCGCGCCCAAACATCAAACGTCTTTTTGCTGCCGCGCTGAACAAGATGATCCGTCAATGTCGTGCTGAGTGTCGGGCCGGTCGCCGCAGTGACCGATAAGGCAGCCAAAACAGACAGAATCAGTATTAAACACATACACACAAAAGCGGTCATCCGCTTTTTGATGTTCATCTTATAAATTCCTCCGTTCAAGTGGGAAAGGGGCATGCGGCATTTTTGCCGCATGCTCATTCCTTTCAAATACCGGTTTTCTTATTTTTTCTTGTAATGATAACACCGCCGAGGCTTATCAGCATTAACAGGCACGGCAGAACAGCGTCACGGTCTCCGGTCGTCGGAGAAGAACCGTTATCGTTCCCTTTGCTTTCCGATTCTTTCAAAACTGCAAGCGCTTTCTCCGCATTCTCAAGCACATCGATATTACCGACGAATGCTTTTGCCGTATCGGTCAGTGCATCATACGCAGCACGTGCGGTGCGGATCGCAGCTTCTTTATCAAGACCAATCTCTCCGATCGCATCGATTTGATCGGAAACCGCTTTTGCCGCCTCCCGATCTGTAAGCTCCCGATTTGTCGGAATACTGTCGAGCTTTGCTTTTGCCGATGCGAGTGCGGCAGCTACGGCGTCTATATCCGTCGCCTCGGAAATGGAGGTACAACAATCGGAAATGATATCGGCAAGCTCGTTTTGCTGATCCTTACGATATTCCGACGGATCCTTATAGTTTTCAAGCTGCCAAAGCGCCTCATTTTTGGCTTGCTCTAAGGCTTGCATTGCCGCAAGCGTCTGTTCCGCTTCCTCTAATGCAGAAAGATTCGAAACATAAGGTTTTAACGTACTGTCAAGGCCATCATAAGCACTTCTTGCCGCGACGATTTCCGGTGCACGTTCGAGAGTTACCTCTTCGATCGCATCAATCATCGCAATCACGGCATCCACGGCATCTGCCTCCTCGGTTTTCTGCCATACGGCAAGCGGGTATCCGTTATTTACAATGGCATAACTGTCTTTTTTAAATCCTTCACCGAGAAGCGCTAAAAATGCGTCTTCTTTCATTCCTGCCGTTGTTTTTCCGGTTGCGGTCTGCGTACCGTTTGAAATGCCGACAGAATTAATCTCGGAATTATAATAGCAATTAATAATCTGGTTATTCCGTGTCGTAGCGCTGACAATGCTGCCCGCGCCGCTGAGAATATTGACACCGTTTACACTGATTGTACCGACGTTATAACAATTTTGAATAACATGTCCGTTCTGCGCCTGTCCGACAATACCTCCGGCAACGTCAGCAGCGGTAATAGTACCGACATTATAGCAATCAAGGATTAAAACTTCATTGGTTTTTTCGCTGTTGGTTGAGCCAAGGTGACCGACAATACCGCCGACTCTTGTGTCGGAAGCTGTTATCGTACCGATATTATAGCAACCCTTCACTGTACTCTTTCCGCCGTCGCGCACTGTGCCGACAATACCTCCGCTATAGCCGCTGCAAAGGATATTCGCTCCGTTCCAACAGTTAATAATGTCGGCTCCGTTACTCCATCCGACAATCCCTCCGATAAAGGTACGGTTGGCAGCATTAATTTCTCCGCTTGCAACACCGACATTCCGGATTACGGCGTTGGTTCCGGCATAGCCGAACAATCCTCCGCTTACAGCATACAAATTGTCAATTGCATAACCCTGTCCGTCAAAAATGCCGTCAAACTGTCTGCTGCTTCTCTGTCCGATCGGCGTCCATTTTTCACAGTCGCTGAGGTCTATGTTCGCCGTCACCAAAAAATATTGACCGGTCGTGCTCTTGCCGGAATTGACATATTGAGCCAGTGCATTTAAATCCTCTGCTGTTTTGATAAGATACGGTGAATCTTTCGTTCCCTCTCCGTCCCAAGGTAACTTTTCCCGCACGGAAACCGAAACAGGAGCTTTCAGCGTACCGTAGACTACATAAACCGTATCGACAGAAAGTGCAAGTCCTGCATTTTCCGACAGCTTATAATCGGTCAGAACTTTTGTGCTGCTGTCGCTGTACCGCGCGGTCACAATCATACCGGCAGGATCAAAGTGCTCTCCCTCATAATAACTGACTTTATCCGGTTGTTTGGTCACCTCAATCGAAACAACGTACGGCGTATCGGTATCCAGCGCCGCCTCACCGCCGATCATGTCAATCATCGAAGCAAGCGTAGCATAATTTCTGACATAACGCCGTTCATTCTTCGGTACGGCACGAAAAGCGGCAAGAGCTGTTTTCAGTTGTGCTTTGAAGCTTGCGTCAGCAGGATCTTCGGCTGCGTAAATTGCGGCAATCGCCTCTTTGATCAGCAACTGATCGGATTGGCTTTGGACCGCACGCATATCGTAAAGGGATCGCATTTCGTTTTCGTACCGCCAATAGGAAACAAGCGCATATGTCGCCTGATCCGTAGCCATGGAATTTCCGCCGTCGCCCACGACATGGCAAAATCCACCGTCCGAAAGCCGGAAACGGAGCATCGCGTCAAGAAGCGTTTTGCCGTTTTTGATAAAGCGCTCATCCTTTGCCGGATCCATTCCGACCGAGCACAGCGCAACGATAACCTGCGCAATACTCTCTGCATTTTCGGTATTCCAAGAGGAAAATCCGCCGTTTGCGTTTTGCATCAAACCAAGACAGTCAAGAGCCTCATCCACACATTGACGCACGGTTTTGGTGACTTCCTTTTTGGAATTTTCATTTATATAGGTATAAACAGTATCATCGGTATAATACGGCGCCAGTGCCTGAATCGCCATAGCCGTTATATCTACATCGGATTTTGAACCAAAACCGCCGAGCACAAATCCGCCGTATTCATTGCCGTTCACACCGTCTGTAAGCTGCATTTTCAGGATTTCTTTAATAAAGGTATCCCGGGAATACTTGACTTCCGCCGGAACGTCATACATTCCCGTGTCCATTGCAATCAGTCCCCAAATCCAACCGTTAATTCCCTGTGTGCCGGGGCCGGATTGCAATGGGCTGTTATAGCTGCCGTCTGCAATCAGATCAATTGCGGAACCCTTATAAACACCGAATGCGGTCGGATCTCCGCCGAGTGCGGCAATCGCCACAACCGCTCTGTGCCATTCCGTCGCTTTCACCCGGTGCAAAATGCCGTTGTTTTCCTGATATGTTTTTTCAATGTATGCTTTCATTGCGGCAAGATAATCCGCATAACCGGTTCCATCATCCGCAAGATAGTGGTACCCTTCCGCATCAAAATAACCGAAGCGCCCCATAGCAAGCGCCATCCAGTCTGTGTCCGTAGAGCTTGCACCGGACAAATAAGCCTTACTTCCGAGCAAGCTTCCGTTGCCGACCCCGGCCTTTGTCTTTTTGCTGTTGATTGCCTCTTTAATATATCCGGCAAGCTGTGCGGAAAGCGCCGTACGCTCTATGAAAGCAGGACGAACGGGAGCATCCTTGCAAATCATGCTTTCCCATACAAGTACGGCGGTACGCACTCCGTCTTCCCCTGCTTGAAATGCATCTCCGAGTTTGGATGCCTCAATAGCGCTCACCTCGGTAATGCCGTCTTTTTCATTTGATCCCGTTCCGGCAAGATAGTAGCAGTTTGTGTTCGTTCCTCCCCGGTTTCCACCGAGCACCGCACCGACTCTGGTTCCGCTGCCGCCTTCCGAAATTGTTACCTTTCCCGCATTATAGCAATTGGTAAGCACGGGATTTGCAGCCTGATGTCCTCCGGCCACGCCGCCGACCGTTGCCGGTCCCGATACCGCGCCGACATTATAGCAGTTTTCCAAAGTACCGGTTTTCCAGTGTTCGCCGGTAACTCCTCCGATATAGCCGGTTGTTGCACGGACCGTTCCGGTATTATAACAGCCGCTGATGATGCAGTCATTGTTTACCGAGCCAACCACGCCGCCGACTCCTCGTCCGCCGGATACATCCGCCTCGTTACCGCAGTTTATCACCTTTCCGTTTGTCAGGCTGCCAACGATCCCCCCCACTTCGGATGAACCGCTGACACTGCCTCTTATCACTAAATTCTTAACTGTTCCTCCGTTGACGTTGCCGAAGAACCCGACGCACGAGCCGGAGGAAACAGAAAGTTCACTGATCACATGGTATCCGCCGTCAAAGGTCCCCTTAAACGGTGCCGAAGCTGTTCCGATTGCCGTCCACGGGTTGCTCTCCCCGCCGAGTGCTATATTTGCGGCAAGAATAACGGTTGTTCCCTCAAATGTGTTGCCGCGGTTTACCTCTTCTGCAAATTGCTTTAATTCTTCATATGTCGTAATTGTCCGCTCCGTTTCGGTTGCCGATACCGTCAACGGAATGACCGATATTATCATCATGAATGTAAGGAACCCGGCCAATATTTGTTTCCATCTTATTTTCATTTTTTGCTCCTTCCGATAGAGTAATCCGTATTTTTGTTTCAAGGGCTTTCTGTGTGAATGCCCTATTTTGCGTCAGACCGCCGCTATGAATGTTTCATACCCGAAAGCATGGATTTTTCGTATGGAAATAAAATCTTCTTTTGATCTTCCGGCCTCATCTTTTTTTGGCTTCTTTTATTCCGGCAGCTTCCAATGCCCTTGGCCACGGACCGAGAAAAGCCTTGATTCGGGAACAAGTCGCATCATCGAAATCATTTTTTCGGGGCAGTCTGCCTAATTGACTGTATTTTTGACGCAAAAGCTCTTCCGCCCAGAATATCTTTTCGTCTGATGTCAATACATATCCCTCCTTACCGAATAGAAAATTTTCTCACTTCGGTTTCTCTCAAAAGAACCTATCACCCTTTTATTACGGCACGAAAACATCGGGAATCTAAAACAAAAAAGAATGCAAACCCGACGCCGACGTGCGGCAATAAAACGGTTGCACTCTTCTCACCAAAGCTGTGTTAAACCTAAAAGATACGGCAGGTATCCTGACTTATGATACAACGGATCGTTCACAAAAACATTTTACACGGACAGACTGACCGCAGTGCTTTTTTGTGTTTTTTATCTCGTCAAATACAGTAATGGCGGTTGTTCCGGATTCGAACCGGATTTCCTTTTCATCTACTCAGCTTACAACTTTTCAAACCGTATCTTCTCGTAACTATTCAATTAGAGGTATTATACCATTTTTTATCTGTTTTGACAAGAGGTGACACTTTTTTTGCGTAACCGTATGCATACTGCATACACGCATTCCACAACTGTAATTTTTTAACAGTTTTTTTCGGAAAAATATTGAAACTTTGCTTTACCGGTGATATAATAAAGCATACTATTTTAGGCGGGCATAGTTCATCGGTAGAATTTCAGCTTCCCAAGCTGATTAGGCGGGTTCGACTCCCGTTGCCCGCTCCATAAAAAAGCACGTCGAAGCGTGCTTTTTTTGCTAATATCGCTCCCGACTCATAGGGAAAATCGGGAATTGATTGAAAAATATCATAGAAAAGAGGATTTCATCTATGAAATGGATGATTGCATCGGATATTCACGGCAGCGCTTTCTACGGCCGACAGCTCATTGAACAATATCAAAAGGAAAAGGCATCGCGCCTTATTTTACTCGGAGATATTCTCTACCACGGACCGAGAAACGATCTGCCGCAGGAATATGCTCCCAAGACCCTGATTCCGCTTTTGAACGCAATGAAAGAGGATATTCTCTGCGTTCGAGGAAACTGTGATACCGAAGTGGATCAAATGGTGCTTGAGTTCCCGATTCTTGCGGACTATGCCGTATTGGATATCGGCAATCAAATCATTTACGCAACGCACGGACATGTGTTTAACGAGGGAAAGCTTCCTCCCCTGCATCACGGCGATATTTTGCTGTGCGGGCATACCCATGTTCCGAAATGCATTGAACATGAAAACTTTATCTATATGAATCCGGGCTCCGTCTCCATTCCGAAAGAAAACAGTCCACACGGATACATGACCGTCGAAAACGGGGTGTTCCTCTGGAAGGATCTAAACGGCAAGGTCTACCAGGAATACCGTATTCAATAAAAAACAGGAGAGGTCTCTTCTTCACAGAGAGACCTCTCCTGTTTTATCCTGTAAAACGGAATGTCAATTTTAAAAAGAAAAAATCATTTTGTTCCGCACAATTCGGAGGATTCGTTGTTCAAATGTAAAACATGAACCTTTGAAAATTGCTCCGCCTCAATACTTTCACGCTCATGACAAGTGAAGATAAAGGTTTGAAAATCCTTTTGATTTTCGGCAAGCAAGCGCAATACTGCTTTGAGCCGTACGTTGTCTAAACGGGCAAAGCTTTCATCCAAAAAAAGCGGCGGTAGTGTCTTTTGATAAATCAGCCGAACCAGCGCAAGCCGCAGGCTGATATAGGCAGCATCCTTGCTGCCCTGACTTAGAAAGACAAGATCATGTGTCTCGGTACCGTCAAAATAATTGAGGGAGTAATCGGAATTAAATCCGATTTTAGTATATTTTCCGTCCGTCAGTGCACTCATGTAGCTGCCGGACATTTCGGAAAGACGCGGCGAAACACTGTTTTGCAGCTTTTGGCTGGCTTCGGCCAACGCTTCGTCTGCGGCGACAATAGCAGCGTGCCTTTGAGAAAGCTTTTGAATGCGGTCCTCCAGTGCAGTCTGTTCTTCCTGCAGCTGCGCAGGATTTGCCGCAATTGCCGAAAGCGCAGCAATTTTTTTCTCGGCCTCCGCAATTTTTTCTTCCAGCATATCGCCGGCTTGAGTATAAAAATCATATTCCCGCTTTAATACAACCGTGTCTGTTGCTTTCAAATCAACCTCCGGATATTTTTGGGAAAAAGCAGCCAAACATTCGCTGGCGTGCTCCGGCGAAAAGGATTCCGGCAAAATAATATTTTGATAAGCAAGTAAGTATTTTTCCGCTTCGGCACGCAATATCTGCTGTGCCTTTAAGAAGGATCGAATCTCCGTTTCCACCTGATCCGGATCGTTTGATGTAATATCGATTTGAATTCCTGCGTTTTGCAGAATATGCTGAACAATCTCTGCTTTTTCATTTGCATCTCTTTGCTTTTCTTCCTGCCTTTTTGAAAGTCGGTTCAACGTATCCTCGAGACGATCGATTTCCGCTTTGTGTTGAAAAGCCTGATTCACATGAGATTCCAATCCATCGGACGGAACCGACGAAAAAATTTCAAAAATCCGGTTTTGTCTGCGGTGGCACCGAAGCACACCGAAAAAGGAAACAAAAGCACCGATGCCGAAAAGGGCAGCAAAACCTGACAGAATTACGGAAACGGGAAAAGGCAAAGGACGAAAAATGAAAATACCGCCGAGACAGCAAAGCAAAAGGATTGCCAAGATACAAGTACCGAAAACACATGCCTTCCTGCGTTTTTTTACGGTACTCAGTTCTTCAAGGCTTTTTTTGTAGACGTCGGGATCCATATCGGAATAAACTTGCGTGTAACGACTTTTTTGCGCTTCATATTGATTTTTACACAGAGCATATTCAGCTTGTGTATCCTGCAAACTGCGCTCCGCAAATTGGTATTCCAACTTGGCTTTTTGAAGATTTTGCAAATACGTTTCATCTACGGTCTCTGCCGTGAAACCCTTTTGCGCAAATTCATCCCGAAGCACGTTTTGGCTTCGGATTACATCGTCATATTTTTTCTTCAGCGATACTCCGGTCTGATAATCCTGCCAATCGGCAAACAACGCACATGCATCTAATTTTTCCTTGCGGAGAATTTTCTGCTCGCGATTAAAATCTCTTTTTTGCTTCATGCCGCACAGCGCGCTTTCGATTTGCTGGCGCTCAATATTTTGATTTTTGGCTTGCTCCAGAGCGGTGTATATCCGATCCCGTTGATCACTCAGATCCGCAATCATGCCTCCCTTTGCATTTTTGTGCAGAAGAAGCACACGGGCAGCATCCAGCCGCTTGCGGGCTTTTTTTACACTGATTTCTTCACTTGCGGAAAATAAGATGTTTTCAATGGCCTGCATGATATCACCGCAACCGACTTCTAAAGTATCCAACTGCGCCACAAAGCAGGATTGCGTAAAAAGCGATTCATCAACATCGAAAAAATATTCTCCCGGAGATTTGATTTTCGGCAAGACGGAGCCGGTGGAGAGATCAATCAGCTTGACGGTCTCTCGATAGCTTTGCTTATCGTCCGTTCCGTCACCGACCGGCAGTGTTTTCCGTTCAATACGGTATTCGATCCCGTCGCAATCCAACATCAGGTTTCCGGCAGCATAGCCGGTATGAAAATTCAAATATCGAACGCGATCAGCCTTGGAAGAAAAGCCCCATAACATATATCGGATAAAAGCAAGCAAGGTGCTTTTCCCGGATTCGTTCTCGCCCATGACAATATTCATCCCGTCAGAAAAGTCAAATTTACACTGATTAAATTTTCCGAAGCTGACGATATCTGCCTGTTGTAATTTCATGAGACCCTCTTTTTTTATCTAAGATTTGTCGAATTTTTATTTCGTTTTATTCCATTCTGAGAATGATAGGCATCACCATCGGCCGACGTTTGGTTTGCGCATAAATAAACCGACCGAGCTCCTCTTTCAATTTGTTTTTCATTTGACTGAAGTCGTTGCAGCGATTGTTATCAATAAATTTTTGCAGAACATTCAGAGATATTTCACTCATTTCTTCCATTAGGGCTTCCGATTCGCGTGCATATACAAATCCGCGGGTGAAAATTTCCGGTCCGGCGACAATTTCAGATGTTGTGGAATTAATTGTGCAAGTCATGATAATCACGCCGTCTTCGCCCAAATGCCGCCTGTCACGCAGAACTACATTGCCGACATCGCCGACGCCCGAACCGTCAACTAAAATGCGGCCGGAGGGAACGGTACCGTTGAGTCTGGCACCGTCACGATCAATTTCAAGAACCTTTCCGATATCGGAAATGAAAATATTGGAGTCCGGAATGCCCATATACAAACCCAACTCCCGATTGGCCTGCAAATGACGGTATTCACCGTGAACCGGCATAAAATATTTCGGTCGGGTCAGCGCCATCATCATCTTTATTTCTTCCTGGCAAGCGTGACCGGAAACATGAACCTCTGCGACGGCATCATGTAAAACCGTTACGCCGCGGCGGATCAGTTCATTAATCAGTTTTCCGATCGATTTTTCATTTCCGGGAATGGCAGAGGCACTGATTACAATAAGATCGTTTTTTCCAAGCTCCACCTTATCATGATCGTCAAAGGTAATCCGATACAGTGCCGACATCGATTCACCTTGGCTGCCCGTGGTGATCAGGGTAAGCTGATCGGGTTTGTACCGGCTGATATCGTTAATATTGATCAAGACTCCGTCCGGAACATTCATATATCCCAGACGAATCGCGGCCCCGACCGCATTGATCATACTGCGTCCCGTAATTGCTACCTTACGGTTTAAACGGACGGAAGCATTGATAATTTGCTGAACGCGATGAACATTGGAAGAAAAAGTGGAAATAATAATCCGTTTGGTTTTATTACGCTCAAAAATCTCATCCAAAGAGGCTCCGACCGTCCGTTCCGACGGCGTATTTCCGGGATGTTCGGCATTGGTAGAATCACTCATTAAAAGCAATACACCTTCGTTGCCGATTTGTCCCAGACGTGCGATATCTATCATAGAGCCTTCCACCGGCGAAACATCAATCTTAAAATCTCCGGTATGCACAATTTTTCCGAACGGAGTGGAAATGGCCAGACAGACCGCATCGGCAATCGAGTGATTGGAATGGATGAATTCCACGTCAAAGCACCCGCAATGCACTGTACTGCCGGCATTGACACAAATAACCTTTGCCTTTTTATCAAGGCCGTGCTCAATTAATTTATTTTCCAAAATTCCGAGTGTAAGCCGTGTTCCGTAAATCGGCACATTGATTTTCTTAAGGAAATAGGGGATGCCGCCGATATGGTCTTCATGCCCGTGCGTCAAAAAAATCGCACGCACGCGGTCGGCATTTTTTTCAAGATAGGTAATATCGGGAATTACAAGATCAATTCCGAGCATATCATCATCCGGGAATCCCATACCGCAATCGACCAAAATAATATCGTTTTCATATTCGATTACTGTCAAATTTTTCCCGATTTCACTCAGTCCGCCCAGCGGAATAATTTTAAGTTTTCCGGCCGGAAAACGTTTTTTGGATCTTTTCGACCGACTCTTTTTGTTTTCGTTTCTCTTCGGCAAAAGCGGCGGAACCATACTGTCCGAAATCATTTCTTTTTTGGATTTTCCTGCGCTTTTGTTCTTTTGTGTTTTTGCCGGAGCTGAAAAAACCGCATTTATCGGTTTTTTTTCTGCCGGATTCCGGCGTGTACGCCGCGCTGCTGTTTTTTCTTTCGTGCCTTGCGTCGGTTTTGTCTTCTGAACCGAGTCGGCGGATTCTGAAACTGTTGAATTTACTTTTGTCATAGTTCTCCTTTTCTCGCAAACCTTGAGCCGAGTTCCGTCTTGCAAACGAAATCTAAAAAAGGGCATAGCGGTTGCGTTGTATTTTAAGTAGGGTAGATTTTGAGGATATATTCCGATAAAAATGCAAAAAACAATACATGCCTTAAGAAAGAATCATCCTCTTTAATGCAATGGATATTCTGTTTTTTATGATCAATATTATATGTAATACAGAATTGCAAGCAGCAGAGAATTCTGTAAAAAAACATTACCCAAATACAGATTAATTCGTAAAATTACGGAAAAGCTTCTTATTTAAGATGAATATCGATAACATTTCTATTTTATTATACTTGTTTTCGGTAGTTTGTGCAAGTATATTTTGTGAACAATTCCAAGGATGGGAAGTTTATACATAAACCTCTTGCGAACTTTTGAAAAAAACAGCAAAGCACCGCTTTACTATTGCAAAAAACGAAGAAAAAGTGCTATAATATTTGAGATAAGTTTTTTTGCGTATATTCCTTATCGGATATTTCATTTAAAAATTCTGAGTGCACCTTATATATTGATTAGAAAACATTTTCTTCAAAAACGTTTGCACTTTTTGGGATGGAGGGTTTAAAATATGAAAAGCCGCCTCAAACGCTTTTTCGAAACCTACGGTTACCTTTCTGTTGCCTTTTTGCTTCCGCTGATCCTGATGTTTTTGATTTATGCGGCAATGGAAGTATTCCCCTTCGGTGAAAATTCGGTTTTGGTTTTGGATTTGAACGGGCAGTATGTATATTTTTTCCAAGGCTTAAGAGATATTATCCTCAAAGGCGGCAGTCTGCTGTATTCTTGGAGCCGCGCGCTGGGCGGAGAGTTTTTGGGAATGTTCGCATATTATTTGTCCAGCCCCTTTTCGATTTTGGTTGCCCTGTTCCCGGAGGATATGATTACCGAGGCTCTTTTTTTAATCATCCTCTTAAAGGTCGGCTGCCAGGGACTAAGCTTTGGAATTTATCTGCAAACAGCTCATCCCTCCAAAAAAATCAACATTATTATTTTTTCGACCATATACGCTTTAACGTCTTACACCGTGGTACAGTCCATGAACGTGATGTGGATGGACGCGCTAATCTTATTCCCGCTGGTTTTGCTCGGCATTGAACGCTTAATCGATCATCACCGCTTCGGACTATATTGCATCTGTCTTGCCGCAACTTTTATCACGAATTTCTATATCGGATATATGGTCGGTATTTTCAGTGCAATTTATGCAATTTATTACTATTTTTCAAATTACGCGGCGGATAATTTCAAGAAAATGTTTTCCGCTGCATGGCGTTTTGCACTGTTTTCCTGCATTGCCGTCATGATTGCCGCAATTATTATTCTGCCGGCGTATTACTCCCTTACTTTCGGAAAAACGGGATTTCAGGATACCAATTATGGCCCCAGTCAGCAATTTGACTTTTTGGATTTGTTTGTCAAAATGCTGCCGTCCGCCTATGATACGGTACAGCCCGAAGGCCTTCCCATTGTTTACTGCAGTGTGCTTTGCCTGATTATGCTCCCGCTGTATTTTACATCAAAAGAAATTCCGCTCAAGAAAAAAATCGGATCTGCTATTCTCCTCGGAGTGTTGGTTGTTTCTTTCAATCTGTCTACCATCGATATTTTCTGGCATGGAATGTCAAGGCCGAATTGGCTGAATTACCGTTACAGCTTCATCTTTTGTGCCATGGTAATTTTGCTTTCCTACGAAGCCTTTATACGGCTGAAAGAAACACGATATCGAAAAACCGTCGCGGTTTGCGCCATTTTAGCCTTTGTTGTCATGATTGTACAAAAGCTGCATTACAGCTTTGTTCTTGATTTTGCAACGATCTGGCTGTCACTCTTAATGCTTTTTGTTTATGCTTTGGCCTTGCTTTGCCAGCACAGAGATAATTTGGGAGCCAGCGGCAGAGCGGTAATTGCTATTATTTTGTGCTTTGAATTGTTTTTATCCGGTCTTTATAATTTGCAGCAGTTGGATAAAGATGTTGTATTTTCCGACCGTTCGACCTATCGCGATTTTGTGCTGCGGTTTCAGGATATGGTTGACACCATTCAAGAAGAAGACACCGGTCTGTTTCGGATGGAAAAGACGATTCACCGCAAAGTAAATGACCCGATGGCCTTAGGCTTTAAAGGACTTTCTAATTCCACCTCAACGCTCAATGCCTCGGTAATTGACTTTTTGTGTAATATGGGCTATGCCTCCCGTTCCCATTGGTCGAAATATCTCGGCGGAACCCCGGTATCCGACTCCTTGCTCGGAATCAAATATGTGATCACAGATTCCTCTCGCAATGTCAGCCGACTGTATCAGACGACAGAGTATAAAAACGACGATATATTCACGGTAGAAAACCCGTATTGCCAAGCAATTCTATACGCCGCGAATGAAAAAATGCTGACTGTTGATTTTGAGGCATATAACACACCGATGGATCGAATGAACGCACTTTGCGGCGCAATGTTAGGACTGGATGAACCGGTAAATTTATTTGTACCGGTTCAACCGACGGATACCAATTATGAAAACTGCACGGTTTCCTATGTTGAAAATCACATCTCCGTCAAAAGTGCCGATAACGGCAAAACCTCCAAGATCGTATATAAAATTCACGTCCCCAATGACAATGAAATGTATCTTTATTTCCCTACCTCATATCACCGCGAAACCAAAATCTTGAAAAACGGGGTTTCACTGGGAAATTATTTCGGGAACGAAGGACGGCGCATCATGTCGCTGGGAAATAACCATGCCGAACAATATATGTATGTGACCATGGAGCTCTTGGAAGACAAAGAAGTATATTATAGAACGGAATGCAGCTATTTCTGGTATTTGGATGAAAAGGTTTTTGCGGATGTAATGGAGAAGATCGGAAGCAATCCCATTCAGATCACCGACTATGACGATACCCATATCAACGGCACCATTACCGTAACCGAAGAGAAAAATGCAATTTTCACATCGATTCCGTATGATGAAGGCTGGCATGTGGAAATTGACGGAACTCCGGTTGAGATTACACGCAATTTAGGCGCGCTCTTGGCAATTGATGCCGAACAGATAAGCACCGGAGAGCATACAATTACCTTGCGATATATGCCGAAGTGCGTAATCATCGGAGCGATGGTATCCGCCGGAGGAATCGTGTTGCTCGCTGCCGCATGGATTATTTCCTCAGCTTTAAGAAGACGCCGTGCGCGCGTCCTAAAGCCGGCCGCTTTTTTCCCGAGCATCAATTTAGAGGACGATTCTCCAGACGCTTCCGCATTTGAGCCTGCCGAGACGGAATTTTCAAACACGGAAGCTCCTCAAACTGCAGAAGAAACAAACCCCGAGGATGAAAAATGATTGTTTCAGATAAAGATTACCCTGTTGATTTTTGTGCATATACTTTGTTCTCTTCCTCAAAAGGGAACGCCGCCTATATCCGTTGCGCAGAAAATGAAATCCTGATTGATGCGGGAGCCTGTGCAAAATCGATTCAAACCGCGCTTTGTAGCATCGGAACCGATATCAAAAATATTCAGGCCATACTCGTTACCCACGAGCATTCCGACCATATTCGTGGAATACCGGTTATCGCCAAAAAATATCATATACCGGTTCACATCACGAATCCTTCCGCCGCAAAATTATCCGCCCTATTGGAAGATCCTTCGATTCTGATAACCCATCCCCCCTTATATGAGCTCGAAATCGGCCGATTGCATATTCATTCATTTTTGACTCCGCATGACAGCAATATGAGTGTAGGATATACGGTTGAATTGAACATCGGGAATAACCGCAGAATAAGGATCTCGATTGCCACGGATATCGGACATATTTCCACGGAGATCCGGCGAGAGCTGATCGGAAGCGACTACGTTCTGTTGGAATCCAACCATGACCGGGAAATGCTGATTACCGGCAATTATCCGTATATCCTGAAACAGCGAATTCTCTCCCCGCGGGGACACCTCTCAAACGACGACTGTGCGGAAATACTTTGTGAACTGGCGCAGAGCGGCACACGGCATGTGCTTCTGGGGCATCTGTCGGAAAGGAACAACACGCCGGAGCTTGCTTACTCTTGCTGCTGCGCGAAATTGGCACAGCAAACGGCAAATCTCCGTTTCAGCTTTGACGTGGCTTCTCCCAATCATCCAACAAAATTGGCTTAACACGGCAATCATTTTTATGATATTCCCCACTGAAAAACAGTAAATAACAATCTTAGGAGATGATGATATGATACAAAGAATCGGTATTTTGACAAGCGGCGGAGATGCGCCGGGAATGAACTCGGCCATTCGTGCAGTGGTACGCAGTTGTGCGACAAAAGGAATTGCGTGCCTCGGAATTCGCCGCGGATACAACGGGTTGATCAACGGCGATATGATTGAGTTGGATGCCCGCAGTGTGGACGGAATCAACTCAAAAGGCGGAACAATGCTGTATACTGCCAGATGCGAAGAATTCAAAACCCCCGAGGGCGTTGAAAAGGCAGCCGCAATTTGCCGTTATCGGGATATCGACAGCATTATCGCCATCGGCGGCGACGGAACCTTTCGCGGAATCGGTGACCTTTCTACAGCCGGTATTAATGTAATCGGAATTCCCGCAACCATTGACAACGATATTGCCTGCACGGATTATACCATCGGCTTTGATACCGCCTGCAATACGGCTTTGGAATCCATTGACCGTCTGCGGGATACCATGCAGTCCCACGAACGCTGCAGCGTCGTAGAGGTGATGGGACACAACTCCGGGAATTTGGCTGTATATGTAGGTATTGCCTGCGGGGCAACCGCAATTCTGATTCCGGAAAAGAAATTAAATATGGAAAAAGAAGTTTTTGCCGTCATGCGTCAGAACCGTTTGCGGGGACGCAATCATCATATCGTGATTGTAGCGGAAGGAACCGCAAATGCAAATGAAGTTGCGGCAGAGATTGTCGAAGCGACGGGTGTGGATACCCGAGTAACGGTTTTGGGGCATGTGCAGCGCGGCGGAAGCCCTTCGGCACGGGATCGCGTCATGGCCAGCATGATGGGAGTTCATGCGGTAAACGCTCTGATTGACGGAAAGACAAAAAGAGTAATGTGCAGCAGAAACGGTCTGATTACCGATATCGGTATTGACGAGGCACTGGCTATGACTTATGCGTTAGATGAAGAAATGTATGATGTTGAAAAAGCAATCATCGTTTAAGGATTATATTTTTCTTTGCGTTTCAGTCATATAGAATAAATCCGTTTTATATACTATGAAAAAATCCCGGCTTCAACCACAAAATGCCGGAAAAAAGCAACAGCAATAAAAACGGTCGTACCTTTTTAAAAGGTGCGACCGTTTTTTTATTGATTTGTGCAAAAAAAAATTTGCCGGAGCCGCGACCGTGAAAATCATCAAGGCATCATCCTTTGACGGCGGAATCGTATTTTTCATACGCACGGTGCATGAATGACCGACAGAATGGGAATCCCTTACAGAGAGCGGATTATTTTTATCGCAAATGCTTGCCGATACCTGCCCACCGTTAAATTCTGAAAACAAGGAAACACTATGAAAATTTTATTTTATGATGCACAGCCCTACGATATCGAGTCGTTCGATCGGATACTGCCGCAATACCCGAATATTTCCATCGACTATTTAAAAACAGATCTTTCACCGAGAACCGCTGCACTGGCCAAGGGCTACGATGCCGTATGCTTGTTTGTCGCATCAAGCGGGAATAAAGATGTGATGAAAAGCCTATCTGCGGCAGAAGTTCGCTTGATTTTGATGCGATGTGCCGGAGTCAACAACATCGACTTAGCCGCAGCTCAGCAATACGGGATCACCGTCATGCGAGTGCCGGCCTATTCGCCGGAGGCCATTGCCGAGCATGCATTGGCTTTGGCCTTTGCCGTGAACAGAAAGATTCATAAGGCCTATATTAAGGTTCGGGAAAACAATTTCAGCTTAACGGGACTGACGGGAGTCAACTTTGCCGGCAAAACAGCCGGGATTGTAGGGACAGGCCGAATCGGTGCGGCAATGGCACGTGCGTGCAACGGTCTTTCCATGACGGTAATTGCTACCGACAAATATCCGAGAGAGGACCTTCCCTTTGTCCGATATGTATCCTTAGAGGAGCTTTTGCGCCAAAGCGATTTGATTTCTCTGCACTGCCCGCTTAACGAAGAAACCTATCATATGATTGACATTGCCGCCATATTGAAAATGAAAGACGGTGTCATTCTGGTAAATACTTCCCGAGAAGCCCTGATCAGCACAGAGGATTTGATTAAGGGAATTCGTCAGTTTAAATTTTGGGGAGTCGGTCTTGATGTTTATGAAGAAGAACAGGCGAATGTATTCGAAAACCGGGAAGACGATATTATGCACAGCTCCGTTACCGCACGGCTGCTGTCCTTTCCCAATGTAATCATCACCTCACACCAAGGATTTTTCACCAAAGAGGCCTTAGAAGCGATCAGCCGCACTACTCTTGACAACGCGCTAAGCTTTGACAAAGGAATACCGATTGTCGAGAACCGGGTTACGGAGAAACAATAATTTCATTGATTGTTTCTCGCTTTTAATGTCCGGATCTTCCGCAATTTAAAGCATAAAAACTCCCTTTACATCACAAAGCTGTGATCATAAAAGGAGTTTTTTATTCATTTCTGTGCAAATTCGATTTATTTGAATTGTCTGGATTCCAATTCCTCTACAGAAAGTCCGACATCATGAGAAATCGGCTTCCATTCCACTTTGCAGAATAAAACAGCAACCGCAATCGGAATATATGTAAATAAGAAAATCGGGAAAGTAAACATATACAGAATTTTCTTAAAAACCGTAGCACGGATATATTTCCATTCCGTAATTGTGGTTAACGCACCGACAAAGAACATCAGCAGATATTTATTTAGCAGTACAAAGAAGAAATCCGTAAAAGCGCTTAAAAACGTCATGCCCTGGTTCAACTGAATAAAGCCCATTACAAAATTCAGCAAAATCTCAACGCTCATTAAAACCATTGCCGGCATGGTAACCATGGTCATATCAAAGCAAGAAAAGCTCCGCTTACAGAAAATTCCCTTCAACAGCCTTTTGCCGTATTTTCCGAAAACTTGCAAGAAGCCTTTGGACCACCGAATGCGCTGATTCCAAGAGGGAATAAATTTGGTCGGCTGCTCATCATATACCACAGCGTCTTTGCAATATCCGATAATTTCTCCCTCGCAGATATTGTAAGTGGTAAACTCAATATCCTCTGTAAGCAAAAAGAAATTCCAATTTCCGATCTTTTTGAGGACCTCGGAAGAGAAGAAAAAGCCCGTTCCGGAGACAGAACAGCTGGTGCCAAGCAGCATGCGGGAATGGTTCAAAAACTTAGATTCTCTCAAAAACCATAAGCCGTAACCGGCGGAAATCCAGTTATCTCCGTAGTTTTTGGAATTGCGGTAACTGGTAATTACCCGATATCCGTCACAGAAAGTCTTATTCATTTCCGTAATATAGTTGGATTTCAACAGGTTATCCGCATCAAAAACAAAATAACCGTCAAATGCATCCATTCCGTAATCCGTATCAATCTTCGAAAGCAGGAAATTTAAAGCCCAGCCTTTGCCGATATGATCCAAATCGTTTCGCTCGTATACAACAGCGCCGGCCTCACGCGCACGGTCAGCGGTGCGATCCGCGCAATTGTCTGCACAAACAAAAATAGTAATAAGATCCTGAGGATAATCCTGATTCTTGATACTGCCGATCAAATGGCTGATAACCGCCTGTTCATTCCGGGCGGAGATCAGAACCGCAAATCGGTGTAAAGAAACAGGGCGATGCGGCTTTTCCTTTTTTATAAAGGGAATAAATATGTAGACCAGCTGATAAAAATAACATATAAAAAAGGCTATTCCGATCGCCGCATTGATCGATCGAATAATTTCGGTTAGCATGAGCACGATACTCCGTGTAATTTTCAATAAATTTTTTGTCTCGTTATTATGACAAAATGAGCATTCTCTCAGAGATTGGACGCATGGATTTATAATTTGTTCCGTCATCGGTGATATGGCCGTTTCCGCTGATCGGAGTAAAATCATCCAAATATTCGGAAGTCGGCTTAAAAAGACACAATACACAGTCTTTGACTCTGGCAACCATTTCCCGCGCTTCACGGTAGAAATCGCCACGATAGGAAATGTCCGCCGCGCAAACCCCATACGCATCAATGCCTAAGCTGTGTGCAATATAGAGGGCACGGTATAAATGATATTCTTGTGAAACAATAATCATGCGTTTCACTCCGAATACGTGCAATGCACGATAGACACTGTCATACGTTGAAAATCCCGCGTGATCCATAAAGACAAGCTCGGGAGGAACTCCCTGATTCACAGCGTATGCTTTCATTACATTGACTTCATCATAATCCGGTCCGCGATGATCACCGCTCATAAGCAATTTGGAGGAAACGCCTTCATGAAAAAGCTCAACCGAACGGTCCAGCCGATCCTTTAACATCAGGCTGGGAGTCTCACCCCGAACGGCACATCCAAGCACCAAAATGCAGTCAACGTCTGATAATGATTTTGCCTCGTCAACAGAAACAATATAGCCTTGGGTTTGTCCGCGAATATATAAATTCAAACCAATCAAAACAAGAAATCCGAACAAAAGCAACGCAAAAAAAATAAACAGCAAACGTTTCCACAGTACTCTTTTTTTGGAGGCCATAGTTGATTCCTTTCCTGAGACAAGGAGCCGCCCCGTCATCCTCAGAACAATACCTTAATTTTTCAAAACATGCTGTAAACCATATTGTACCCAATTTTATGCGATTTGTCAAGTGTATGACAAAATTGCAGCCGCTTTTATTCGAATTCGACTTTTTCCCATATTAAGTAAAAAAAATTGACCCATTCGGAAGACAAGAAAACAGTCCTCCGAATGGATCTTTTTACTATTGCACGCTATATCCGGCCTTCTGAATGCATTCCTTCAGTGCCTGATCCGAAACCTCCGTACGCAGTGTAACGCGAACCGTACCGTCCTTTGCGCTGCAAACGGCATCCGCAACGCCGTCAAGCTCCAAAAGGGCCGCGCGGACTCTGGATTCACAATGCGAACACATCATACCGGAAACATTAAATTTCTTTTCCATATGCAATTCCTCCTGTATATTGGATATACGATCATTTTTTTCTTCTTTGGGGTCCTTTCCCCTCATTTTCGGATAATGCCAAAAATTGAGACGCAGAGCGTTCATAACCACGCAAAAGCTGGAAAGGCTCATGGCGGCGGCACCGAACATTGGGTTAAGCTGCCAGAGAAAAATAGGAATAAATACGCCGGCGGCAAGCGGAATACCGAGTGTATTGTAGAAAAATGCCCAGAACAGATTCTCGCGGATATTTCGCAGCGTTGCACGGCTGAGCTGCACCGCACCGGCCACATCCATAAGACTGTTTTTCATCAGAACAATATCGGCGGCATCCACCGCAACATCCGTGCCGCGACCGATTGCAATTCCGATATCGGCGGAGGTCAACGCCGGGGCATCATTGATTCCGTCACCGACCATCGCAACAGCCCCCTGCTTTTTCAATGTGCGTACCGTTTCTTCTTTGCCGTCCGGAAGAATCCCGGCCACAACATTTTCGATACCTGCTTTTGCCGCAATAGCACGAGCCGTATTTTCATTATCCCCTGTAATCATCACAATATCCATGCCGATATTCCGAAGCGTCCGAATTGCCTCGGGACTGTCCGGCTTAATCGTGTCAGCAACGGCAATGATACCCAAAAATTCTTGCTCCATGGCAAAGAAGAGAGGAGTTTTACCGGCGGCGGACAGCTCTTTTGCTTTTTGTCGCACGGACTCCGGCACAGAAGAAAGTGTCGATATCCACGCAAGTTTTCCTCCGTAGATACGCTTTCCTCCGACAAGACCCCAAAGTCCGCTGCCGGGCAGAATCGTGAATTCTTCCGCATTTTCCGCGACAATGCCTTTTTCGGAGCAATAGCGTACCACCGCTCCGGCCAACGGATGCTCGCTCTTGGATTCCAAGCTGAGCGCGCTCTTCAAAAGCTTTTCTCGCTTCTCTTCGGATTCGGCCAGCACATCGGTCACATCGGGTTCTCCCTGTGTAATGGTTCCGGTCTTATCCAAAGCAATAATTTTCATCTTTCCGGTCTGTTCAAGCGAAACAGCGGTTTTAAACAGGATTCCGTGCTTGGCACCGACTCCGCTGCCTACCATAATAGCCACCGGGGTCGCAAGTCCCAGCGCACACGGGCAGGATATAACCAGCACGGAAATTCCTCTTGCCAAAGCGAACCCCACACTGTAGCCGCAAATCAGCCATACCGCAATTGTCACCGCGGCAATTGCCAATACGACGGGTACGAAAACGGCAGAAACCCGGTCTGCGATTTTTTGCGCCGGTGCCTTTGTGGCAGAAGCATCGCTGACCATCTGAATGATTTTCGAAAGCGTCGTATCCTTACCGACCCGATCCGCGCGGCAGCGCAAATATCCGGAGCTGTTTTTGGTAGCCGCAAAAACAGAATCGCCCGGAGCCTTGTCTACCGGAACACTTTCGCCTGTCAGCGCCGACTCATCGACTGTGCTGTTACCCTCCGATACCGTTCCGTCTACCGGAATGCTCTCACCCGGGCGCACTTCAAATTCGTCTCCGATGCGAACCTCATCCACGGAAACTCTCACGAATTGGCCGTCCCGCAGCACGCTGGCCGTATCGGGGCGCAGCTTAACCAAACTTTTTATGGCATCGGTTGTTTTGCCCTTGGCATGGGCTTCCAGCATTTTTCCGAGTGTAATCAATGTTAAAATCATCGCCGCGGATTCAAAATAGAATTCGTGCATCCATTTCATGGCATCCTCATGACTGCCGGTCATACGGAACAGCGCATATACACTGTAGCCGAAAGCAGCCGCCGATCCTAAGGAAATCAACGTATCCATGTTGGGCGAGCGGTTTTTCAGTGCCCGGACACCGCTGACAAAAAAGCGTTGATTGACGACCATCACGGCAATGCAGAGCAGCATCTGCAAAATCCCCTGAGCCAAATGATTTTCCGAAAGCACCTTCGGTAGCGGCCAAGACCACATCATATGCCCCATCGAAATATACATCAGTGCGGCCAAAAAAACAAGGGATATAATCAGACGGGTAGCCAAAGCGGAGATCTCTTTTCGGGAAGAGTCTGCAGCTTTATTTTTCTGATTTTCCGCTTGCATACCGTCCTTCAATGCTGCACCGTAGCCTGCCGCCTCTACTGCCGAGATAATGACATCGCTCGATACATCACCTTCCACAGACATAGACTGTGTCAACAGATTGACCGAACAATCTTTCACGCCTTTGACGGCGCGAACCGCGCGTTCTACCCGCGCACTGCAGGCAGCACAGCTCATTCCTGTAACTTGATATTGTTTCACCTCGTTCAACTCCTTTCCGTTTCGGCGATCTTTATCGCATCCACTTTTTTAAAAGTGAAATCAATTCGTCTGTTTTTTCCTCATTGCCCTTCCGAATATCCGCAACTACACAGCTTTTAATGTGATTTGAAAGCAATTCTCTGGAAAAGGAATTTAAAGCGGCATTGACCGCCGCCGACTGGACCAGAATATCCGCACAGTATGCGTCCTGCTCCACCATTTTTCGAATACCGCGAATCTGTCCCTCAATCCGATTTAAGCGATGAATCAGTCGTTCATATTCTTCAGAGGATCGCTTTTTAATCCGTTTGCAGCATTCTTTTTCCATTTCCGTTTCCTCCCTGTATTCAGTATGTTCCGGTTTCACCGTTATTATATACCCCTGTGGGGTATATGTCAATAGCTTCAGTTGGCATTTTTTTATTTTTTGCATACTATAAACACTGTAAGGCCTTTTCCAAGATAAAGCGACCGGAACGTCTTACTATTTCTTGAAAGAAAGGAACGATATCGTGAACCAATCCTGCATTCTTACTGCTATTGTTGTAGCCGGCTTCCTGCTTTGCCGCTGCGGTTCGGAAGAATCCGAATCAAACTGTCCCGGCAATAACATCGGCGGTAGCAACACAAATCACAATAGCTGCAATCGCTGCGGAAGCAGAGACGATAATAATAACAGCAACAACAATACCGGCTGCGGCTGCGGCTGCTCACGCCGTTAAAAAGAGCCCTAACACAGCAAACGCTTTCAAAAAAGGGGAGACCGCTTCACTTAAGAAGCAGTCTCCCCTTTTTATTGCAATTTCAAACACCCAAAGCCGTGTTTTCTCAAAAAATCCCGGCAAATCGGAGTCTGTTTAGAACAAACCGCTGATTTTCCCGTTATCATCCACATCGATCCGTTCCGCTGCCGGAATTTTCGGAAGTCCCGGCATGGTCATAATATCCCCTGTCAAGGCCACTGCAAATCCGGCACCCGCCGAAATCTTCACATTTCGTACCGTGACGGTAAAATGCTCCGGCGCCCCGAGTTTTAAGGGATCATCCGAGAAGCTGTACTGCGTTTTTGCCATGCATATCGGCACATGTTCAAATCCCATTTCCCGAAGCTTTGCAATCTGTTTTTTGGCAGTCGGAGTAAAACAAACCCCGTCGCCGCCGTAAATTCTTTTCACAATCATCTCAATTTTTTCTTCGATACTCCGGTCTAAGGGGTAGGCAAATTGGAAGTCATTGGGCTCGTCGCAAAGTCGGACAAGCTCTTTGGCTAATTCGACGCCTCCGGCGCCTCCCTCGGCCCATACATCGGAAAGCACCGCGTTCACACCGAGCTCACGGCAGCTCTCCATTACCAAGCGAATCTCGGCATCCGTGTCGGTCGGGAAGCGGTTCACCGCCACAACAGACGGGAGGTGATATACCTCCTTCATATTGTGAACATGACGAAGCAAATTCGGAATCCCCTGCTTTAAAGCCTCTAAATTTTCATTTTTGAGTTCGGTTTTATCCAGACCGCCGTGCATTTTCAGAGCTCGAATCGTTGCGACAACCACAACAGCAGAGGGACGCAGTCCCGCAAAACGGCACTTGATATCCAAAAATTTCTCCGCACCGAGATCCGCACCGAATCCGGCTTCGGTGATCGCATAATCCCCGAGCTTCAATGCTAACTTAGTTGCCGTCACCGAATTGCAGCCGTGTGCAATATTGGCAAAGGGACCGCCGTGTACCAAAGCCGGTGTATGCTCCAAAGTCTGCACCAGGTTCGGCTTCAGTGCGTCTATCAACAGCGCCGCCATGGCTCCCTGCGCATGAAGGTCCCCTGCGGTTACCGGTTGTTCATCGTAAGTATATCCTACAATAATTCTGCCCAAACGCTCTTTTAAGTCGGCAACAGACGAAGAAAGACAAAGCACCGCCATAATTTCGGATGCAACCGTAATATCGTAGCCGTCCTCCCGGGGAACACCGTTCACACGTCCGCCCAATCCGTCTGTTATAAATCGCAATTGACGGTCATTCATGTCTACGCAGCGTTTCCAAGTGATACGCCGAGGATCGATATTCAAACGATTTCCTTGATAAATATGGTTATCAAGCATCGCGGCAAGCAAATTGTTGGCCGCACCGATCGCATGAAAGTCCCCGGTAAAATGCAGATTGATATCCTCCATCGGAACCACCTGCGCATAGCCGCCGCCGGCCGCGCCGCCCTTGACACCGAATACCGGTCCGAGAGAAGGCTCCCGAAGAGCCACAACCACGTTTTTCCCGATTCTGCGCATCCCGTCCGCCAGACCGATTGTCGTGGTTGTTTTTCCCTCACCTGCCGGAGTCGGGGTCATAGCCGTTACTAAAATCAGTTTCCCGTCCTTCTTGGTGCTGTCACGCAATAAGGAAAGATCCACTTTGGCTTTATATTTGCCGTAACACTCTAAATACTGCTCCTCAATTGCCGCTGCTTTTGCAATCTCGGTAATCGGCTGCATCGTTACCGATTGCGCAATCTCAATATCTGTTTTCATCGGAAATACCTCTGTTTAACTAAAATATTTTACCGCCGCGCGGAACATTCCCATATCATAATTTCCGTCTACATTACGGTAGAGACCGCTGCCAATTCGCTCTGAATGGCCCATCTTACCGAAAACGCGTCCGTCCGGGGAGGTAATTCCCTCCACAGCCAATACCGAACCGTTCGGATTGAACGGCAATTTCATGGTCGGTTCCCCGTCCATATCCACGTATTGCGTTGCAATCTGACCGTTTTTCGCAAGCTTCAGAATGAAATCCTCGTCAGCCAAGAAGCGTCCCTCTCCGTGCGAAACCGGCACGGTATAGATATCGCCGACCGCAGTATTCGCAAGCCACGGCGATTTGTTGGAAACAACGCGAGTGCGAACCAGCATGGACTGATGCCGTCCTATGGTGTTATATGTCAGTGTCGGGCAGTTTTCATCCGTATCGATAATCTCACCGTAGGGAACCAATCCAAGCTTAATCAAAGCCTGAAAACCGTTACAGATTCCGCACATCAAGCCATCCCGTGCACGAAGCAATTCCATTACGCCGTCCTTGATTTTTTCGTTTCGGAAAAATGCAGTGATGAATTTTCCGGATCCGTCCGGCTCATCACCGCCGGAAAATCCTCCCGGAATAAATACCATCTGCGCCTTGCGAAGCGATTGTTCAAATGCGTCAACAGACTCCGTAATTGCTCCAGAGCTCAGCGTTCGAATCACAAAGATTTCCGGTTCGGCGCCGGCATCCCGAAGCGCTTTCGCCGTATCATATTCGCAGTTTGTGCCGGGGAAAACCGGTATCAAAACCCGCGGTTTTGCAACGCAAAGCTTCGGTTTGATTGAACCGGCGGCACGATATTCCAATATCGGAACTCTTTTCTCCTCCGTTTTGATATTGCAAGGGAATACGGATTCCAAAACCGATTCGTATTTTTCTTGAAGATCGGAAAGTGCAAGTTCCTTTCCGCGATAGGAAATGACCGGTCTGGCTTCGGTATATCCGATCTGCTTCCCGCCGGAAATCTCCTCCGATGTCAGTTCGACAAGGAAGGCGCCGTAGCAATATCCGAACATATCCTGCATGGTAAGCGCATCGTCAAAGCAAAAGCCAATGCGATTTCCGATTCCCATTTTGAATACAGCCTCCGCAATGCCTCCGTAGGTCGGCGTATAAACTGCGGCGGCATAGCCCTTCCGCATCCACTCATTCACCTGATTGCAAAGAGCGATAAAGCTTTGTGCAACCGGCAATCCGTTTGCATCATACTCCGGGGTAAGCAATACCGTGCGGTGACCCGCTTTTTTGAATTCGGGCGAAACAATACGGTCGGTTCGGTCGGTCGTAACCGCAAACGAAACCAGCGTAGGCGGAACGTCAATCTGCTCAAAGCTTCCGCTCATGGAATCCTTACCGCCGATTGCCGCAATGCCGAGATCCATCTGCGCACGGAAGGCACCCAGAAGCGCAGCCAAAGGCTTACCCCAACGATGGGCATCCTTGCGCGGTTTTTCAAAATATTCCTGAAAGGTTAAATAGATATCCGAATAGTCCGCACCGGTTGCAATCAGCTTTGAAACCGATTCGATCACCGCAAGATATGCGCCGTGATACGGACTTTTTTCCGTAATATACGGATTATATCCCCAAGCCATCAGTGAACAGCAATCGGTATGCTTTTTCTCCACCGAGATTTTATTCACCATCGCCTGAATCGGCGTCTGCTGATATAAACCGCCGAAGGGCATAAGCACCGTTCCCGCTCCGATGGTGGAATCAAACCGTTCCGAAAGTCCGCGTTTGGAGCAGACATTCAAATCGGAAACCAAAGCATTATATTCGCGTTCAAAATCTTCCCCAACCGCTTTATCAAAGGACTTCGGCGAATCTACATGAATATCAATATGCTTCGGTGCACCGTTGGAATTTAAAAACTCACGGGAAATATCTACGATATTCTTTCCCTTCCAACGCATAATCAAGCGGGGCTCGCTCCGTACCGTAGCCACCGCCGTTGCCTCAATATTTTCGGCATCGCAAAGCAAGCAAAAACGCTCGACATCGGCGCTCTCCACTACAACGGCCATCCGTTCCTGGGATTCGCTGATAGCAAGCTCCGTTCCGTCCAGTCCCTCATACTTTTTCGGTACCGCATCCAAATCAATCTCGATTCCGTCTGCAAGCTCGCCGATGGCTACGGAAACACCTCCGGCACCGAAATCATTGCAGCGTTTGATCATCCGCGACGCTTCCGCATTCCGGAAAAGGCGCTGCAGCTTTCTCTCCTCGGGAGCATTGCCCTTTTGCACCTCTGCACCGCAGTTTTCAATCGACTGCAGGTTATGGGATTTGGAGGACCCGGTCGCCCCTCCGCAGCCGTCACGTCCCGTTCGGCCGCCAAGCAGAATGATTCGATCTCCGTCACACGGGCATTCGCGCCGAACATTCTCTGCCGGAGCAGCGGCAATCACTGCACCGATCTCCATTCGTTTCGCCGCATACCCCTCATGATAAATCTCATCCACCATACCGGTTGCCAAACCGATCTGGTTGCCGTAGGAGCTGTATCCGGCTGCCGCTGTTGTCACAATTTTGCGCTGCGGCAATTTGCCGGGGAGAGTATCCTGCACCGGTTTTCTCGGATCTGCCGCTCCGCTCAGGCGCATAGCGGAATAAACGTACGCACGGCCGGAAAGCGGATCACGAATTGCCCCGCCGATGCAGGTAGCCGCTCCTCCGAAGGGCTCGATTTCCGTCGGATGGTTGTGGGTTTCATTCTTAAAGAGCAAAAGCCACGGCTCCGTAGTTCCGTCAACCTCAACACTAATTTTGACAGTGCAGGCATTGATCTCTTCCGATTCGTCTAAGTTTTCTAACCGTCCTTCGCGGCGCAGCACCTTTGCCGCCAATGTCGCAATATCCATCAAAGTAATCGGCTTTGTTCTTCCTAATTTTTCTCTTTCCGCACAGTAGGCGTCATAGGCTGCGGCAATCGTCGGATCGTCAAACCAAACACGATCAATGTTCGTGAGGAATGTCGTATGGCGGCAATGGTCCGACCAATAGGTGTCGATCATTCGCAGTTCCGTTATCGTAGGATCCCTCTGCTCGGAAATAAAGTATTTCTGACAAAAGCAAATATCGTCAAGATCCATGGCAAGACCTTTTTGTTCAATGAACTTCCGAAGTCTCTCTTTGTCAAAGCCGATAAAACCGGTCAGCGTTTCTACCGTATCGGGAAGATCATATTCGGTCTGCAGTGTGTCCGGAAGCTCCAGCGAAGCCTCTCTGCTTTCCACGGGGTTGATCACATATTTTTTCACGGTCGCAAGCTCTTCCGCACTGAGTGCACCTTCCAAAAGATACACCTTTGCCGTGCGAACCGAAGGCTTATCCTTTTGCGAAATAATCTGGATGCATTGAGCAGCTGAATCTGCCCGCTGATCAAACTGTCCCGGCAAATATTCCACCGCAAAAACCGAAGTGCCTCGCATAGCGGGCAATTCCGTTAAGACACGGTCCAGCTGCGGCTCTGCAAACACCCGATACCGGCAATCCTCAAATAGCTTCGCATCAATATTTTCGACATCATAGCGATTGATCATTCGCAAGGATTTCAGAGAATGAATGCCGATTAAATTCTTTAGATCGCGATATAAAGACTGCGCCTCATAATCCAATCCCGGCTTTTTTTCTACATAAATTCGATAAACCATTTTCCGCTCCTCACTTTTCGAGTGCTTTTAGCGCACGTTTTCCGATATCACGGCGACAGTAGCCGTTTTTAAAATCAACCCGATCTGCAACGGTATAGGCCCGCCGGATCGCCTCCGGCAGCGAATCACCCACTGCGGTGACCCCAAGCACTCGCCCGCCCGCGCTCGTCAGAATTCCGTCCTTCTTTTTTGCACCGGCAACATAAATAAAACAGTCCGGCGCAGCTTTCGGCAAATGCAAAGGGCATCCGCTCTCATATTTTCCCGGATAGCCTTTGGAAGCCAAGATTACACAGCATGCACTCCGATTTTCAAATTCTACCGATATCTCTTTGAGCCTTCCGCTTTGAACCGCCATCATAATTTCCAGCAAATCGCTCTTTAACAGCGGCAGCACCACCTGCGTTTCCGGGTCTCCGAAACGGCAATTGTATTCGATTACACGCGGTCCCGCCGGTGTCAGCATCAATCCGAAATACAAACATCCGCGAAACGTGCGTCCCTCTTTTTTCATCGCCTCGATCGTCGGGCGAAAAATATGTTCCATACACCAATCGGCAATCTCCGGTGTATAATACGGATTCGGCGCAACCGTTCCCATTCCTCCGGTATTGAGACCCCGATCCCCGTCCAACGCACGCTTATGGTCCATGGATGAAATCATCGGAACAACGGTTTCCCCGTCCGTAAAGCTTAAAACCGAAACCTCAGGACCGGTAAGAAACTCCTCCACTACGATGCTTGAGCCGCTCATGCCGAACACATGCTCTTCCATCATGGAGCGTACAGCCTGTTCCGCATCGGATCTGTTTTCGGCAATAATAACACCTTTGCCGAGCGCCAGCCCGTTTGCCTTAATCACAACCGGCATCGGTGCCGTTCTGACATAACAAAGCGCCTTTTCCATATCGTCGAACACTTCATATGCCGCAGTCGGTATCCCGTATTTTTTCATCAGATTTTTTGCAAAGACCTTGCTACCCTCGATTTCCGCCGCGGCGGATGTCGGTCCGAAGCACGGAACACCGACGGCTTCCAATGCGTCTACGGCACCGAGAACCAGCGGATCGTCCGGAGCCACCACAGCAAAATCAATCTTCTCTTTTTGTGCAAACGAAACGATGGCCGGAATATCTTTTGCCCCGATATCCACACATTCGGCATCCGCCGAAATTCCCCCGTTTCCGGGGAGCGCATACATCTTCGAAACTCGCGGACTGCTCTTTAACTTTTGAATAATTGCATGCTCGCGGCCGCCGCCGCCGATTACCATAATTTTCATTATCTGTCGGGTTCCTTCCTCAGTTCATAATCAATACAAAATGCGATTCTCGCCGCACAAAGCAGTGCATCACCGAAAATTCTTATCCTCCGAATAAACATGCCTCCGGCGACCGCAATCCCTTTTTCGAATTAATGATGGAAGAGCCTCATTCCGGTGAACGCCATCGCAATTCCGTATTTGTTGCAAGCGTCAATCACAATATCATCGCGCACCGAGCCGCCCGGTTCCGCGATATACGACACACCGCTGCGATGCGCGCGCTCAATATTATCGTCAAAGGGGAAAAATGCGTCACTGCCGACGGAAACGCCGCTCAGACTTCTGAGATAATCCTTTTTTTCTTCCCGGCTTAAAATTTCCGGTCGGGAAGCGAAAAATCTCTGCCAAACACCGTCCGACAGTACATCCTCATAATCATCCGAAATATAAACGTCGATCGCGTTATCCCGCTCCGGACGCCCAACACTGTCTAAAAACGGCAAATTCAACACTTTCGGATGCTGGCGCAAATGCCAGTTATCCGCCTTATTTCCGGCAAGGCGCGTGCAATGAATGCGTGATTGCTGTCCCGCACCGACACCGATCGCCTGTCCGTCCACGGCATAGCACACGGAATTTGACTGCGTATATTTCAGCGTAATCAGCGCAACGATTAAATCTCTTTTTGCGCTCTCCGGAATATTTTTATTTTCAGTAACAATATTTTCAAGCAAAGACTGCGAAATTTCAAAGTTATTTCTGCCCTGTTCAAAGCAAATGCCGAAAACTTCTTTCCGTTCAATCGGATTCGGTATGTAATCCGGATCGATTTTAATAATATTATAGTTTCCTTTTCGTTTGCTTTTTAAGATTTCCAGCGCCTCCGGATCATAATCCGGCGCAATGATTCCGTCCGATACCTCCCGCTTGATCAGCTTTGCGGTTGTAACGTCGCAACGGTCGCTCAGTGCAATAAAATCTCCGAACGACGACATACGATCCGTGCCGCGAGCTCTTGCATATGCGCAGGCAAGCGGCGAATCATCCAAATTTTCAATATCATCAACAAAGCATGCCTTTTTCAGCGCATCGGAAAGCACAATTCCCAAAGCGGCGGAAGTCGGGCTGACATGCTTGAAGGAAGTTGCGCAGGGCAACTGAGTTGCTTGCTTCAGCTCCTTTACCAACTGCCAACTGTTGAAGGCGTCCAAAAAGTTAATATATCCCGGGCGGCCGCTCAAAATTTCAATCGGAAGCGAGTCGCCGTTTGACATAAAAATCCTTGCCGGCTTCTGATTGGGGTTACAGCCGTACTTCAGTTCAAACTCTTTCATTTTACTTTTTTTCCTTTCAACATATCAACATGCTTGTTCACCATACGGTTTTCCGTGTGTCCGCTGCTTAAATCCACAAAACGGACATACAGTGAAATCTTGTTTTCGGCATTCAAATTCTCCCAAATCGAATTGCAAAAATCATCAATATCATCGGGAATCTCAATGCGTTCCGGCTCGCCGCAAAAGGTCGGTATCGGATTGCCGTCGTGCAAATACGTATGTATAAAATGTCCGACTCCGGCAATCGGTTCAAAAGAATAACAGTATCGGTTGCATGCGGAGCCTTTCGCATCCGCACTTTTTAATATACTCATCTCATAGCAAAAATCGCGATTTGAAAAATACAGAATCCCGCTGATACGGGGGGTAAAATTCGGAGCATCCGGCTCAAAGCAACGGGTAGAGAGCGCATCGGTAAAGCTCTTGCCCTGCTTTATATATTCATAAATCGTATCGGTTTGATCCCCGTTTGTTACAATCAAGCGGTTCCCAAGGCAACGAATCGGCGAATAAATAATCAAGGACGGATCCTCTACCTTGGACCTGTCATAAGGATGAATTACAAGCTCCGCCCCGTTTTCGATAAAAATACGGTTGCGGCTGTTTTCGCTGCGTCCCATAATAAAATAAGCAATTGCCGCTTTTTTGCCGTTTGCGGTTTTTCCGATTATAATTCCCCGTCCGGGATACGTGTTCTTTTGCAGAATATCCGCAATATTTTCCAAATCATAAATGCTGCTCATTCCCTTGCTCCTTCTGTTTCATAATACCTTCCGCAAGCATCTGCGTCGCCTGCGGCAGCAATACCCATTCCGCCTGTTCCATCACGCGGCGTTGCAAACTCTCCGGACTGTCATCCGGTCGAATTTCCACTGCCTTTTGCAGAATAATCTTTCCCCCATCCGGAACGGCATTCACAAAATGCACCGTCGCACCGGTAATTTTCACACCGTAACGCAGTGCCGCTTCGTGCACGCGCAATCCGTAAAATCCCTTTCCGCAAAAGGAGGGGATTAGCGAAGGGTGCACATTGATAATCCGGTCCTCATAGTGCGCAATGAAGTCCGCAGACAAAATGCTCATAAATCCGGCAAGCACTATCATTTCAATCTGAGCATCTTGCAAAATGGACAAAAGCCGACTCTCAAATTCCGCCTGATCGGCACAGTCCTTTCTGCATACCACCGCATTGCGGATCCCCGCATTTTCTGCGCGGCTCAGTGCCAACACACCGGGCTTTGTGGACACCACGACGGAAATTTCACCGCTTTGAAGCTCCCCACGCTTCTGCGCGTCAATCAGAGCCTGCAAATTGGTTCCGCCGCCCGAAACCAGTACGGCAATCCGCGTTTTCAGCATAAAATCACACCCTCATCGGAGCGAACAATTTCACCGAAAATATATGCATCCTCACCGTTTTCTTTTAAAATCTCCAGTGCGCGGTCCGCATCCTCTTTTGCCACCACAACGCTCATGCCGACACCCATATTAAATGTATTGAACATATCGCGCTCGGGAATTCCCCCACGTTGCGCAATCAAGTCAAAAATGGGCAATATCCGAACGGCACTGCGCTCAATTTTAGCACTGTATCCTTCCGGCAGGCTACGCGGAATATTTTCATAAAATCCGCCGCCGGTAATATGCGAAATTGAACGAACCCGGACAGCATCCAACAGCTGAAGCACCGGTTTTACATAGATTTTTGTAGGGCAAAGCAGGGTCTCACCGATGCTTGCACCGCCCAGTGCTTCTTCCGGCAGAGAAAGATCCGCATTTTCCACATCAAACACTCTGCGTACCAAAGAGAAGCCGTTGGAATGGACACCGCTTGACGGCAACGCAATCATAACATCGCCCTCACGCATCGTATTTTTATCAAGAATTTTATCTTTATCCACGACTCCGACAGCAAATCCGGCAAGATCGTATTCGTCCTCCGGATAAAATCCCGGCATTTCCGCCGTCTCGCCGCCGATCAGCGACGCCCCGGATTGTACGCATCCTTCCGCAACGCCGCATACAATGTCTGCAATCCGTTCCGGCACGTTTTTTCCGCAGGCAATATAATCCAAGAAGAACAGCGGCTTCGCTCCACAGCAGATTACGTCGTTAACACACATCGCTACGCAATCAATTCCCACCGTATTGTGACGGTTCATTAAAAAGGCCAACTTAAGTTTGGTGCCGACACCGTCCGTTCCGCTGACCAGCACCGGTTTTTTGATATTGCCAAGATCCAACTCAAACAGTCCTCCGAAGCCGCCGATATCCGAAAAAGCTCCCTTTGTTATCGTTTTCCGAATATGCTGCTTCATCAGCTCTACCGCACGGTATCCGGCAGTAATATCAACACCGGCTTCCTTATAACTTTCACTGAAACTTTTTTTCATCGTTTAGTCCTTCTTTTCACTGATTTTTCGCTCAAAGCGATTCTTATGCGATTCGCTCGGAATCTCGGTAGGATAGTTCCCGCTGAAGCAAGCGGTACAATATCCGCGGCAATTTCCGCTTGCCAGCTTATCCACATGTTCCACATTCAAATATCCCAAAGAGTCCACGCCGATGATTTGAGCAATCTGCTCAACGCTGTGATGGCAGGCAATCAGATGTTCTCTTGAATCAATGTCGGTGCCGTAATAACAGGGGTTCAAAAACGGCGGCGACGAGATACGCATATGCACCTCCGTAGCGCCGGCATCGCGAAGCAGCTTGACAATACGTCCGCTGGTGGTTCCCCTCACAATGGAGTCATCAATCAAAACCACACGTTTTCCCTTCACGACATGGGATATGGTATTCAGCTTAATACGCACCTTATCCTCTCTGGACTTTTGTCCCGGAGCAATAAAGGTTCGTCCGATGTATTTATTTTTTATAAATCCGATGCCGTAGGGAATGCCGGATTGCCGAGCATACCCGACCGCCGCGTCCAATCCGGAATCCGGCACACCGATTACAATATCCGCCTGGACCGGATGCTCCAATGCCAAAAAGCTGCCTGCTCGGACTCTCGCCTCATGGACCGAGCTTCCGTCGATCACCGAATCCGGTCTGGCAAAATAAATATATTCAAACACACACAGTGTTTTCGGCACCTTCTCACAATGATCCCGAATGCTGCGAACACCGTTTTTGTCAAACACAACAATTTCGCCGGGGTCTACATCGCGGATCAAGGTAGCACCGACCGCATCCAACGCACAGCTTTCCGATGCAACCACATAAGACCCGTCTTCGGTTTTTCCGTAGCATAAAGGCCGGAATCCGTTTTCATCACGCACTGCAATCAGCTTAGACGGAGACATAATCACCAGTGAATAGGCTCCCTTTACCCGGTGCATCGTCCGATTGACCGCCTCTTCAATGGAGGGAGCCCCCAGGCGCTCTTTGGTAATGATATAAGAGATTACCTCCGTGTCGCTGGTTGTATGGAAAATCGAGCCCTCCATCTCAAGTTCCGAGCGAAGCTCACCGGAATTAATCAGGTTTCCGTTATGGGCAAGTGCCATGCTGCCCTTAATGTGATTCACCACAATCGGCTGCGCATTCAGCCTTCCGCCGCAACCGGTCGTTCCGTAGCGCACATGCCCGACCGCAATATTTCCAAAGCCCAACTGATCAATGACCGACGTGCCAAACACATCGTTCACAAGGCCCTCATCCTTATAGCTTCGAAAAACGCCGTCGTCATTCACCACGATACCGCAGCTCTCCTGGCCGCGGTGCTGCAAAGCGAACAAGCCGTAATAACAGGTGGCGGCAACATTTTCCGATTTTTGGCAATATATCCCGAATACACCGCACTCTTCTTTGATTTTGCTCATTATTTTTCTCCCATTACGCGGCGCATCACCTCACGGTACGCATCTTCCACGCCGCCCATATCCCGTCTGAAACGATCCTTATCCAGCTTTTCTCCGGTTTTAATATCCCAGAAGCGGCAGGTATCCGGCGAAATTTCATCCGCTAAAACAATATTGCCGTCCGCCGTCTTTCCGAATTCCAATTTAAAATCAACCAGCGTAATGCCCAAGGTTTTGAAATATTCTTTCAAGAGTGTATTGATTCGGAAAGCCATGGATTCAATGGTTTGAATCTCCTCTTTGCTGGCCAATCCCAAAGCAAGCGCATGATAGCGGTTAATTAACGGATCTCCGAGATCGTCATTCTTATAGGAAAATTCAATGGTAGGCTCCGAAAAAACGATGCCCTCTTCCACACCGTATCGTTTGGCAAAGGATCCGGCGGAAATATTGCGAATTATTACCTCCAAGGGAACAATCGAAACTTTTTTTACCAAAGTATCCCGATCGGAAAGCTCTTTTACAAAGTGCGTGGGGATACCGGATTTTTCCAACATTTGCATGCACAAATTAGACATACGGTTGTTCACCACACCCTTGCCGACAATGGTTCCTTTTTTCAGCCCGTTAAAGGCAGTTGCGTCATCCTTATAGGAAACAATATATAAGTTTTCATCATCGGTCGCATATACCTTTTTTGCTTTTCCTTCATACAACTGTTCTCTTTTTTCCATGATTGTATCCTCCATTTTATTGTAAATTCATTATTTGCAAATGGTTTATATATTCAAAGCTCCGCGGAAGCCTTTGCATCCTTTTCTAAGACCTTTTGCGTGTTCTCTCTGCGATAATCGGCAATCTTTTTTTCCAAAGTTTCATCGCCGAGCGCCAAAATCTGCACCGATAATAAAGCGGCATTCACTGCTCCGTCGATTGCCACAGTCGCTACCGGCATGCCGGATGGCATTTGTACTGTGGATAAAAGAGCGTCCATGCCGTTCAAATATCCGGATTTTAACGGAATTCCGATCACCGGCAGGGTTGTGTTTGCCGCAACCGCTCCTGCCAAATGCGCCGCCATTCCCGCCGCAGCAATAATCACACCGAAGCCTGAGTCCCGTGCCGACTTAACAAATTCGGCAACCTTCTCGGGGCTGCGATGAGCGGAATAGATATGGGCTTCATAAGGTACCCCGAAACTCTTGAGTGTATCCACCGCTTTTTTTACCACCGGAAGATCACTGTCGCTTCCCATAATAATCGCTACCTTTTTCATTTTTCCTCCTATCTCCGACGTCTTGAATTTTATGATAATAAAATAGGGCAGACCATCCCCTACTTTTACATACGGATGACTGCCCAGACGGTCGGCGAAACCAATTTTCTGCTCCCTTGCGGTACTCCGCATTCCGTCAGTCACAGAAAACCATGCTTATTCAACTGTTCGGATCTAAAATTAAAATCTACTTTCATTATACATAATTCGAGACCTTCTGTCAATGAAAATTTATGCCGTATCCCGTGATTTTCATGAATTCATTTTTCGCCGAAACATTCCCACCATCTCGCTTTGTCTCCACGCCAAAAGAAACCGCTTAAAATCTCAGAACAATCTGCCTGACAGCATGAAAAAGCGTCCGTCATTTTTGCTAAAATTCAAACATAATCTTTAGCAACACTGCTACAGTTTCCTATGTTATAATATTTACAACATATAGCAAAATTTAAACGCAGCGCTTTACCGTTTTCGACGGTCAAACTGCTTTAGAAAATCAGGAGTTTTCATGAATAAACCGAAATTTCAATTTTTAGCAGCAATTCTTGCCGTGATATTATGTGCGGGGCTGATTTCGTGCGGAAGCAAACAGACTTCGGACAATCCCGATTCACTCGAAAGCGAAGATAAGGAGCAAACAATGCCGTCAGGACCGATTAACTATCCGCCCGTTACCTATGAATCTCTCGGAAGGACCGTCCGCATCACCTGCATCGGCGACAGCCTGACCTGGGGCGACAAAGCGTCCAATCCCACTGCAAAAAGCTATCCGGCCCAACTGCAGGACATGCTCGGAAGTCATTATTCTGTATCCAACTGCTCAAAACGCGGAGCAGTTGCCACAAAAATGGCCGGCTCCGCGATGTGCTTTTGTTATGAATCCGAATGGAACGATGCGATGAAATCCGAACCGGACGTCGCCGTTATCATGTTCGGCACCAATGACGCAAACCCCTATCAGCAATTTGACATCGATACCGAGCGCGGTAAGCAGAATTACCTTGCGGGAATGAAATATATGATTTCGGAGCTTCAAAGCTTGGAATCCCCTCCGAAGATTTATCTCTGCACTTCCCCTTGGATTTATGACCGCGCCGATAACTTCAAGAGCAGTCTTGAAAATTACATGATTCCGATGCAACATGAACTTGCGTCCGAACTCGGCCTTGAACTCATTGATATTTTCAGTGCAACCAAAGATCATCCCGAATATTATGCAGAGGGATTGCATCTGAATGATGACGGCTATCGCCATTTAGCAGAAGTCGTAAAGGAAGCGCTGATGACCTGATCCATCGCAATCAATTAAAAAGAAAGCTCCGCAGAGAAATGAATTTCTCTGCGGAGTTTATCGTTTAAAAGAGTGCGATGTTCCCAGAGGTGCAACGAAAATCGGAAATCAATATCCGAATCTCTTTACGAGCGCTTTCCCTTCTCCTTGTGTTTGCAAAGCGAGACATCCTTCCCGGAAGCGACGCGGGAACGTTTTTTCTGTCCGCCGGTTCTGTTTTTCCCCGTCGGCAGCGTTTTTTTCTGCTTTGCATGTGCAGATTCCTGTCGGGGCGAACCGTGCGCGTTTTTCGGTCGCACCAGACATCCGGCTCCCATCCCGATCAGGTCTTCGCGACCGCACTTTTGGAGTGCCTCTCGCACCAAATCGGCATTCTGCGGTCTTGCATATTGCAAAAGCGCCCGCTGAAGCTGTTTTTCATGATAATCGGTCGGTGTATAGACCTTTTTTCCTGTCAGCGGGTTGATACCGGTATAGTACATCACGGTGGATGCCGTCCCGGGAGTCGGATAAAAATCCTGCACCTGCTCCGGGGAGTATCCCTCCCGCTTCAAATACTGTGCCAATGCAACGGCGTCACGCAAGGTTGAGCCCGGATGACTCGACATCAGATACGGTACAAGATACTGCTCCTTGCCGACACTGTGCGTCAATTCAAAAAAGCGTTTGCGAAATCGCTCATACACACCGAAGTTCGGTTTTCCCATGCAGGAAAGCACCGCATCGGAACAATGCTCCGGCGCAACCTTGAGCTGTCCGCTGACGTTGTCCCGAACCAGCTTTTTAAAAAAGTCTTCATTCGAATCCGCCATCAGATAATCAAAACGAATACCGGAACGGATAAACACCTTTTTCACTCGCGGAAGCTTCTCTACCGACTCAATCAGCTTTTGATATTCCGTATGGCTGACCTTCAAATTCGGGCAAGGCTTCGGCGCCAAGCATTTTCGGTGGGTACATACTCCCTCTGTTTTTTGCCGGTCACAGGCCGGATACCGGAAATTGGCGGTAGGACCCCCGATATCGTGAATATACCCCTTGAAGTTCGGAAGCTCTGTAATTTTTTTTGCTTCTTCCACCACACTTTCAATGCTTCGGGAACGCACTGTGCGTCCCTGGTGAAAGGCCAACGCGCAAAAATTACAGGCACCAAAGCACCCGCGATTATGCGTAATGGAAAACTGCACCTCGTTGATTGCGGGAATGCCACCGTCCTTTTCATAAGACGGGTGATAGTTTCTCATATACGGCAAAGAATATACAAAATCCAGTTGCTCCCGCTCAAGCGGCGGCATCGGCGGATTCTGCACCAGCATTTTTCCATCATAATATTCCACTATGGCCTTGCCGCTGATCGCATCCTGATTCCGATACTGCAAAGCAAAAGCACGTGCATATTCCTCTTTATCAGTCTTTAAGCGGTCAAAATCGAACCGTCCCGCCACCTCAAAGTTCACTTTGTCCTCCGGCGAACACAGATATACCGTCCCGCGCACATCCCGAATCTTACGAATCGGAATACCGCGGTCCAATAGCTTTGCAATCCGCACTAAAATTTCTTCGCCCATACCGTAAGTCAACAAATCGGCTTTAGAATCCACTAATATGCTGCGGCGAACCCGGTTCTCCCAATAATCGTAATGGGCAAACCGACGCAAGGACGCTTCCAGTCCGCCGAGAATAATCGGAATATCCCCATAGGCCTCCCGAATGCGATTGCAATATACAATAACCGCACGATCGGGGCGATGCCCCATCTGTCCGCCCGGAGAATAATAATCATAATTCCTTCTCTTTTTGGCCGCAGTATAATGCGCTACCATGGAATCAATATTTCCGGATGTCACCAAAAATCCGAGCCGCGGCCGGCCGAATTCCAAAAAAGCATCCTTACTCTTATAATCCGGCTGCGACAAAATCGCCACCCGAAAGCCGCTTGCTTCCAAAACCCGTGAAATAATAGCTACCCCAAAGCTTGGGTGATCCACATAGGCATCTCCGGTCACATATACAAAATCCGGCTCCGTCCATCCGCGCTGATTCATCTCCTCGCGGTTTATCGGCAAAAAATCCGATCTTGATTCCAGCGTTGATTTCAAATTTTTCACCCCCACTTTTTCGGCAACTTTTATCCCGTTAAATCGTAAATAGTATAGCACTCGCCGGCACAAATTGCAACATAATCGCGAAACGGCGGTTTTGAATGAATAAATATGCACACATTTTGTTAAATTTGGAGTTTGAAATGCAATTTTATGTATTTTTTACAGTTTTTTCGACATTTTTATAAATTTTTCTTGCTGGTCTATTGACAAGATATATTGAATATGATAGAATAACACACATCAATTATTAAATTTCTGTAAAATAAAGAGGAAGATAAGATCATGAAAAAATTTTTATTGACACTTCTTGCACTGACCATGGTTATTGCAATGGTTGCTTGTGCAAAGAAAGATAATACCGAAGACGACGACAAAAGCGGAGACGACAAAAACAGAGAAGCAATATTGTCTATGGCGACGGAAGGAACTTTCCCTCCTTACGAATATTATGAAAACAACAAATTGGTCGGAATTGATGTTGAGGTTGCACAGGCAATTGCCGACAAATTAGATATGGAACTGGAAATCACCGATATCAACTTTGAGGCGATTATCCCCGGAATTCAGAGCAAAAAATATGACATCGGCATGGCCGGAATGACCGCCAGCGAAAAACGGAAAGAGCAAGTAAACTTCAGCACTTCTTACTCAACCGGTATTCAGGTTATTATCGTTAAAGAAGGCAGCCCGATCACTTCGGTAGATGATTTGCTGAGTGAAAATGCAAATCACATTGTCGGCACGCAGTCCGGCACCACCGGTTTCCTTTATGCAACAGATGATATCGAAAAAGCAGGCCTCGGCACCGTTAAGTCTTTTGCGAAAACCACCGATGCGGTAGAAGCATTGAAAAACGGTCAGGTTGACTGTGTCATTTTGGATAACGAACCGGCGAAGAAATTGGTTAGTGTCAATACCGGCCTGAAAATTTTGGATACCGAATACACAGTAGAAGAGTACGCCATCGCAGTTGCGAAAGACAATACCGAATTATTGAACAAAATCAATACCGCATTGGACGAACTGATTCAAGACGGTACTGTAAAGAAAATTGTTGATAAGTACATCACAGACTAAATCAATTCATCGCATATAACCGATCACACGGGGCGAAGCAAATATACTTCGCCCCGCTTGTGCTGTTTAATAAATGAAAAGAGGGAAAACTTTTGGCTCTGCTTGAATGGTTTAATAAAATCAAAAAGGATTTTATTACCTGCTTTATCGAAGATTCCAACTGGAAATATATCGTTAAAGGTTTGGCAAACACTCTAAAGATTGCTTTGGTTGCAGTCATACTCGGTATTCTCATCGGAATCGTCGTTGCAATTATATGCTCTACCTACGATAAAAACCGAAATACCATGCACCGTAGCTTCGGAAAAACCATTTTGGGGTTTCTGAATGCTGTTTGCAGAATCTATTTAACGGTAATCCGCGGAACACCGGCCATGATTCAGATTATGATCATGTTCTTTATTATTTTTGTCAAGGCGCGCAACGGCGTTCCGATTGCAATGCTGACTTTCGGCATCAACTCCGGAGCCTACGTCGCGGAAATTATTCGTTCGGGCATCATGGCTGTAGATAAAGGACAGTTTGAAGCCGGCCGTTCCCTCGGTTTGAATTTCGCGCAAACCATGCTTTATATTATTATTCCGCAGGCTTTAAAAAATGTTTTGCCTGCATTGGCCAACGAATTTATCGTTCTGCTCAAAGAAACTTCGGTAGCTTGTTATGTAGGTGTCACCGATCTTACCAAAGGCGGAGAAATCATCCGATCTATAACCTACATATCGGCATTGCCTCTCCTTGCGGTAGCGCTGATATATCTTGTCATTGTTATGATTCTCAGCTTTTTAGTCAGAATGCTCGAAAGGAGGCTTCGCAACAGTGAACGATAACGCTTTAATTCATACCGAAAACTTAAAAATTCATTACAACAAAGGCGAAATCAAAGCTTTGGACGGTATCGACGTTGACATACACAAAGGCGAGGTTGTGGTCGTTATCGGACCGTCCGGCAGCGGTAAATCCACATTCCTGCGATCACTGAACCTGCTCGAAACTCCTACGGAAGGCAAAATATTTTTTGAAGGGGTTGATCTGACCGGTCCCTCTGTTAACATTAATGAGCACCGCAAGAAAATGGGCATGGTGTTTCAGCATTTTAATCTGTTTCCGCACATGACAATTTTAAAAAATATGATCCTGGCTCCCACCAAAATTTTGGGAATCAAACGGGCCGAAGCAGAAAAAAACGCCTTATCCTTGCTGAAAAGAGTCGGCCTTGAAGATCGCGCCCTTGCGTATCCGTCACAGCTTTCGGGCGGACAAAAACAGCGCGTAGCTATCGTTCGTGCGCTCTGTATGAACCCTGACGTTATGCTGTTTGATGAACCCACCAGCGCACTGGATCCGGAAATGGTCGGCGAAGTGCTTGAGGTTATGAAAAACCTTGCCAAAGAAGGCATGACTATGGTCGTTGTAACGCATGAAATGGGATTTGCCCGCGAAGTGGCCAGCCGAGTCATTTTTATGGACGAGGGAAAAATGATAGAAGACGGAACGCCTTCGGAAATTTTTGACACGCCGAAAACACAACGTACCAAGGATTTCTTAAACAAAGTAATTTAATTAAATCTTATTTAAAAGCCGTCTGGTTCTTTCGAGAACCAAACGGCTTTTGTGCTAAATTCGGAAAGCCTCCTCTTTAAAATTAAAAACCAATCAAACGGTGATGCCTTTTTGCACGCTTTCCGAACGCATTTTCTTGACAGTCTGCTTTGCAGCATCTATAATGAAATTATCCGGTTTCACCCGTATTATGATTCAAAAGAGGTTTTTAACATGTGCACCGAAAAAGATGCCAATCAGCCGCTTGCGGCAAGACTGCGTCCGCAGACCCTCAGTGAGTATGTGGGGCAAACCCATCTGCTCGGGGAAGGAAAGATTCTGCGTCGCTTGATTGAAAACGACCGTCTGTGCTCGATGATTTTTTGGGGTCCGCCCGGCGTCGGAAAGACAACGCTTGCTCGCATTATCGCGCAACAAACCCATGCCGCCTTCATTGATTTTTCGGCGGTTACCAGCGGCATCAAAGAGATCCGTGCAGTCATGCAAAAAGCAGAAGAAAATCGCCAGTCCGGAGAAAGAACCGTTGTGTTTGTGGACGAAATTCACCGTTTTAATAAAGCGCAGCAGGATGCCTTTCTCCCGTTTGTAGAAAAAGGAAGCATCATATTGATCGGCGCCACCACGGAAAATCCGTCCTTTGAAGTCAACAGCGCTCTGCTTTCGCGCTGCAAGGTTTTTGTTTTACAAGCTTTAAAAACGGAGGAGCTCACCGCACTTTTGCGCCGAGCCGTTTCAGACCCGCGCGGATTCGGCAATCAAAACATCGTCATCAGCCCGGAGACTCTGCAAAGCATTGCATCCTTTGCAAACGGCGATGCACGCACAGCGCTCTCCACCTTGGAAATGGCCGTTTTAAACGGAGAAAACCGGGATAACACCATTACGGTCACACAGGAAACATTAGAACAGTGCATCTCCAAGAAATCACTTCTCTATGATAAAAACGGAGAGGAACACTATAATTTAATCTCCGCACTGCATAAATCCATGCGCAATTCCGATGCCGACGCTGCCGTTTATTGGTTAGCACGAATGCTTGAGGCAGGAGAGGACCCGCTTTACATTGCGCGGCGCCTCGTTCGATTTGCATCGGAGGATATCGGTTTGGCAGATCCCCGCGCCTTGGAAATGGCGGTTTCGGTGTATCAGGCCTGCCATTTTATCGGCATGCCGGAGTGCTCGGTTCATCTGACACAAGCCGTAGTTTATATGTCGATTGTACCAAAATCCAACGCTCTGTATATCGCATATGAATCCGCAAAAAAAGATGCCCTGACTCAGATTTCCGATCCGGTGCCGCTCCACATCCGCAATGCACCGACTGCACTGATGAAAAATCTGAATTACGGCAAAGGATATCAATATGCGCACGATGCCCCCGAAAAGCTCACCGCGATGCAATGTCTGCCCGATTCCCTTCTCGGGAAAGAATATTATCATCCGACCGATCAGGGTACGGAAGAAAAATTCCAAAAGCGACTGTCACAAATAAAAGACTGGAAAAAGGCCCATCAAAAAAACGATAAAAAAAGCAACAGATAACACTTTTTTGCTTTATGCAAGAAAAGTGTGGAAAACCTGTTGTGCTGTTATAATTATTAGGGGGTCTTTTTGAAACTGCTTCGGCGGGAAGGCTTTCGCTGACTAAGAAGATGGGATTGTTATATATGAATTAAAGATCAACCTTAATCAGGTTGAAAAAGCGATCTCCGTGATGCGTGAGGTTTCGGCTTGGTTATGAAAGCCGCCTATCTTCATAAATTCCGCGTGCGGCGCAAATTCGCCGGGACAGGTATGACAAAACCGGCAACGGAAGCGATCCGGGCGGAGCGCCGCAATCGTGGTGTTCGGTATATCCGGTTGGGCACCGGACCGGAGAAAAAGGTCGTCAGAAGGATATATCTGTCTGTCGCTATAAAATCGTGGATATTTCGGATTATCATAGCTTTATACGAATTGGAGGTGTAGTGCTTGGAGGTAAGCTTTGTAAACCCCGGTGTAAACTATATGATTGAACAAATTATGGCTTTTCAGTCCGAGGACGAGTCGGCCTTTTGGTCAGAACCTTTATATCATTTCTATCCCCAACTTGATAAAGTTTATGCTGTAAGCCTGCCTTTTCCGGAGAGAAAGAAATACATTGAACGAACGATGCGGGCTGTTTATATGGAGCTGGAAAATACGATCAATGGAAAGGCAGCGCTGTATTCCTGTCATTGGGCTATATGCAAGGAGCAGATCACGGCAGCACTGTCAGATGCTTTTGGCCTGGATTGCGCAAGCCTGTTTAATGATATACAGTGCAATGTCAGTCTGAATCCTATTGAACCTCGCTTTTTGAAAGAACACTGCTACGACACCTTTTATTTGAACAGCGAGAGAGGCGCCATTGGCGGAGGAATTCACGAAATCGTACATTTTGTTTGGTTCTTTGTATGGAACAGACTGTTTGAGGATCAATACAATGAATATGAGCGGCCATCGCTCAAGTGGATACTGAGCGAGATGGTAGTCGAATCTGTGATGAGGGATGAAAGACTTCGTTCTATCAATCCCTACTTTCCAAGAGAAAACGGCGGCTGTATCTACCCCTACTTCTTCGATATGATGGTAGATGGAAAGCCGATTCTCGATACGCTGGACGCCATGTATAGAAGTCAGAACATAGAGAGCTTTATGCGAAACAGCTACTCCTATTGTCAAGCAAATGAAGCAGAAATTCGGGAGCATATTCGCAGATCAGAGAGAAGGTAATTTACTGAGGTATCCATGCCGTAAAAGGCATCTGAATACAAATCTATTTAAGAAAGGTGTGGTTTTTATGAAGATGAATCGTGTATGGAGGGTTCACGCTTCTTAGCCCTCCAAATATACTATTGGAGGAAATTAAATGAAAAACCGAATCACCATCCGTGAAGCAGTCACGAAAAACGATGTTGCCGCCTTTTGGGAGCAGCTTCATGCCTATCACAAGCGGGATATTTTTCCGGATTCTCAAAGCAAAAAAGAGCTGGAATGCTTTCTTAGCTCGGAGTATCATGAGCACATAATGAAAATTTACAGCAGACCACAGGACCGCTGCTTCTTCCTGTTCTTCCAACGGGACGGACAGGATATTGGATTCACCATGCCTGTGATCTTCACTTCCGAGGATGGCAAGTGCTTCATCATGGAATACTGTGTCTATCCGGAGTTTCGCGGGAACGGAACCGGCAAGGAATGTGCAAAGGTACTGCTGGATTGGGCAAAAGAACGCGGTGCATTGTATGCAGAGCTTAACCACGGCAGCAACGAGCGACGGCGACACTTTTGGGAAACGATTGGCTTTGTTGAGAACGGGGCCGACGAGTGGGGCGAACCGCTGATGATCCTGCCCCCGACGGAGGATATTCCTATAACCGTGGAAATCCTCACAGATCCAGATGACTGGCAACTCAAGAAGCTGGAAAACGGATTCTTGAAGGAGATCGGGGAGCAAGCTGCAACCGAGGAAAAGCAACAACAGCTTACCCGGGCAATCCGCGATGGAAATATCACATTCTTTGTGGCAAGGCGTGGTTACCGGGCTGTGGGTATGTGCAGCGTTGCAAAATGCTTCTCCACCTTTGCGTGCACCGACACCGGCATATTCGATGATTTCTACATTGAACCTGTGTTCCGCCGAAAAGGCATTGCCCAGATGCTGGCACAAGCTGCACAAAAATGGAGCAAAGAAAATGCCCTTGCCAGCCTGACGGTCACCTGTGCTCCCTGCGACGAGAAAATGTATCAAGCACTTGGCTTTGATGTCCATTTGGGCAAGGTATTTGCATATCTTAGTTAGATCACAATGGGGTTACCACACAAAAAATGTGGTAACCCCATCACAGCTTTTATAGGCTTTCGCAGAAAGCACCCTTGGCAAATCTCGTCTCATCCGTTGCTTTTTTGTTAATCTCGGTCGAAAATGCTGTTTCCCTCGGAATCAATTCCGACAAACAGCGGAAACTTTTCAAACTCAGCAATTTTTAACGATTCGCATCCCAACTCTTCAAACGCAATAACCCGAAGGCTTTTGGTGCACATTGCCGCCAAAGCGCCGGCCCCGCCGACTGCGCAAAGATAAATACCTCGATATTTTCGAATGGCTTCACGAACCGCTTCGCTTCGTCCGCCCTTTCCGATCATACCACACAGCCCCGCCCGCATCATTTCCGGCACGAAAGAATCCATCCGCGAGGAGGTCGTCGGACCGAAGGAACCGGTCGGCATGCCGTTTTTCGGCGGAGTGGGGCCCGCATAATAAATAACGGCCTCTCGGAGATCCATCGGCATTTGGTCTGTTCCAAGCAGTGGCATCAGCCGTTTGTGTACTGCATCACGCGCTACATAAACACGTCCGGAAAGAAGAATTTCATCTCCGGCATGGAGCGTCGGCGCCCATTCCCGAATATTTTTGGCATCAAAATTTTTCATTGTTTATACTCCCGAAAAATCATTCCATCCGTCTTCATCCAAGGATTTTTCGGATTTCCAGTCCATTTCATAACGGATCTTCTCCATTTGCTCATTCACGCTGCGAAAACGCTGATCAATATCCTTCATCGCCGTCTGTATGGAATCCTTCATGGAAGATAAACAACCGTAAATATCGTTTTTTTCAAAGGCTGACTGGTCCGATACGCCGAAAGCAGCGCCGGCCTTTTTCTCCGACTTTTGCGCGCCTGCCATATTCTCTATTTCGCGGGCACGAAACCGCGCTTCTTTTACGATTCGGTCCGCATGTGCCTTGGCGTCAATAAGAATATCGCGAAAACGTGCATAGAATCGGTCAAACAGTCGCGCTTTCTCCGCAATGCTTAAATTTGAACTGCTTGCCCGTTGAAATTCTCTGGCAAGTCCGGACGGCGCCTTTGCAGACAAACGAGATGCGTCGTTCAAGCCAAAAACACTGTTGCCCGAAGGCTCTGAATTGGAAATGCCGGAAAATTTAGACAAAGGCAACCGATCTTCAAGCTCCTCGATTCTTTTTTTCAATTCCTCGACACGGTTTGTCAAATCGCAGTTATCGCTCTCCAGCTCGGAAATTTTCTCATCTTTTCCCTGAATCTCCGCTTTCAGATCTTTGATCTGACTCTCAAAATCCGCAGAACGCGCATTAAAGCTTTCGGCAGCCTTTTCCGCATCTAATTTGAGATGATTGATCATGGACTTGTAGCCGTCCTCAAGACTTGCAAAATTTGCATTCATAGAACTGATATAAGCGTTGACATCCTCTTTGCTGTAGCCGTGTAATTTTGAACGGAACAGCATTCCATCCTGCGTATTGTTCACGATAAACAGCCTCCTTTTTACACCGTATTTGATCATACAATGCTTTATATTTTAAATTTCACTTTTTAAATGGAATCCGGATTTGCTCCCTACTCTTGGGTCATCACAATTCGGCTGATTCGGTATTGCCCGTTATCAAAGGAAATGAGCAACCGCATGGTACTGCCGAATTCATTGGTTTGCCCGTACCCGGAAAGAGTGCCGTGATATTTCACCGCTGCACTGTAAGTGTTGTCTGAGAGCTTCACAAAATGATCCGCTTGCAGCTTTGATAATTTCGGAGTCATCGGACTGTTCCAGCGAATCCCCTCATAGCCGGCCGCAAGCATATGCCGCGCGTCCGAGCCCGGAACCAAATAGCTACAGGCAACAGAGTAGTTATTATCTAAATTCTGGAACCCAAATGAAACAAAATTCACATATGCGTGCGTATAATCCGTCACCATGGCTTTTAAGCGGTCCGGCACGGTATCGGTTGCAGGATAGTCCACTTCATATTCATCGCCGCTTGCAAAAACAGCCATCGGTGCACCCGACGAATCCGTCGCCTCCACCGCAGGGGAAAAGTAAATGCCGGGAATTTCCCACAGCACAAAATCCTCTCTCTCTCCGTACAGTGCGCTTGTCACCGAATCGGAAGAACGATACTGCTCTGTAACCGAAATCCCGTTTATGGAAATCACTGCCTCCTTGGGAGCCGCAATCCATAGTGTTCGCGCGCTGAGATTCAAATCGGAAAAAACATATCTGTTCTCCGATTTCTGTCCTTCAAGGACCTGACCGTCCTCGCCCACCACTTTAATTTCAGGCTCCGAGAATAAGCCTGAAATTCGGTAGCAGCGCAGATACTTTTCGGCCTTCTTACGCTCAAACGCTCCGATATCGGCATATTCCACTCGGGATTTTAGTATATACCGATCCTGCAGTTCTATTCCGTTTAAAAATGCCTTTGCATCATTGGGGATAAAAATATCAACGGAATTTCCCTGGGCTCGATATTCGTCGGCACAAACGGAAACATCGGAGATTCCATAGATAGAGAAGCCGAACAGCCGCGTTTTCTTTCCGGTTTCAAGCAAAACACGCAGAATCGGTTTTTGACCGACACTGATTCGGTATTCGTTTTCCCCGAAGCGGTAGTACTGTACTTCCGCGGAGGAAAGCCCGGCCAACTCATCGGCCGCATCTTCCTTCGTTTCAAATTCCGTTAAGATTTCATCAGTATACTCCGCCGGAAGCTGTCTGAAATATTCGTCGCCCTTTTGCTTTATAAAATCTTCTACTACCTGTTGCGGACGGGAAATCTGATATTCACGGATATAAAGCCAGAAAAATATCAAAAATATGATCGCAACAGCAGCCAAAACTGCCGCATAAATGCCGAGATTCCGTCCGAAATGTCGGCTCGATTTTTGAACTTCTTTTTCCATTTTGAGTCTCATTTCACCAAGAATGCACTGGCCAATCTCCGTTGACCGAATATATAGGAAGAGGTGATCTGGTTTTCTCCTCGGTAAATCATCAATGTAGAGGACCCACCGTCCAAGTTCGCAGCATTCACCGCTCCGTAACTCTCCATAAGGTCGGCCAAATCATCGTATGTAAGGCCGATACTTCCCAGCTGCCGTCCTTCCATTGTGAGCAGCAATATCGCCCCGTCGGCACGTTGACCGATCGCCGTGCGTGGATTTAAACCGCCGCCGAGTGCTTGATACCGGTTTTGCTTCTGTCCGTTGATCACCAAAGACGGGCCGAAGGAAACCGCACTTTCAACATTTCGGTCCAGCGCCTCCTGTGCCGTCATTTTCCCCACATGGAGAATATGATCTCTGTCCAATCCGATTACATCATACACGGTGTTTCGGTCTCCCCACAAGAGCTTTCCGCCCTCAATAATCAGACCGTCCGGCACGCCGCCGGTTCCCATTCCGTCCGGATCCCAGAAGCCTCCGGCATTTACTCCGCCGATTGCATTGTACTTTTCTATCATGTCACGCAATGTCAATCCGCTGGCATCCGAACCGAAGCGATCGGGAATTCCAAGGATCACACGCGCCGGATTTTTTATAATCATCATTTTCCCGACGGAGCCGGCATAATGAACCGATATCACTTCAACATCGTCATCTCTCGTGCTCTGAACATCCATATATTCAGGGATTTCGATCAAAGCAGCATCGGTTTTTCCGGTCGCCGTTTCGGATTTACCGAGATTTAAAATTTTCTCAACTTCCGCATCGTTCAGAAAAATATGCGCTAAAAATCCGCCTGCACTGGTCTCTTTTACCGAAAGCACAAACAAGCGCCGTGCCTCGGAAGACGGGCCTTTCACTAAAATAAAAACCATCCCGAGACACACGACACAGCAAATCGCCACAGTAACTCCGAACACGGACAATGCGCGCCATATAATGCTCCATGCACGCAGACAAGCTGTGTGCATGAACAATTTCTCTTTTTCGGTACCCTGACCGTCTTTTGAACTTTTATCAGTTGGTATAGCAATCATAAATCAAATATTGATTACCTACTTTGCGGAATAAGAAGGTAACGTCAAAATAATCCTTGTAGTCGCTCAAATCCGGACGGTGAAGCAGGTGTACAAAGGACACCCGACAGGAAAATGTATTTTCATCATAAGCATAAAATTCACTTGCCTGTACATTTTCAAAGCTGTAGCCCGAATGAGAAATGACAAAATAATTCTCTACGACTTTGGTTCTTGTATAAAGATCCGTGCCGGCCTCAAAGTATTTCGCAACCGCGCCGAAGCTGCCGTCGCTCTGCATATATGCAGCATAGGTCTGCGCCGCTTTAATCGCATAATCCGAATAGGCATCCCGCAATTCGGTGTTTTCCGCCGGACTGACCGTATAACTAGAGCCGTCGACAGTGACATTTGCTCCGGTCTCTTTTACCGTAACCGTCGGTGTTGCCGTCAAACCGCTGATTTGATAGCGAACATTCTCCGGTTCCGGCACTCCGTCCGGCAACAGCCCGGAAACTTTAGTCTTGATATGATCTTCCACAATGTATTCCCGGCTGACGGAAATACCGTTGATGAAAATCTCATATTGAGACGGTGCCGTAATTTCAATGGATTCATTCTGATCAAAATAAAATTCTACTTTTCCGAGATGATAGGTCGCATATCCGCCGGAGCTTTTCTTTTCATCCTTTTCCAATATGAACTTGGAAATCCGTTTCCCGTCTGCCTTTACATAATACGCATATTCGTTTTCATCGGCAGAGCTCGTCGAATTGTAACTAAGGCTTCCCGATGATAATTTTTCAAGGATCATCGGCTCAAAATCCGTTTGTTGGTTAAATTCCGAAGCGCTTTTTTGCACTTCCGATGCCAGTGCGGCGCTGTCTTTATTGACATACAATTCTTCAAAAACCCGAGCCGCTTCATTCTTCGGCAAGGATTTTTCATAATTAGCCAAAGCAGATCGCAACACAAAAACAGAAACAATCAAAACGACAACAAGAGCTGCGCACACGCTCCAAAATATCTTGTAAAAGAGCGGCATTTTTTTCGTTTTAGAAACCATTTTATCTTACTCCTTTACCAAAAAGAACGTGGGCATATACCGCGGGTTGGTAAAAGCCTTATATTTATTGACAAGTCCCATCATCTGCCAGGAATCCAAATTAGCCTGATCGATCGCATATTTTTCGTAATAATTCTTGTAATACATCATACTGGAAGAACCGCCGTCCAGCATTCCCGCCGTGACCGCGCCGTACTTTTTCATCATATCAATGATATCATTGCGCGTAGCGCCCAAGCTGCTTGCGGAACGTCCGTCCGTAACAATCATGATAATGGTTCCGTCCACCCGCTGACCGATTGCGGTGCGCTGTGCTACCCCGTTATCTCCATCCGCATAATGGAAATTCACGGTACCGCCGTCATTGTCGATTAATATATTGCCGGTCTTAAACGAAACACCGTCGCGAATGCCAAGCTCGGTTGCCAGTGCTTTATTCATGCCCTCATGAACAATCAGCTTATTATTATTGTCCATGCCCATAAAGGTACGGTCGGTATAACCGTCCGCCCAAACCAATTTTCCTTTCGAATACGTGATTCCGAGCGGAACCGATCCGGTACTGAAACCGTTATCGGGATATTCTCCGGCATTGATAGCGGCGATAGCTCCCTCCATCGAAGCGGCATCGAAAATCCGCTTGCCGTATCCGGAGCTGCTGTACTCAAAACTCGGACCGACAAAAACCCGTGACGGATCTTTGACTAAAAGAACATATGCTTTAAAAGTCGAACCGTTATCATAAATCAAACGCATTCCGTCTATTGCATCTTCCCATTCGTCCTTCTGTCCGTCCGGAGTTACGGGGTTATAATCGTTAATATCGACTTCATCTACGATAATGACTTTGCTCTCGTCCAAAATCTGCTGCACGGTATCCCCCGACAAAAACAAACCCGGAACCCATTTTGTAGCGCTGGCCTGCATGGCAGACAGCACCAATGTGTTTCGCACGGTTTTGCTCGGACCGTGAGCAACGGAAAACAAAAGCGTATATACCGAAAGCAACAAAAACAGTACTGCACTGCCGATGCATAAAAGCACTCGCCGAACCACGCACGCGACACTGATTTTCTGCTCTGTGGACTGCGACGGTTTCCGACGAGGGGAACCGTGTGTACGGGCAGGATTCCTTTGCGTTTCAACTCGCGCTCCGGCTTTATACAAAGCGCTCTGCTCCGTCATTCCCTTGCGCAGCTGCTGACCGTAATTCGCATCTGCCTTTCCGCCGTAGCAATTCGTTTTATTCTGTTGCGGAGCCGAAGTCCGTGCTTCCGATTTTTGATTTTCTTGAGACTTTTTATTGCCGGTGCCGGAATCGCTTTGCATATTCGGCATACGTTTGGCCGTTCGTCTCTTACCGAAATCTTCCATGTTAAGTGCGTTTCTCCTTCTTAAAAATCCAGTTTTGCTGCAATTTGAAACTCAAAAAGAACAATACGGAATCTACAATAACTTTAAAGATGGTTGTCATAATAGCGGCATTCTGGTTGAATAATTTGGCGATTGTCCAAACCAGTGCAGACGACGCTGCCACTTGGCAGCAGGCTAACAAAGTATACTTCCACAGTGTGGATTTTATGTCACCCTGACCGAATACAACACGACGGTTAATCTGAAAATTCGTAAACGCCGATATACAGCGCGCCGCCACCGTACAAACGGGAATTGTTGCATTTCCGAGCCAATTTCCAAACAAAGCCGAAAACAGCCAAAACAAGAATACATCCAGTATTGCGGAGATCGCAGAACTGAAAATATATTTCAAAATCAGCTTGTAAATTTTTATGGAATCCCGGATGGGATGAAAATGCGATGTTGCGTTCTGCTCAATATAAACCGTGGTGATCTTCACTTCTTCAAAAGGAATATTTTCGGTTTTCATCTCCAAAAGCATGTTGGTTTCGTATTCATACCGATCGCCGCTCACCGTAAGAAACAGCGGCAAAAACTGCGTCGGTATAGCGCGCAGTCCCGTCTGTGTATCGGAAATCCGAATTCCGCATGCAAACCGGAATACAAAAGATGTGATCCGATTTCCGATTCGGCTGCGCCGGGGTACATCCGGTTGAGAAAAATCACGTACTCCGAGTATCACCTGATTCGTTCTGCACATGGCTTCGGCACAATTCCATACATCCTTTGCCTGATGCTGGTTGTCCCCATCCACCGTAATCACACCGATGCAATCTTTGCGATTGGCACACACATAGTCAAACGCCGTTTTAAGCGCCGCGCCCTTTCCGCGATTCACTTCATGACGCAAAAGCACCACGCCGGGATATTCCCCCTCAACCGGGAAAAACGGCTGGGTTTCTTTCGCGCTTCCGTCATCTACAACAATAAAATCCGAAAAGCCGACCGCGCTTAAATCGGTAATTACACTTCGCAATTTTTCATCCGGATTGTACGACGGGATGATAATGCACACTTGATCCGCCTGCATATTTTTCTCCTCATTTTTCATAGTCGATGTTTAGACTCGTCTTCTGTCAAAAAGTTCCCTTATCTCTTCTTTTTCCGCACAAAAAGAACAGAAATTACCGCTGCGGCAACAGCCAATATAGACGTTAGCCCAATCAAGCGCAGCCCTTTTGCAGACACATGTTTCTCTTCAACGGCGTTCGTTCCGGAGTCTTTCTCACCGGTCGGCGCATCCGTCAAAGCGTCGGTTGCTGTTTCCGTCACGTCCGAAGTGTCCGCCGGATTTTCGGCATCCTGCCGATCCCACACGGTAAGATTCTCAAAAAAGTCATTTTTTAATGTATCAAGGCCGACGGTAGACCGAAACAGACCGTAATTACAAGGGCTGTACGTTTCAATCGATGCCGCGGTTGTCCGGCTGGAGTTTTCTCCCATAAACCAACTGAAAAACCACATCCAATGCTGCGAATGATGCTCCAAATATCCCTCTCTGGCCACTTCATAGGCGGTTTTGCCGCCGAGCGCCTCCAAAGGCTCATCCCAGTTCATCACGATCGGATTTTCCGGATAAAGGTGCAAGTAGGTCTTCGGAACATTCCATGCGTCATATCCGCAATTACTGTAAGCCGTTTCATCCGCGGCCAAATCCAACGCCTTTTTTAAAACATACGTATTTAAAATATGCGCACCGTGACCGTATTCGCCCTTTTCATCATGACCTACAATCACCAGCGGTTTAAAGCGGCGAATCATGGTAACGTAATATTCAATAAAATCCTCTTCTTTATATCCGGCGTTCGAAAAAACCGATTGCGCGCCCTCCAGCGAAGTGCTGTACAAATCCGGAAACTCGGGAATAATCGGATAATTCCGCACGCCGACTTTCCACAGTCCGTTTAACTGTTCATGCGCACGGATATGCGTATCCCAGTGATTGGTAAAATAAACCACCTGTGTATGATATCCCTTCGCCATGGCATAATACGGTAAGATTCCGGCTAAGAACAGATGCTCATCATCGGAATGCGTTGAAAGCAACATAAGATCCGCCTTTTCACAGGGCGGCTCCCAGAGCTGTACATAGTCCGGCAGCTCTCCTTCGGAAAAAACATATATTTCCGCAATCTGCGCGCCGGATGGAAAATGCAATGTCAGCGATGTAGGTGCATGGCCGCCGAATTGTTTCATGACGTCGACATATTCATGTAAAAAGCCATTGGTTCCCGCGGAAACGGTCTGACTGCCGCTTTTTAGGTTCCATTCCCCGCACAAGCGATCAAATAATATATAAACAGATGCTATCCCGTTCGGGTTTTGCAATTCAATACTGTCTTCCGCCGTCAAAGCCATATAACTGGATTCATTTCGATCCAGCATAGAAGCGGTACTGCCGCCTTTTATGATAATCGATGTTTCCTTTGAATATGTAATGTCCTCGGCAAAAATTCCAAGCGCAAAAGCAGCGGCAAACACTGCGATAACAGCCAAAAAACGGAGCGTGCTTTTTAAATGTTTCATCATTTCACCATCATCAGTAGTTTTTTGTTTTAACCTGACAAGTTTAATATTAGTAGTATACCACTTTTCCGCGAAAAATACAAGCATTTCGGAGCATCCGGACAAACTTAAAAACAGGATATGTGAAAGAGAGATTTCACATATCCTGTTTTTTGAATCTGCAATTTTATTTCCCATTCGGGAACGCGCAAGATGCGAAGTCCTACTCTAATTCAAACGCTCCGGTATAAAGCTGATAATACACTCCCTTTTGTGCCATCAGCTTTTCATGGTCTCCGCGTTCGATAATGCGGCCGTGGTCCAACACCATAATAACATCCGCATTCATTACCGTGGAAAGTCTGTGCGCAATTACAAATACCGTACGTCCCTCCATCAATTTATCCATACCGCGCTGCACAATCGCCTCGGTACGGGTATCGATAGAGGAGGTCGCCTCATCCAAAATCATAACCGGGGGATCTGCTACTGCCGCACGGGCGATGGCAATTAACTGACGCTGCCCCTGAGAAAGGTTCGATCCGTTATTGGAAAGCTCGGTATCATATCCGTTGGGCAAGCGGCTGATAAAATCATCCGCACCGGCCAAAACAGCGGCATGGCGACACTCTTCGTCGCTTGCGCTGAGTTTGCCGTATCGGATATTATCCATTACCGTTCCGCTGAAAAGATTGGTCTCCTGAAGCACCAGTCCCAAGGAACGTCGCAAATCCGATTTTTTGATTTTATTGATGTTGATTCCGTCGTAACGAATTTTGCCGTCCGCAATATCATAAAAACGGTTGATCAGGTTAGTGATCGTTGTTTTACCGGCACCGGTCGCACCGACAAAAGCAACCTTTTGACCCGGCTCGGCATAAACCGATACGCCGTGCAACACTTCTTTTCCCTCTTCATATCCGAAGTCCACATCAACAAGACGCACATCTCCGCGCAATTCGGTATAAGTCAGTGTGCCGTCGCCGTGCGGATGTTTCCATGCCCAATGTCCGGTATGATGATCCGCCTCGGTAATGGTACCGTCTTGCGAAATATTCGCATCCACCAAAGTAACATATCCGTCGTCCGTCTCCGGAGACTGATCCATTAACGCAAATATGCGCTGTGCACCGGCAAGTCCCATGGCGATGGAGTTAATCTGCTGCGACACCTGATTTAGGTTTCCCGTAAACTGCTTTGTCATATTGAGAAACGGAACTAAAATACTGATTCCGAAAGCCATACCGGAAATCGAAACATTCGAAATATTCACGGCAAGGAAAACACCGCCGATCATCGCGCAAAGCACATACAGGATATTACCGATATTCATTATGATAGGACCTAAGGTATTGGCATATGCATTTGCCCGGAATGTATCTTCATACAACTCATCATTGATTCGGTTAAAATCCGCTTCGGCCTCTTTTTCATGGCAGAATACTTTAATGACTTTTTGCCCGTTCATCATTTCCTGGACAAATCCCTCTGTCTTGCCGACAGCAGCCTGCTGCCGAATAAAATATTTTGCCGATCCGCCGCCGATTTTTGCCGAAACAAAGGCCATAAGAATAACGCCTAACAGTACCACTAAGGTCATCCAAACGCTGTACCAAAGCATAATAAACAAAACAGAAACAACAATAATGCTCGACTGCAGCAAGCTGGGCAGAGACTGCGATACCAACTGACGAAGGGTATCAATATCATTGGTATAATGGCTCATAATATTGCCGTGCTTATTCGTATCAAAATACCGAATCGGCAAATTCTGCATTCCGTCAAACATCTTTCGGCGCATCTTGCACAAAAAGCCTTGTGTGATAAAAGCCATCAACTGTTGATACAGCGCAATCAGGGCAATTGAAATTACATACAGCACGGCAAGCATCGTCACCATCGGTAAAATCTGCTTTGACGCTGCTCCGTAATCCGTAGAGCCGCTTTTTAAAAATTCTTCGATAACACGGATTACCTTTTCCTGAAAAACAGACGGAATGGAGGAAACAATCGCAGAAAAGATAATGCAGAAAATCGTAATCGGCACAAGAACCGGATAGGAACGGAATAAAAGCTTCACCACTCGCCCGAATATACGCTTATCGAATTTTCGTTTTCCGTGACCGTTCATCGGGCCGCGAGGCATCCCTTTCGGTTGTTTATTCATTTCTCATCCCCCGCTTTCTTCGTCTGCTGGAAATAGATTTCACGATAGATTTCGCAGCGATCAAGAAGCCCCGCGTGAGTACCCTTGTCAACAATACGCCCGTTATCCATCACCAAAATCAGATCGGCATCTTCAACCGACGCCACTCGTTGGGCAATAATAATTTTGGTCGTTTCCGGAATATATTCACGAAATCCCTTTCGAATCAGCAGGTCGGTTTTGGTATCAACGGCGCTGGTCGAGTCATCCAAAATCAAAATTTTCGGTTTTTTCAGCAATGCACGAGCAATACAAAGCCGTTGCTTCTGCCCTCCGGAAACATTGGTGCCGCCCTGTTCGATTTTGGTATCGTAACCGTCGGGGAATGAACGGACAAACTCATCTGCCTGCGCCAAACGACAGGCTTCTATAATTTCTTCATCCGTCGCGTTTTCATTACCCCAACGCAGATTTTCTTTAATGGTTCCCGAAAAGAGCAAGTTTTTCTGCAAGACCATCGCCACCGCGCAACGCAACGCTTCAATATCATAATCGCGGACATCGGTATGTCCCACGCAAACGCTTCCCTCGGTGACATCATATAAACGCGGAATCAACTGAACCAATGTGGATTTGCTGGATCCGGTTCCGCCCAAAATACCGACCGTCATGCCGGAACGGATATGTAAATCAATCCCTTCCAAAGCGTATTTGGCAGCTTTTTCCGAATACTTAAAGGAAACCCCGTTAAAATCGATCGAACCGTCCGGAACTTCCGTCACAGCCGCTTGAGGATTTTGCAAAGCCGGTATTTCGGTAAGCACCTCATCAATTCGTTTCATCGATTCGCCGGACATGGTGAGCATCACATAAATCATGGAAATCATCATCAGCTGCATCAAAATCTGCACACCGTAGGTCAGCATCGCTGACATTTCGCCGACATTGATGGTTTGCGCACCGCTGGTTATAATCAAGCGGGAACCGACCAAAAGCACAAAAATCATATTAAAATAAAGGCAGCACTGCATCAAAGGCATATTCAGCGCCACAATGCGTTCCGCACGGGTAAAGTCCTTGCGGATATCTTCTGCCGCCGCGCCGAATTTTTCTTTTTCGTGCTCCTCGCGGGAGAATCCCTTCACCACGCGCATCCCACGAACGTTCTCCTCGATGGATTCGTTCAAACGGTCATATTTTTTAAACACTCGCCGAAAAGCGGGCATCGCTTTTCTGGCAATCATGATAAGGCCGAAGACCAACAGCGGAATAATAACAACAAAAGAGGTCGCCAAAGCTCCGCCTAAAATATAGGCCATCACAATTGAAAAAATCAGCATCAGCGGCGCACGAATCGCCGTGCGTATGATCATCATAAATGCCATTTGCACGTTGCTGACATCTGTTGTCATTCGCGTAACCAAGGATGAGGAAGAGAATTTATCAATATTCTCAAAAGAATATCTCTGTATTCTTTCAAACATGTCGTGGCGCAGATTTTTAGCAAATCCGGCCGAAGCCCTGGCACAGGTAAAGCCTGCAATTCCGCCGCAGGAAAGCGACAAAATCGCCATTGCAAATAAAACCAATCCGATTTTTACAATCACACCGACGGTAGTCCCGCCCTCGATCCGGTTGACAAGATCCGAGGTTATGAACGGTATGAACGTTTCAATCACCGCTTCGAGAACAATAAATATCAATGTCAGAACCGTTGCTCTTTTATATTCTCGAACACAACCGAAAAGCCGTTTTATCATAAATATATTTCCTTTCTCCGATTTAGTCTTCTCATTGTTTGCCGTCTTTCAATAAGCAGAAATGCTATTCCGTATCCTCTGGGCATCCTGCGTCACCGATCTTTTCCATTTGCTCGTTAATAGACATAACCGCTGATTTATCCAGCCTTTCCATGGAACCGTCGGTGAAATTGGAAATAATCCGGCCGAAATAGGCAATCATCGTTTCTAATTCCGAATCCGAAAATCCGCTCAGCATCTTGCTGTCAACCCGGTCAAACACTTCGCGGCTTTGCAACGCAGCATTTTTTCCTGCAGGAGTAATATAGAGCCTATTGCACCGCAAATTCTCTTTGTCGACCTGCTTGGAAATAAACCCCGCATTCTGCAGTCTTTTTGTTGATAAAGAGGCCGAGGCGGTTGTAATGCCCAATTTCTGCGCAATCTCCACTTGCGTGCAGCCCGGATTCTCCATCACAAATTCCATAATCGGAAGTTGCCCGAAATAAAGCCCTCCACCGTCCATGGACTTGTGAACGGCGTAGCGGCGCAGCACCCAAATTGCCATAAAACGCGAAATCGTCTCATGGGCCAAATCTGCTTGATTTTCTGATGATTTCATATCCCGCAAAAGATACAACACCCTCTTTATTTTTATTATTAAGCGCTTAACAATCAAGCGTTTACTTTATATAGTATAATCACTTTATTTTTTTATGTCAAGCCGTCCGAACCCGATTTCTTTATAGTTTTCAAAATATTCACATTTCTGGATATTTTGTTTCGACGAAAAAGTATATTGATATCACTTTTTATATATGGTATAATTAAATGGTTAAAAAAGTATTTTTTATCACTTCTCCGCTTTGAATGAAAAAAATGTCGGTCCGGCGAACCGCTTTAAAATGTGCAGGAGGAAAGGAATATCGTGTCTTTTGATTCTATATTCGGAAACGATACCATCAAATCACAATTTCAAAAAGAACTGATTCATCATACCTGCACCCATGCCTATATCATCGAAGGAAAAGAGGGCAGCGGACGAACATTCTGCGCGATTCACTTTATTGCAGCACTGGCATGTAAATCTTCGGATCAGCCTTGCCTTAATTGCGAAAGTTGCCGAAAAATTTTAGGCCATGAATCGCCCGATGTTCATTTCATAAGTCCCAAAGATCACCGACAAACCATCGGCGTAGACGCCATACGAAGCATTGCGGACAGCCTTTATATCAAACCGAACGACCTTGAGATCCGTGCGTATATTATAAAGCCCGCACAAAAAATGACGGTGCAAGCACAGAATGCTTTACTGAAAATGTTAGAAGAGCCCCCGGCAGGCAGCGTATTTTTTTTAATTGTCGACCGTGCTCAAAACCTATTGGAAACCATACGCTCCCGTTGCAAAATTCTTTCCACGGAACCGCTATCCAACGAAGAAATGCTCCGGTATTTGCGTGCCCAAACGGAAAGCATCGCTTCTGTTTTTCAAAAGCAAAATTCCAAAACCGAGAAGCTGCTTGAACTTTTTGAGGGATGCATCGGTAAAGCAATCGCTTATTTTGACAGTGAAGCGAAATCACCTGCTTCGGGTATGATCAAAGCCGAAGAAACCGCCAAACACTTTTTAAGCCTTTTTGATTCCTCCGCCATGTCTTTCGTAAATATTCTGCTGTATTTGAATTCACGGGTCAAAAACCGTGAAGACTATGCTTATCTTTTGGAAAAGACCTCAGAATTGCTTGCGGCGGAAATCCGATATCAAAAGTGCGGCATAAACGAAAAACTCCTGCTCCCCACACTTCCGACTGCAGTTCTCTGCCGGTGGTATACCGCTGTACAAGAGCATCAAAATCAACAAAACGCCAATCCTCCGATTGCGGCGGCGCTGAATGCACTCGCCGTTGACTTGTGGCAAAAAATATAAAATTTAGGAAAGGAAAAAGAATGGAAAATAACGAACAAAAAGATATCCAAAAAACGCAAAAACAAGGGAAAAAGCCTTTTTATAAAAAAAGATTTCCGAAGAAAAAAACGTCTCCGAACGATCCGTCCCACAAAGTTTCTGATTCTTCGGCTGTATCTGAGTCCGCGGAAAACAAGGAAAAAATCAACTCCGCCGGCCGCGCAGAAAATCATTCATCAAAGCGCCGACGCAAACGGTCGCCGAAGCATCGTGGCGCTTCGGAATCCGCTGTCGCAAAAATGCAGACCGCAAAGGAGTCTGACACCGTCAGTGTTCCGCCGGTCGAAACCGACACTCTCGTAAGCGAAGACACATTGCAAAATAATGAAAACGGCAGCACGGAAGCATCCGTGGAAGTAATCGGTGTGCGTTTCCGAAATAACGGCAAAATTTATTATTTCGACCCTTGCGGTTTAACCGTGCCGAAATGCGAACCGGTTATTGTTGAAACCGCCAGAGGAATTGAATTCGGTTATACTGTGCTCACCAACCGAACGGTATCCGAAAGTGCAGTTGTTCTGCCGCTTCGCCGAGTTTTACGAATCGCGGATCAAGCGGATAAAGAACGCTTCACTGCCAACAAAGCAAAGGAACGCGAGGCTTTTAAAACCTGTTCCGAAAAGATCGAGGAGCACAAAATTCCCATGCACCTTGTGGATGTAGAATACACCTTTGATAATTCCAAATTACTCTTTTATTTTACGGCAGAGGGCAGAGTTGATTTTCGCGATTTGGTCAAAGATTTGGCCTCCGTCTTTCATACTCGCATCGAGCTTCGCCAAATCGGAATTCGCGACGAAGCGAAAATTATAGGAGGACTCGGCATTTGCGGACGTCCGCTTTGCTGCAAAAGCTTTTTGTATGATTTCTCCCAAGTCTCGATCAAGATGGCCAAAGAACAGAATCTCTCCCTTAATTCCTCTAAAATTTCAGGGACCTGCGGCAGACTCATGTGCTGCTTAAAATATGAGCATGAAACCTATGAAGAGGAAATTGCAAAAACGCCCCGTTTAGACAGCATTGTCGTTACTCCGGAGGGAGAAGGCGTTGTAATCGAAACGCTGCCGCTCACCGGAATGGTAAAAGTCAAACTGCGGGATGAACAAAAGCAACCCAAACTTTTTCATCGGGATACCCTCACTGTCATCGGACATACCCGTCCTCGAAAAAACAATGCTAACGCAGACATCAGTGAAGAAGATTTGAAAATATTGGAAAGCGAATAAAAACCGATCGGAATGTGACCACATTCCGATCGGTTTTTTATTTAAGACAACATGCAAACAAAGCTTTATCCATCAGACTCCGCGTTCTTTTTACTCTCCTCTATAATTTTAGCCGCAACCGGAGTCGGAGCTTCTTCATATCGCTCAAATTTCATGCTGAAGCGTCCCCTGCCCTGTGTCATGGCGCGCAAAGCAATCGTATAATCATTCATTTCCGCCATCGGCACTTCGGCTTCTATCATCTGCTCTCCGGACTTCGCGGTCGGCGACATTCCGAGAACCCGTCCGCGCCGTTTATTAATACCGCCGATGACATCCCCCATCATATAATCCGGCACATAAACCATCACCTTGGCCACCGGCTCAAGAATCACCGGATTTGCCAGACGCATTCCCTCCTTAAACGCAAGATTTGCCGCCAATTTAAACGCCATTTCAGACGAATCGACATCATGATAAGAGCCATCATATAAATTGGCTTTCAAATGCACCACCGGATATCCTGCTAAAATTCCTTTCTGCATGGATTCCAAGAGTCCCTTTTCTACCGCAGGATGATAGTTCTTCGGTACGGACCCTCCGAAAATGGTTTCGCTGAATTCCAGTCCCGTGCGTTCGCCGGGTTCAAAGCTGATTTTAACATGGCCGTACTGACCGTGTCCTCCGGACTGTTTTTTATGCTTTCCTTCCGCATTGACCTTACGTTTAATCGTTTCGCGATATGCGATCTTCGGAACAGTCAGCTCCACTGCCGTACCAAAGCGGTTTTTCAGCTTGGATACCACCACATCCAAATGGATGTCTCCCTGTCCGGCAATCAGTAGCTGTTTTGTTTCCGCATTGTTTTCAAACCGAAGAGTGCGATCCTCTTCCAACAGCTTTGCAATTCCCGAGGAAATTTTATCCTCGTCTCCTTTGGCTTTCGGAGCAATCGCCATTTGCATATACGATTCGGGATATACGATTTTCTTATACATTTTCCCGTTTGGATCCGATGAAAGCGTATCATTGGTATTGGTTGCAGCAAGCTTTGCCGTCATGCCGATATCCCCGGTAAGAATCTCATCAACCTCTGTCTGTTTTTTTCCGCGCAGAAGATAAATATGCGCCATCTTCTCGCTCTGTCCGGTTGTAAGGTTATATAAAACTTGATCCCGACGCACTGTGCCGTTCATCACCTTAAAGAAAGACATTTTTCCCACAAAAGGATCGGCAATCGTTTTGAACACAAAGATACCGGTCGGCCCGTCCTCCGTGATTAAAACGCGCTCCTCTTTATCCCCATCCATAACGGTTTCGTATTTTTTGCCGAACGGCGAGGGCGCAATATGCCGGAAGCTGTCTAAGAAAAGGTCAATTCCCCAGCATTCCATTGCCGATCCGCAATATACCGGGATAATCTCCCGCTTTTCAAATCCGATTTCAAAGGCCTGAATGGCCTCGGCACGGCTGATTTCTTCTCCGGCAAAAAACTTATCCATCAATTCCTCACTGGACTCCGCCACAGACTCCAAGAGCATATTATGATATTCTTTTGCCTCTTCCATATGCTCGGCCGGGATATCGACCTGTGTTGCTTTGCCGGTTTTATCAAAGGTATACGCCTTAAAATCCAGCAAATCAATAACCCCTTCCACCTTCGGCCCTTTCAGCAGCGGAACGGTAATCGGGCATACTCCGACCCCGAATCGATCTCTCAAACTTTTAAACACTTTATTAAAGCGGGAATCGGGATCCTCCACCTTATTTACAAAAACAGCGCAGGGAATTCGGGCAGCATCTGCCTGATCAAAGGCAAGCTCTGTGCCGACCTCGATTCCGGCCTTGCCGTCGATTACCACCACGGCACTCGCCGCAACACGCAAAGCCTGCTTCACTTCACCGATAAAATCGAGATAACCGGGTGTATCAATAAAATTGAGTTTAATTCCGCGCCAAACCACCGGGGCTATGGCAGATGAAATAGAAAATCCTCTTTTTATTTCCTCGGCATCATAATCACATACCGTATTTCCCTCTGTTACTTTTCCAAGGCGATCTGTGGCACCGGACATATACAGCATGGCTTCACTTAACGATGTTTTTCCGTCTGAGCTGTGTCCGAGCAAGCATACGTTACGAATATCTTTTGATAAAATCTTTTCCATGATTTCGAGCACCCCTTTGAAAATTAATCGGCATACCGATTTGCTTGTTATGATGTTTTTCGACATTTTGTACAAAAACGGTTGCTTCCATTTCGATTATATAATAATATTGACCAAATTTCAATAGAAATTTTGAATTAATTTTTTCTCCACCGTTTCAAGATTTTTTCTCTGCGGGACACATACTAAAAAAGCCGCAGGGATTTAAATGTCCCTGCGGCTTTTTAAAGCATCATTACTGATATTTTGTTGTCAAAAAGGATTACAGACCTTTTTTGCTTCTTTCCATTTTTTCAATGGTGGTGAAGTTATAGGTCGGTACATGGCCTTTCAGCGGCATAATCTTCTCATGGATGCAGTCGATAATCGTATCTGCCTGCGGGAAGAAGAAGTGCTCAAGCTCATGAGCCGGTGTAATCCAGTTGCGTGATCCGAGTGCAATCGCCGGTGCATCCAAATAATCAAATGCAAATTCATTGATATTGGCTGCCATATCTTTCATAACCGATCCGCGTTCTACTGCGTCCCCGACGATAACAACCTTACCGGTCTTTTTCACGGACTCAATAACTTTGGAATAGTCAAAAGGAACGATAGAACGGGTATCAATGACTTCTGCGGATACGCCGTATTTCTCTTCCAAAATCTTAGCAGCTTCCATCGCGCGGTACAAAACAGCACCAATGGTAAGAATCGTTACATCTTTACCGGTTCTCTTAACGTCCGGATCGCCGAGTTTTACTTCATAGTATCCGGTCGGAACGCCTCCCGGCATGAATTCTTCACCCTTATCGTAAATTCTCTGAGATTCAAAGAATACGACCGGATCCGTGCCCTCTAATGCGCTGGTCATAAGGCCCTTCGCATCAGCAGGAGTAGACGGGAATACAACCTTCAGTCCCGGAATATGAGCGGTCAGCGCGGTCCAATCCTGGCTGTGCTGTGCGCCGTATTTGGAACCGACGGATACACGGAGAATGATCGGCATTTTCAAAATTCCGGCAGACATAGACTGCCATTTTGCCATCTGGTTGAAGATTTCATCACCGGCACATCCGATAAAGTCCGCATACATCAATTCAACAATTGCACGTCCGCCGCACATTGCATATCCGACTGCCGAACCGACAATTGCCGATTCCGAAATCGGTGCATTGAACAGACGGTGATACGGAATTGCCTCTGTCATCTTCTTATAAACGCCGAATGCTCCACCCCAGTCACGGTTGTCTTCACCGTAAGCAATCAAGGTAGGATCATCGTAGAATTTGTCAATAATCGGTTCTGCAATACCATCGCGGATATTGAACACCTTCATCTTGGAAACCGGTTTGCCGTTGGCATCTTTCGCGGTGCGAACCTTTCCGGCCATTTCCTTCACGCGAGGGCATTCCTCTTTCGGAAGCAGCATGTCAGCCTCACGGTTCGGATCCATGCTGTGAACCTTTTCGTTGGAGAACATGATGGAAGCAATCGCATCCGGATTCTTTTCAAGATCCATTCTGGGCGAGATTTCATCATTGATCGCCAGTTTCATGATCTCGGTCATACGGTCGATAATCATTTGATCGATGGTTTCAAATTCGTTCTCGTCAGCAACGCCGCCCGCAATCATCTTCTTGCGGTAAGCCAAGATCGGATCGGCTTCTTTCCAAGCCTCGATCTCCTCAGGGGTTCTGTAAGTAGAAGAGTCAGACGGGCTGTGACCGGATACACGGTAGGTTACCACATCCAACAGTGCAGGACCTTTTCCGGCAAGCAACAGTTCTTTTTTACGGGAAACCGCGTCAATTACGGCAAACGGATCATAACCGTTTACACGCTCTGCATGCATCATATCCGGATTGAAGCCGGCACCCAAACGAGCTGCCATATCAAAGCCCATGGTTTCGCCGCGGGTCTGGCCGCCCATTCCGTAATGGTTATTGAACACGTTAAACAGAATCGGCATACCGTCTGCGGAATATTTTCCATCCATTCCCCAAAGCTTTGTAATCTGATCCATAGAAGCAAAGTTGAACGCTTCCAGAACCGGACCGCGTCCGAGCGCACCGTCACCGCAGTTTGAAACAACGATGCCGGGCTTGTGGTTGGATCTCTTATACAATGCAGCACCCAGTGCAATCGGGCCGGAGCCGCCGACAATCGCGTTGTTCGGCATCAAACCGAAAGGAATAAAGAATGCGTGCATGGATCCGCCGAGACCGCGGTTAAAGCCGGTCGTACGAGCAAATACTTCAGCCAATGCGCCGTAAAGCAGGAAGTTCTTTGCCAATTCTTTGATGTTGCCGTTTGCGTGCATATGCTTCTCAACAACATTCAATACCGTGCCGTCGAGGAATTCTTTCATAATATCATAGAGTTCTTTGTCATCCAGCTTATGAATGGAGGAAAGACTCTTTGCAATGATTTCACCGTGGCTACGGTGAGAACCGAAGGTAAGGTCATTAATATCCAAGCTGTAAGCTTCGCCGACTGCCGATGCTTCCTGACCGATTGAAAGGTGCGCCGGACCCGGGTTGTTATACTCCACACCGTTGTATGCAGACTTGGTTTTTACCTCGTTCAGCATAGTTTCGAATTCACGAATGGTACGCATATCATGATAAATGCGCATCATATCGTCTTTCGTATAAAGCTTCTTTTCTTCGTCGAGGGTCTTGTTGTACTGACACACCGGAATATCTTCAAAGTGGATAAAGCCGGGTTCAAAGGCCTTCTTAGGATCTACAAATTGACTTTTAGGCATAGTATATATCGCTCCTTTTTTGTATTTCTTACTTATTCTTCATATTCAGAATGGGAAGAACCGTACCGTCTCATAATCATTGAAGCCCGTCGCCGGAAAATATCTGAAACGGTAAGGTTTCTTTCTGTGCACAATTATCCGTTTTGATTACGGTCTGCAAGAGAGGTTTCAAAAGCAACGCTCCCTTTCCGCACAAAATTCTCAAGGCACGTCCGAAAATCACCGCAATACCCGTATGGCCGCCGAACTCGGGACCATGGATATTGAAACCGACATCAACGCCGCCGAAGAAATGCCGGGGCCGAATCTTTGGGAACCGTTCGCACGAAATTATATCATGAATACTCCTTCGCGAATCACTTCACAAACCGTAGGATGCGGGAAAACAAATTTTTGAACATCCGCCGGGCGCATTTCGCTTCCGACCATCATTCCGGCACCGTAAATAATCTCCGAAGCATAGGTACCGATCATATGTATGCCCAAAATATTTTTGTGTTTTTTATCCACGATAATCTTTAAAATACCGTCGCCGCCCTCATTCTCGGCAATATAACGTCCGCTGTATTTGAGCGTGAAGGAATGAACCTCCGCATCAATACCTTTGGCTTTGACGCTCTCGGTAGTCTCACCGACCGCACCGACTTCGGGATTGGTATAAATGACGGACGGGATCGCATTATAGTAAACACGGTCTTTTCTTCCGCACATATTGTTAATGCAAACCTCACCCTCGCGATAAGCGGTATGCGCAAGCATTACTTTTCCGTTGACATCGCCGGCAGCCCATACACCGGGTACGCTGGTCCGTCCGGTTTCATCGGTGACAATCGCACCGCGCTCCAAGGCTACGCCGATATTCTCAAGGCCGAGTCCCGCAGTGTTGGCACGGCGTCCGATCGAAATCAGAACCTTGTCGGCAGGAACCTCTTCGGTCTTGCCGTTCAATTCATAACTGACGCTCTTCTCATTGACGGAAACAACCTTCGCACCCAATTTGAAGTCTACGCCTTTTTTCAGATAATTCTTATAAAGAATCTTTGCAATCTCACCGTCGGTCGGACCGCCGATGTGATCAAGCATTTCAATAACCGTTACTTTCGAACCGATCGAATTGAAATAAGAAGCCATTTCAAGACCGATTACGCCGCCGCCGATTACAACCAATTTTTCAGGTACTTCACGCAGATCCAAAATTTCATGGTTGGTCATTCCGAAGCCGCGTTCAATGGATTCGCGAAGTCCCGGAATCGGAGGCACTGCAGCCTGAGAGCCGGAGCAAATCAAAAGCTGTTTTGCTTTGTATTCTTTGGAATCCGCCGTAACGGTAAATCCCTCCGCGTCTTTTCCTTTGATCGTCGCATAAGCCGAAATGACTTCCACACCGGCTGCCTTCATTTTCGCTTGAACACCGCCGACCAAGGTTTTTCTAACCTTATTTTTGCGATCCACAATAAAGTTATGGTCAATGGATGCGCCGTCAAAATGCACACCGTAATCATCGCCGTGTTTTGCATAATCATAAATTTTAGCGGAATAAAGGAACGTTTTTGTCGGAATACAACCCTCGTTCAAGCAAACACCGCCGAGCGCATTGGCCTCAAAAAGCAATACCTTCATTTTTTCGTGTGCAGCGCGCTCTGCTGCGTTATAGCCGGCCGGGCCGCCGCCGATAATAATCAGATCGTACATAATAACTGCCTTTCTATGTGTTGTAAGTTTTTATTTTGCAAGCAACAAATCAAAGTTTTCAAGATTGGTGCAAAGCTCTTTCAAGAAGCGTGCAGCCGGAGCGCCGTCCAATGCACGGTGGTCAAAGGTCAGCGACAGACCCATTGCGGGATAGAACACTTCTTTACCGTCCACTAATTTCGAACGTCTGACCGAAGCGCAAACACCTAAAATTGCCGTTTGCGGCGGATTAATTACAGGAGTAAAGCTTTCAATTCCCATTGAACCGAGGTTCGTTACCGTAAAGGATGCACCTTTCAGCAAATCCGGATTAATCGTTCCGCCCTGTGCAGCAGAGATTACGGTCTTTGCCGCTTTGGAAAGCTCGGAAAGCGACATCTTATCCGCTCCGAATACCGTAGGAACCAACAATCCGCGCTCTGTATCTACAGCAACACCGAGATTAACGGTATTGAAATAACGCATCACACCCTCTTTTTCCAAATAGTGTGCGTTTACTGCTCTGTGGCCGAGCAAGGTTTTTGCCGCAGCAAAGAGCACCATATCGTTAATTGTAATTTTACCCATACCGAACGCTTCTCCGTTTGCCTTCAGCGAAGCACGGAAAGCGAGCATTTTGCTTGCATCGAACGATGCGTTTAATGTAAGCTGAGCCATCTCGGACAGGGATGCATGCATGGATTTTGCAATGACCTTGCGAATGTTCGGAATCTTTTCGTCCGTATAATCTGCAACAGCAGGTGCTGCAGCTACAGCCGGAGCGGTTGCAGCGGCAGCCGGAGCATTCAGATCTTCAAGCATCACTTTGCCGTTTGCACCGGTACCCTCTATCGCACGGCCGCCCTTGAGGTATTCCTCCAATGCAGCCGGAGAAACGGTATATCCCTGATCCAACAGCTTTTGAACATCGCGCTCGATAATTCTGCCTTCTGCGCCGGTCGGAACTGCTTTGAACAGATCGGCATTGGTCTTCAGCGCCAACAGTTTTGCTCTGGGAGAAATTTTCAGTCTGCCGCCGGCCGTAACTACGACTTCGTCTGCAGAGGTATCTGCTTCGTCATCTGCCGCTACGGCAACCGTCTCTTCTTTTTTCTCCGCTTCGGCAGCCGGAGCAGCGGTCTCTGTTGCAGCTTCCGCTGTAAAGCCGGAGATATCGTCTCCCTCTTCGCCGATCAAGCATACATTATTCAGGCAAGGTACGTCATCGCCCTCTTCTGCAAAAATCTTAAGTAATGTTCCTTCTACCTCAGACGCTTCGTCAAATGAAGACTTATCCGTCTCATAAGAAAACAGCACATCACCCTTAGCAACCTTATCGCCTACTTTTTTCTTCCATTCGGTGATAATACAGCTTTCTACACTTTGACCTTGTCTTGGCATGATTACGGCAGTAACCATAAAATATATCCTCCTTAAATTTTAAGAAAATTAAATAGGTTTTGTTATCGCGCAACGATGACACGAACTCCGGCATTGCGTGCGGCAATGCTGATGTCACGCGGCAGCGTATTGTCCGTAATAATCGTGTGAACCTCATCCACACGGCAGAATGTATAAGGCAAACTCTTGTCAAGTTTTGAGGTGTCCATCAGAACGATCACCTTGCGCGCCTTATCCACAATCATCCGTTTAAGCTCACATTCGGCATAATTACCGCTTGTAAATCCGTTTTTGGCGGATAAGCCCGACGGGACGATAAATGCAATATCAATATTAATGTCTTCGATATAGCGCATGGCCTGAGAACCGGTTACCGAGATGTTATCCCGATTGAGCATTCCTCCGATCAAATTAACAATCGGCTGACTTTTTTTGACAAGTTCCAATGCGATATTCGGTCCGGTGGTGGTTACAGTCACACGCGCATCCGGCATCAGCGATGCAAATTTCAGCATTGTAGTGCCCGAATCAATAAAAACAGACCGTCCGGTTTCAATCTGCTCCATCGCTTTCAAAGCAATTTTTTCCTTGGCAACGGTGTTGTCGTTTAAACGCAGACTGAACGAATCCTCCATCGAGGTCGTAATAAATTTCATGGAGCGTGCACCGCCGCGGACTTTGATGACTTCACCGAGCGCCTCGAAATAATCAATATCACGACGAATCGTCATGCCGGAAACATCCGGGAACGCTTCTGACAGTTCTTTGAATGAAATAAACGGTCTTGACATAAGCATATCGCGGATTACTTGACGTCTCTCTGAATTCATATCCCTCTCCGTATCAACAGTATTAATGTGAATTTTAACGTGAATTCATGTTAAAATTCACAAAAAATGTGTTAAAATTCACATTTTTTGTCGCCTACAGTATATCACATCCCCAAAAAATTGTCAACGAGTTTTATAAAAAATTCAACATTTGTTTTTGGTTCATTTTCATTGGAAACGCCCTGAAATTCAGAACAAATTCTCCTGCGGCTGCCCCTCGCAAGCAGCGCAGTTCACCGGCTCAAACGCACATTCAACTGATTGAACGGAATGTCAATTCCGGCTGCGTCCAACGCTTTTTTCACTTCAGCGCACAAATAATAATACACATTCCAATAGTTGTCACTCGCACACCACACCCGCATTGTGAAAATCAAAGCACTTTCGCCCTGTTCGCTCAGCGCCGCAAACGGTGCAGGCTCTTTTAAAATCCGGTTGTCGGCAGCGGCAACCGCAAGCAAAATTTCTACAACCTTATCGATATCCGCGGAATAGTCTACGGAAAATTTCATATCCACACGGCGATTTTTTTCCGCACTGTAATTCACAATCGTCGCATTGGAGAGAACTCCGTTTGGCACCGTAATTCGTTTATTATCCGAAGTGTCCAAGGTGGTATAAAAAATTCCGATTTCATGGACCGTTCCACTGTCAGTATGATTATCAATGAAATCGCCTACTTTAAAGGGTTGAAAGAACAAAATCATCAGTCCGCCCGTAAAATTGGAAAGACTCCCCTGAAGGGCAAGACCGATTGTAAGGCCCACCGTTCCGAGCACGGCCGACAATGCCGTCGCATTAATGCCCACAATCGTCGCGGCAATCACTACCGTCAAAATTTTCAAGGAAACGCCGATTGCCGAAACAACAAATCCGGAGACACTCTCGTTAAGGCGCCGAAATCCTTTCCCGCGTTTAAACATTTTTACGATCATACCGGAAACTTTAAACCCGATCAACACAAAAATCAGCGCACATATCGCCGAAAAAACAAAATTGATTCCGTTGGTTGCGACAAATGAATGGATTCCATCAATAAAATTCATCCGTATTCCTCCTAAGTTATATAGATAATCAAAAATTTATTTTTGTTTTTTAGCTCTCCGGGTTATACCGGCAAAGAATGAATGGCACTATACACCTCTGCCGGACTGTCGACGATGATCGGGGCGCCGGCTTTTTGCAAAAATTCTCTCGTGCGGTATCCGTAGCTGACGCAAATCGGAGTCATTTCTGCATTTTGCGCCGTTTTTAAATCCAAATCCGAATCGCCGACCAATACGCACTCCGACGCGGACACCGAAAATCGATCGGCAAGGTAACGTGCCCCCGTAGGGTCCGGCTTCAAGGGCATGTCCGAACATCCGAGCACAGCGTCAAACCGGCCGGGCAATAACGTATCTACAATTTTTTGTGTAAAGATCTGCGGCTTGTTAGACAACACACAAAGCAAATACCCTTCTTGGCGCAGGTCTGCAATCAATTCAGGCACTCCGCCATATAAAGTCGTATTCTGTACACAACAATCACGGTATTTCTCCAAATACTGTGCAATGGCCCGATCCAAAAGAGCCTCATCGTTCTGCTTGTCATCCGGCAGGCATCGCCTCACAAAATCGCGAGCACCAAGACTGATATACGATTTTAACTCCTCGCGGCTGCGCTTTGCAAATCCAAGCTCGTCCAGCATTTGTACCATCGCCAACCCGAGATCGTCCGTGGTATCCGCCAAAGTTCCGTCCAAATCAAAGATTATCATTTTCTTTTTCATTGTTTTTTCCTCTTTGTAAAACAAACGGTTGTGAAAAGTGCTACGATATACACTCTTCACAACCGTTCTCATACTACCTAATTTTATTTTTCTTCCGGTTCGCCATCATCGCAGTCGCAGCAATCACAAACACAACTGAATTCTTTATTGCAAGCAGGGCAAATCAAGTGCTCCGGATCAATGGATTCATCGAAAAAAACCGTTTCGCCGCAATTCGGGCAATCCACTTCAATCACGTCGCCGCAGTCACAATCGTCATCGTCGCAACAGCAGTCATCGTCATCGCAGCAGCAATCATCATCACAGTCAAAAACTGCTTCCTCTACATTGCCGAGATCTTCATCAATCTCCTCAATATAATCATGCAGAGTTTCCATTTCTTCATCCATATCGGTAACGGTTGTTGCCAAATCATCCACAACATCTGCCATTGCCGCAATAATTTTTCCCTCACTGGAATTTTTGTCAAAAGACAAGCCATCCATTAAGCCTTTCAAATATGCAACTTTTTCGGTAAGCGTCATTTTTTCTGCCCTCCTGTAATTTTAGATTGATCGTTTGAATTCAAAAAAAAACAAACAATTTTTATGCTCTTTCCAAATATTCGCCGGTTCTGGTATCAATACGGATTACCGTACCGATATCAATAAAGAGCGGCACTTTGATAACCGCACCGGTTTCCAGCGTTGCCGGTTTGGACGCGCCGGTAGCCGTATCCCCTTTAAATCCGGGCTCTGTATCGGTTACTTCCAGCTCCACAAACATCGGCGGCTCAACCGCAAAAACGTTTCCTTTATAGGAAACAACACGGCAAATCATGTTCTCTTTGACAAATTTAAAATTGTCACCGAGCTTATCACGGTTCAGCGGAATCATATCAAAGGTTTCCTGATCCATGAAATAGTAAAGATCACCGTCATTGTAAGAATAAACCATTTCTTTTCTTTCAACGACTGCCGGCGGGAATTTATCCGTCGGGTTGAAAGTTTTTTCCACCACGGCACCGGTAATAACGTTTTTAAGCTTTGTACGAACAAAAGCTGCGCCTTTTCCGGGTTTTACGTGCTGAAATTCGATTACCTGCATAACGTTGCCGTCCATATCAAAGGTAATACCGTTTTTAAAATCACCTGCGATTACCATAAAAACTCCTCTTTCTCAAACCGAAGTTCGAAACCGGTTTGACTGATAATTCATTACATTGCAAAATTATTTATTTTATTTTATACTATTCAAGCTTTTTTTTCAAGAGCTTTTATAAATAATTTCCTTGTTCTGCCTCTGTTTTTGTAACTTTTTACATAATTTCGATCAAATCCTTGGGCGAATTGGTGATATTCTCTGCACAATTGTTTCCGATAATAATCATATCCTCAATCCGCACGCCGTATTTCCCCTCGATATAGATACCCGGCTCTACCGTCACTACGTTTCCGGGGCAAAGGATTTTATCCGCCGGAGCGCGCGGTGACAAAGCCGGCCCCTCATGGATCATAATCCCGACGCCGTGCCCGAGCGAATGCCCGAAGCAGCCCGGATATCCCGCCCGATCGATAATATCACGGGCAATCCGATCCATATCCGCGCAGCGGCACCCGTCACTGATCACTTCCAACACGGCAGATTGCGCCGCAAGCACCGTTTCGTATACCCGCTTCATCTCGTCATCCGCCGTTCCGATAACAACCGTGCGCGTCATATCCGACCGAAAGCCCCGATAGGTGCACCCGAAATCCATGGTTAAAAATCCGGGATTTAATTTTCGGTTCTTCGGTGTGCCGTGCGGCACCGAGGTCGCGCTTCCCGAAATTGCAATAATCGGAAATGCGGCGCTTTCCGCCCCGTGCTGGCGCATAAAATATTCCAGCTCCAAAGCCACTTCGGTTTCGGTCATGTTGGAATTAATGCGGCTCACGATATATTGGAAGGCACTGTCCGTAATGGCCTGAGCCTCTTTGATTCGCCGGATTTCTTCTTCATTTTTTTGCTCACGCAGCGTATTCATCGCCGTTCCGAGGGAAACCCATTCCACATCGGGAATTTCTCTTTTGAGCCGGAGCCACTGTTCCACGCTGACATCCATATCCTCAAAAGCAAGTGTTTTGCAATGATGATCCGTCAGCAATTGCGCCAAAGTCTCGCTCGGTCTGCCCGAAAACATCACGCTCTCATATTCTCCGGCATGCGCTCTTGCATCCTCAATATAGCGAAAATCGCAAATCAGATACGCTTTGTCGGCAGTTACCAACACATATCCGTCCTCAAAAGGGAAATCAGTCAAATAAAATTGGTTTTCATGTGCCGTAATTAAAGCCGCTTCCGCATAACCCGGTAAAATTTTCTGAAATTTTTCTATATTCGTCATAAAAGCAATCCTTTCAAACGGTGGTTTCGCCGAAAAGCTCCAGCAACAGCGAATAGCTATCCGTCAAAAAGCTTTGAAGCTCCGAAGCGTTTAAGCGCCGCTGGCTGAGCAGAGCTAAATTCCAAATCTGTTTTGCAATTTTTTGTTTTTGTGCCGTGTCGCTGTTCTTTTCCAGCGCGGAAATCAACGGGGACGCCGTATTCACAATCAAATTCACGGAGTTCGGTGCAGACGGCATCTCCCCAGCGCCGGCAGCAACATATATTTTCATCATATCGGAAAACCGCCGTGCCTGCTCGTCCAGCATAATCACCGCCGGTGTCTTATCATCCTTCAGCTTCTCAAAGTTTACCTTCAGATCTTTGTTCCCGCTGACCTCCCGGAACAATATCTCAAGATCCGCAATGGCTTCCGAATCGCCATCCTTCATCGCATCATCAAGGCCGGAATCCACTCGGACAAAGTGCACCGATCCCTCCATGCTTTCCACAAAGCTGATATACTGCGTATCCAATATTCCATCCAGTATTATAACGGAAATCCCCGCATCCCGGAACATTCGAATATATCCTGCCTGCGCCACGGTATCGTTGGTATAATAGACCTTTCCCTCATGCTTCTCTTTGGCCGCATCCAAATATTCCGAAAGCGTCACTGCCGATGCATTTTCTCCCACCGTTTCAAATACTACCGCATCTTTCACTCTGTCATAAAATTTGCGTTCTCTCAGGCAGCCGTATTCCACAAACGCTTTAATATCTTTCCAAATCCGGCCGTATTTTTCTCGCTCCGTACGGAACAGAGAAAGCAGTTTGTCGGCAACTTTTTTGACAATATGAGCCTGAATTTTGGAAACATAACTGCTGTTCTGCAAATACGAACGGGAGACATTCAAGGGCAATTCCGGACAATCCAAAACCCCTTTCAGCATCAGCAGAAACTCCGGTATCACTTCTTTAATGTTATCGGCAACAAATACCTGATTATAATACAGCTTAATCTGCCCCTCTAAGTTATCATACTGCGATTTTATTTTCGGGAAATAGAGGATCCCTCTGAAATTAAGCGGATAATCTGCATTGATATGAATCCAAAAAAGCGGATCCTCGTAATCGTGAAATACTTTTTTATAAAAAGCGCTGTATTCCTCATCCGTACAGTCGGAGGGATTTTTCTGCCAAAGCGGATGAACATCATTCATCGGTGTCGCCTTGTCCTGTGCGTGCTCTGCGCATCCGCAGTCAAAATAAATCGGCGTTGACATAAAGGCGCAGTATTTATCCAAAACAGCGCGAATTTTCGCTTCGTTCAAATATTCCCCTTCGCTCTCCGAAATATGCATAACAATATCCGTGCCGCGACCTTCTTTGTCATAATCGGTGGTAATTTCATAATTCCCGTCTTCGCCGCACACCCATTTTACCGCCGGTGCGCCGGTATAAGAACGCGTAATGACTTCCACGGTATCCGACACCATAAAAGCGCTGTAAAATCCCAGACCGAAATGTCCGATAATTCCATCCTTTGCCGCGTCACCTTCCTCGGAGCCGTACTTTTCCACGAAATCCAAAGCGCCCGACAATGCGATCTGGCAAATATATTTTCGGAGCTCCTCCTCCGTCATGCCGATGCCGTTATCCGATACCGTCAGTGTTTTATTTTCCGTATCGATTTTCACGTCAATACGGAAATCTTCCTCGATGCCTTTTGCTTCGCCCAATGAAATCAGCCGCCGCAACTTTGTGACTGCATCGCAGGCATTGGATACGATTTCGCGCAAAAAGATTTCCTTTTCGGAATAAAGCCATCGTTTAATAATCGGAAAAATATGTTCAATCTGAACGGATATTCCGCCCTTTTGTACACCGGATTGTTCTGCCATAGAAAAACCTCTTTCTACTTCTAAGGAATAACCTAAGGCCTTTTCAATACGAAAAGGCCGTTCCTTGTTTTATATTCATTATTTTATATCAAAATAAACACGCTGTCAAGAAACCCTCGGAACACGGGGGGGCACCCGACTGCATTTTATAAAAAGATGCCCGGCGTTGCGACCCGTTTTTCGGATCACTGCGCCGGGTGTTGTTTTTACGGGCAATCGCCGATCGATAGTATATCAGCCGGCAGCGTTGAGATCATGCTCAATGGCTGTTTTCGTTTCGCTAACCCAGGATGAAACTTCATCAAACCAATCCATCATCTCGTCGTACTTCTCATCCGCAAGTTCCGTGTCTCCTTGCAGGATTTCGGTGTACTGATTGAGTAAATCGCTCATCTGACTGTAGGTGGTGATCAAGTCGCTGTCAATCATGTCCTTGTTCTCGTTGATGAGAGCAGCAACCTCATTGAACTCAAGAGCAACCTTTGTATGCTTTTCGATAGCTTCCTGCTTTTTCGCATTTTGTTGGCCGCAGCCGACAAGGCCGATCATCATGACCAGTGCCAGCAAAGCGGAAAGAACTGCCATTGTCTTTTTCACTGTTTTTCCTCTTTTCGAATGTCATATTCCGCACGCCTGGCGTTGCTGCCTTTTTGCGTGGGTAGGAGCACCGACTGTACGGTAGTTTTATTATATCACAACTGATTACACTATGCAAGAAAAAATCGGATTCTTACCGTGTCAAATGCTCCAAGATAATATGCGGATATCATAAAACCGCAAACCGCGATCACATCGGCAAAAATCGAAAGGGGCGTGCCGGCAGAAAAGGCGATGGAAACAGGGGATCAAATCCGATTTCAAGCGTCTGTATCCCTTCCCTTTTTGTTATCTTTTCGGAGCGATGACGGTATGTTAATCTTCCCGTTTCGTAAGTTCGAATATTTTGGCGTCCGCTCCTTCACTTTCTTTCAGGGTGAGTTTGTTTTTCTCTGCCGTAAAGGTATATGTCTTATCCTGTGCGGCTTCGCTTTCAAAATCGATGGCAAGCGTGCCGTCCTTTATTTCGTAAGTAAAAGTGTAGCTGCTGCTTGGCAGGTTCAGCGAGCCTGCGCCCTTACCGTCAAACTGATATACTGTAACGCCATCTAAATCCCATATGCCTTTCAACACGTCGGTGCCGTTTGTGCAAAAATAAACAATTAAAACAACCGCCAATATAAGCGCGGCAAACACCGCAGCCGACCATATCTTCATCTGCCGCTGTCTGCGTTTTCTTGCAGCGAGTTTACGGGGAGGCTGTCGGCGACGCATTTTCGGTTCCCGTGAAGGCTGTATCCGCCTCTTTGCGTTACAAGTCCCGTTTTGGCGGTTGATGTGACAGGTTCTATCACATTCATCGGTTTCGCTTTTTAGGGGAACGGTACGATCGGTGTTTTGCACTTGCGGCTCTTTTTGTTCCGTTCGCTGCGGTTGATTTGACGCAGGGGTGGATTGCGCGGTTTCGGATTCGGTTCCGCATCGCTTATGAAAGTTTTTCAGAAATTCTTCATGCTCTCTGTTTTCTTTCTCTCTATCGTCCATTATAAAACTCCTGTTATCTCAAAGTCTTTCTTCAAAACGGCAAAGCCTGCTTTGTCGCTTTGAAGAAAGGGGCTTCCGTATTGATCATACGGAAGCCCGAAAGTCCATATAGAGAAGCGGCAGTAGGGAGACCGCCGCTTCTCGTGGCTTTACTTCCCGAAGTCAGTCAAATCGCTTATTTGACGCTTCTTTTTTTCTTTGAATAAACCGCTGTGCCTGCGAAGCCTGCAAGGGATACAGACAACAGAGCGATCCAAAGACCCATCATGCTGTTATCGCCGGTCTTGGGGCTGTCGTCACCGGTAGCCGGAATTTCAACCGCTGCCTTTTTGTCGTGGCATACCTTGCACTCTTCGTGCTTAGAGCCCTTTTCGGTAGCTGTTGCTTCCTTGTCGATCTTCCACTCATAATCGTGGTCGATGGTTGCGGTAACGGTTTGTGCTTCTGTTATTTCCGCACTTGCGGTTGCGTCTGCATAAAGCTTGCCGCATGAGCACTTGTAATATGCAATATTACCTTTCTCGATGCAGGTTGCCTCTTTCTTCGCAACCGGTGTCAGGTGATTTGCACAAACGTGACCGAGTTTGTCGGCAATAATGTAACCGCATTCGGTACAGGTCTGAGCATCCGTTTCGGTTGCAGCCGGTCCCGGAGTATGCTTTGCAAAGTCTGCCTTGTCGGTGCAGCCTTCCCTCTGGCAAGCATGCCAGTGATTGGATGCATCTTTGCTCCATTCGGAAGAATGGTCGTGACCGAGCGGGTTACCGTCGGTAGCGTCACAGTTTTCACAGGTCTTAGGAGCTGTGCAGGTTGCAGGACTCCAAACGTGGTCGACGGTTGCGAGAACGGTTTCTGCTTCTGTTATTTCCACACTTGCGGTTGCGTCTTCATAGAGCTTGCCGCATGAGCACTTATAGTATGCTTTGTTGCCCGGAACGGTGCAGGTTGGCTCTTTCCTTGTAACCAATTCCAGATGATTTACACAAAGGTGACCAAGCTTTTCGGCAATCACATAACCGCATTCGGTACAGATCTGATCATCCGTTTCGGTTGCAGCCGGTCCCGGAGTATGCGCTACGCGCGTATCGTGTTCGGTACAACCTTCGGTCTTACAGATGTGAGCGTGTCCGTCGGCATCTTTATAGTCCCAAGCGCTCATGTTCCAATCGTGTGCGCCGCGGTCGCCGTAAGACTGATGGCAATCATCGCAGATTGCTTCTACCTGGCAGGTAGCCGTGCCGCCGTGACAATCCGCCGTATCGGTATGCGTATTGTCGACCGTGCAGCGGCGGGTGTGCGTGTTATCGCCGTTCGATGTCCAATCGCCCCATGTGTGGCCGTCGTTTACGGTCACTTCGATGGTCGTTTGGTTCCCTGCTTTGTCTTCTGCAACTACTATCTGCTTGACCTTTGCGGGGTTAAGCGTCAACTTGTCGTCCGTCAGAGTAACCGGGTCGCCGTTCAGCGTCACGGTTTTAAGATAATCGTCCGTGATGGTCAAAGTGACGGATGAGCAATAGGTCTTGCCGTTGTCCGCACCGGAAATAACCGGGGCGCTTGCATCCAACACAATACGATCCGAGCGCAGATAGAACACATTGCCCGCTGTGTCGGTAAGTTTTACATAGATGATGATCTCCGCGTCCGGCTTGATGCCGAAGGCTTTTTTATACTCGGTGAAGGTCTTATCTGCAAGCTGATCGATACTGAGATCGTCGGAGGTCAAAAGATACTCAATCGTCTTAATGCCGCTGCCGATACCATCGTCTTTTGCCGTAACCGTCACTGTCTGCTCGTTTTTGTAAAACAGGTTGAAGCTGATGATGTTCACAAATTTCTGCCAAGCAGTACGCTCATCGATGCGGATCTCACCGGTAGGTGCGGTCTTGTCGATCAGGTATTTTTCTTCGATCACCTCGGAGATAATACCGCTCTGCTTGTTCTTCACATAGAAGAGCAGCGTGCCGTTGTTCGTCTCTTGTGATGCGGTCAAGGTGTCAACCCACTCGCTATCTGCCGTGTTGGTACGGGAAAGCAGCCAGCCGTCCTTCGCCGTAACGACGAAGTCGGTATTCAGCCAATCGTTGGAGTTGACATGGTATTCGCTCTTATCGGAATTGTAGGGATTGATACTTGCCGTAATGCCGGTAGGTTGAATCAGGATATAGTTGCCGATATCCGCGCCGCGCAGAGAGAACTCGGTAAAGCGGATGGAAATATTCTCACCGGTCGCCACACTGTCAAAGCTCGGCGTGCCGTTCTCAAGCTTCACATCGTCGCCATTTACAAGGCCGTTCAGAGTCGGAGTGCCGCTGAAGGTCGCTCTGTTCAGACCGTCATAGATTTTGTCCGCAACCGTAACATTGACGGTCAGCTCTTTCTTTTCAATGGTAAAGCTCAGTTTTTTACTTGCAAGTTCCTCGCTGTTTTTTGTTGCCGTTACGGTCAGCATGTATTCGCCCGCATCGGAGGGGCCGGTCAAACCGGTCAGATTGGTGAGGGCAGTGTATGTTCCGTCCTCGTTCTTCTTCTGCCAGATATATGTATAGCTTACGCCTTCAATGGTGTTGCTGCCGCCGGATGTCACAGCCGCGTCGGCAAACACAACGGAATTGCCGTCGTAGATCTTTGCGTCATCGGTCATCTCCTCGCCGCCGTTCTTAACAAGCAGCTTTCCGGAAATGACAGCGTTGAGGCTGAGTTTTAAACCTCCGTTTCCGTCTTCTTTCAGTATATACTCCGTATTGTCGCAGCTGAAGCCTTTGGTGTCAGTCGTGCCCTTCACGACGGTATAATTCATCGCGCCGCTGATGCCGACTGTGGCGTCATCGCCCATTCCGGCTTCCGCGACCGTGATGGGATAGTTATAAATAGTGCCTCTATAATTGAGAGTACGCACATGGAGGTTGCTGGGCTCGCCGCCGACGAGTTCGCCGTTTTCATCAATCGTGCCGCCCTTGACATTGCCACTGATGTTCACATTGCCGGAAATATTGAAGTCTTTGGCGTTATACGCACCGCCGCCGTAGCTATCACCGTCGCCGCAGGTGTTTTTCGTTATGCTGCCGCCGGTCATATTGGTCGTGCCGTAGTTGTATACACCGCCGCCGGAGCTGTTGGCCTTGTTGAGCGTAATGCTGCCACCGGTCATATTGAACGTGCCCTCGTAGTTGTACACGCCGGCGCCGCGGTTGATGGCGGTGTTCCCGGTGATAATGCCGCCTCTCAAGTTGAACGTGCCTTTGTCGTTGAGCACGCCACCGCCGCCGTAGTCATCGGTTTTTGTGGCCGTGTTTCCGGATATCGTACCGCCGTACATACTGAACGCACCGCAGTTATAGACACCGGCGCCTTTTTCATTGCTGTTGCCGGTGATGGTGCCGTTCCAGAAAATAAATGTGCCTCTGTTGTAAATACCGCTGCCCGTCTCACCGCTATTGTGGGTAATTTTGCCGGCATCATCGCCGCTGTGGCAATCGGTGATGGTAAGGCTTACGCCGCTGTTGACCTTTATAGTGTCCTTGCCGCTTACACCGGTGATGGTCTTGCCATTGAGGCAGAGGTTGATGTCGGCGCTAACGTTCCATATGTCGGAAAGCGTCACATCGTACATCAGATACCAGTTGCCCGCGCTGCTGGGGAGACCGGTAGTGCCGCCCCACGCCTTCCATTCAATGGCTTCGCCGTGAGTTTCGCTGTCGGGGCAATTTGTCTTGCCGCAGACGCAGTGCGTTTTTGTCAGTCGCTGCAATTTCAGACCGTTGTTGTCGTTTGCCACTAATTCATAGATCGCGTTGTCGCTGAAAAAGCCGGTGGTATCCGTTGTGCCGCTCACAACGTTCTTTTCCGACGAACTGTAAATGCCGACGCTGGCGTTTTTGCCAAGGCCTGCTGTACCGATCGTGATAACGTAGTTTTGACTGGATATAAAGACATTGTTGTCCGTGCCGCCCGTGAGCGTTCCGTCCGTCTCAATTGTGCCACCCATGACGTTGCCGGTAATCTTCACATCGCCGGATACGGTGAATATGCCCCGACCATTGTACACACCGCCGCCGTAGGAACTGCTGCCGCTGGTGTTGCCGATGATCTCACCGCCGTACATATTGAATGTGGGAGAATCGCTGGCGTTGGAGCTATCGTTATGCACACCGCCGCCGGAATATTTCGAACTGTTGCCGGAAATCGTTCCGCCGTACATATTGAATATGGTATCGGTGCGGCTAAATGCCCTTTTATTCTGCACACCGCCGCCGGAGCTGGTGGTTTTATTGTTTTTGATTTCGCCGCCGTACATGTTGAACGTGCCCTGGAGGTTTTCCACACCGCCGCCGCCGGAGGCAGTGTTATTGCTGATGGCCGCCGTGCCCGACATGGTAAACTGGCTGTAGTAGTTGTTCACGCCGCCTCCGGTGGTGCTGGCGCTGTTGCCGGTGATGCTGCCGCCGGTCATAGTGAACTTAGCGGGATTAGCCTTGCTGCTGGTGGTATTGTTCACGCCGCCGCCGTGGCCGTTTGTGGCTTTGTTGTTTTTGATTTCGCCGCCGCTCATTTCGAAGGTGCCTTGGTGGTTGCACACACCGCCGCCGCCGTAGCTGCCGCCGCCGCCGCTGTCGGTAGCGGTATTGTCCGCGATGACTGCCGCGTCGGACATCTTGAATGTGCCGTCGCTGTTGAACACGCCGCCGCCTTGCGTAGCCGTGTTATTGCTGACGGTTGCCGTGCCGGTCATATTGGTCGTGCCGTAGTTGTATACGCCGCCGCCGTTGGTGTCGGCAGTGTTATTGCTGACGGTTGCCGTGCCCGACATCTTGAATGTACCGCCGTTATACACGCCGCCGCCGTTGGAGCCGGCATTGTTATCGGTAATGCTGCCGCCGTTCATGATGAATGTAGCGCCGCTTTTGATGTACACGCCGCCGCCTTTAGACTCGGTAATGTTATCGGTAATGCTGCCACCGTTCATGATGAACGTGCCGGTGTCTTCAATGTACACACCGCCGCCGCTGTAGCTGGAGCCGGCGTTGTTGCCCGTGACGCAGCCGTTCCAAATGGTAAGCGCACCCCAGCTGTGGATACCGCTGCCGACTGTGCCGGTCTTTTCGCTTGTGTTGTAGTCATGGGTGATCCTGCCGACCGTCGTCCGGCAGTCGGTGATGATGAGGTTTGCGCCGCTCTGGACCTTGACTACCGAAATGCCGCCGACTGCGTCGTAGATGATGTCATTTCCGTTGAGGCAGAGGTAGAGGGTGTAACCGCTCTCGACGAGGAGAGGTTCTGCTCTCTTCACGCTTGTGGTCAGATACACATAAGCAGTTTTGGTCGTGGTGTCATACGCAATCTTGCTTGTGCCATCCCACGCCGTCCAAGCGAGCGCACCGCCGTGCTCGGTGTCGCTGCAATTACTCTGACCGCAGATGCAGTGAGTGTCGTTATGCTCGACATGCAACTCTAACTTTAAGCCGTTGTCACGGTTGTATTTCAGCTCATAAGAAGCATCGTCGCTGAAAAAGCCGGTGGTCGACGTAGTACCGATCACAACGGTAGAGCCGTCTGCACCGTTAACACCGACACTCGCGCCGCTTCCAAGCCCCGTGACGTTAATCGCGCTGGAAGCGCTCGATACATAAACATTATTGTCCGTGCCGCCGGTAATTGTACCGTCCGTCCCGATTGTGCCGCCTTTTTTATTGCCGGCGACAGTCGATTTGCCGGATATATTAAATGTACCGCGATTGTCCACACCGCCGCCGGAGGCATTGGCATTATTGCCCGTAATGCTGCCGCCGGTCATGGTAAATGTGCGGTTAGGATAGTTATATACGCCGCCGCCCGCATCGTTGGCGCGGTTGCCGCTGATGCTGCCGCCGGACATTTCGAACGTACCGTTATTGGCCACACCGCCGCCGATTCGATATGCGCGGTTGCCGCTGATGCTGCCGTTGGACATCGTAAACGTGCCGTTGTTGAACACAGCGCCGCCGTAGTATGAGGAAATGTTGCCCGTGATGCTGCCGCCGGTCATCGTAAATGTGCCGGGGTTATATACCGCGCCGCCGTGGGCGTTGTGGGTTGTGTTGCCGCTGATGCTGCCGCCGGTCATCGTAAACGTGCCGGAGTTAAATATGGCTCCGCCGCAGTTCTGGCCGCCTGTGGCCGTGTTGTTTTTGATACTGCCGCCGTACATATTAAATTTACCGTAATTATATACGGCGCCGCCGTTGCCGTTTCGGACGGAATAATTGTTTGCAATACTGCCGCCGTACATATTAAATATACTGTTCACGCCGTAGTTGTTCACACCCGTACCGGCAGCGTTGCCGCCGATGCAGCCGTTCCAAAGGTTCAGCGTGCCGTTTTGGTTATAAATAAGGCTGTAGTCCGAGTTGTTGCCGGAATCGTTTTTTGTACGGATAATCTTGCCGGCATCCCCGTCGCTATGGCAATCGGTGATGGTAAGGCTCGCACCGGATGTAAGGACGATACCGGCGTACTTATCTTGAGCCGATGCCGCACCCGTCCAGCTGATCGTTTTGCCGTTAAGGCAGATGTTGACGGGTCCTACGGATGAATCAAGATAGAACACTCCGCTGCTGATTTCCACATTCTGCGTCAGGTAATAGTTACCCGCCGTATAAATACTGTTCAGGTTGGAAATGGGCTTCCACGTCAGCTTACCGCCGTGTTCGGTGTTACCGCAAGCACTCGCGCCGCAGACGCAGTGATCGCCGTGTTCGCCGGACGATGCCGCCTCGACAAAGGTGCTCACAGGCACAAGCCCCAGCACCATCACAAGGCACAGCAGAAAGCTCAACATTCGCTTTTTCATTTTTTCCTCCGTTCCGCTGCTCGATGACAGCTTAAAATCAAATTTCATTTCCGACATGGCAAACAACGCCTACTTGACCCTGCGTCTGTCGCTTTAATATCCAAGATATCCGAGGACTGAATAAAAGCAAAAGTTCCTTTTGTCTAAACCGTCTCCGAGGCCTTGTATACCTGCATTGCCGCCGATCTCCGTCTCGTAAAAATCGCTCTCGTCATAATCCGGAAAATTTTTCACCGAAAATTCATTTTAACGCCAAAGTGGTAAAATTATCTATAAATATAATTATAATATATCTTCTGCAAAAAGCTAAGCGAAATAATAAAATATAGAAAGCTTTTTCTGTTTTATACTTCCGTCAGTTTTGTTGCATATCATCTTACCTCAATGGGTTTTCGTATATTATAATCATTATATACGAAAAAGAGAAAAAAAGGTGCTGATTTTTCGCGAAATGTTGTTTTTTCGGCGCGAAATGCAACAGACTATCCTGTCATGCCCGAAAGGTTCACAGGCGTGTCTTCTGCGATGCCCGGAAATCAAACTCAAAGCGCTCTGCCCTTCGTCGTACATAACCGAAAAAACGGAGAAAACCGACAACTATTTGCCTAAAAATAAATTCAGAAAAATGCGCAAAAAAAGCACGGGAACCTCTTGAAAATCAAGAGATTCCCGTGTGTTCCACCCGGTGGAAAAATTATGGTGCGAGAAACGGGACTTGAACCCGTATGGGAAGCCCACACGCCCCTCAAACGTGCGCGTCTACCAGTTCCGCCACTCTCGCATAATATCTGTTGCAGAAATGCAACAACACTATTATACAGTTTTTTGAGGAAATGTCAAGTACCTTTTCAAAAAAACAGCTTTTGGTAAAAATAATAAAATTTGTGAAATTTTTTAAAAGCAGTGGAAATTTACAAAAGGGTATGGTATAATTTATACGTTATACCCTGCGGTGGCAAAAACACCGCTTCTCAATGTTAATTTATCTTTTTTGGAGGTATGAAAATACTATGAGCAAAAAATACGTTTATCTTTTCAGCGAAGGTAACGGCAGCATGCGGGAACTCCTCGGCGGAAAGGGAGCGAACTTGGCAGAGATGACAAGTCTCGGCATGCCGGTTCCCCAAGGTTTCACCATTTCAACGGAGGCCTGCACGAAATACTACGAAGACGGCCAAAAAATCAATGATGAGATCCAGGCACAAATCATGGAGAACATTACCAAAATGGAAGCAATCACCGGAAAGAAATTCGGCGATCTTGAAAATCCGCTTTTGGTTTCCGTTCGTTCCGGTGCCAGAGCATCCATGCCCGGTATGATGGATACCATCTTGAACCTGGGCTTAAATGAAGAGGTTGTAGAGGTAATTGCTAAAAAATCCGGCAACGCGCGTTGGGCATGGGATTGCTACAGAAGATTTATCCAAATGTATTCCGATGTCGTTATGGAAGTCGGCAAAAAATACTTCGAGCAGCTCATTGACAAAATGAAAGAGGAAAAAGGCGTGAAGTTTGACGTAGAACTGACCGCTGAGGACCTCAAAGTATTGGCAACTCAGTTTAAAGAAGAATACAAATCAAAAATCGGCCAGGATTTCCCGTCCGATCCGAAAGAACAGCTCATGGGCGCAGTAAAGGCTGTATTCCGTTCTTGGGACAACCCTCGTGCCAATGTCTACAGACGCGACAACGATATCCCGTATTCTTGGGGTACTGCCGTTAACGTACAGATGATGGCGTTCGGTAACATGGGCGACAACTGCGGCACCGGTGTTGCATTTACCCGTGATCCCGCTACCGGTGAAAAGAAACTGATGGGCGAATTCTTGGTCAATGCACAGGGCGAAGACGTTGTTGCCGGTGTTCGTACTCCGATGCCGATTGCTGAAATGGAGAAGAAATTCCCCGAAGCTTTCGCACAGTTCTGCGAAGTCTGCAAGACCCTGGAAAACCATTATCGCGACATGCAGGATATGGAATTTACGGTAGAAGAGGGCAAGCTTTACATGCTCCAAACCCGTAATGGTAAGAGAACGGCTCAGGCCGCTTTGAAAATCGCATGCGACCTCGTGGACGAGGGCATGAGAACCGAGCAGGAAGCTGTTTTGATGATTGACCCCCGCAACTTGGATACCTTGTTGCATCCTCAGTTCGATGCAGCCGCTTTGAAGAAAGCACAGGCAATCGGACAAGGCCTCGGCGCATCTCCCGGTGCCGCTTGCGGACAGATCGTTTTCTCTGCAGACGATGCAGAAGCTTGGAAGAAAGACGGCAAGAAAGTAGTTTTGGTTCGTCTGGAAACCTCTCCTGAAGATATTACCGGTATGAAAGCCGCTCAGGGTATTCTGACGGTACGCGGCGGTATGACCTCTCATGCAGCTGTTGTAGCACGCGGTATGGGTACCTGCTGTGTATCCGGCTGCGGTGATATTATTATGGATGAAGAAAACAAACAATTCACTTTGGCAGGCAAAACCTTCCACGAAGGCGATTGCATCTCCATCGACGGTTCGACCGGCCGCATTTATGACGGCTTGATCCCGACGGTTGACGCATCCATCAGCGGATATTTCGGAAAGATCATGAACTGGGCAGACAAATACCGCAGACTGCAGGTTCGCACCAATGCCGATACACCCCGTGATGCAAAGAAAGCTCGCGAGCTGGGTGCTGAGGGTATCGGACTTTGCCGTACAGAGCATATGTTCTTTGATCCGGAAAGAATTGCTGCATTCCGTGAAATGATTTGCGCAGATACCAAAGAAGAAAGAGAAGCTGCACTGGCAAAAATCATGCCGTATCAGCAGAGCGACTTCGAAGCATTGTATGAAGCTTTGGAAGGGAATCCGGTTACCATCCGTTTCTTGGATCCTCCGCTTCATGAATTTGTTCCGACCGAAGAGCCGGAAATCGAAGCACTGGCAAAAGCACAGGGCAAATCCGTGGAAGCAATTAAAGCAATTATTGCCGGCTTGCATGAATCCAACCCGATGATGGGTCACCGCGGCTGCCGTTTGACCGTAACATATCCGGAAATTGCACAAATGCAAACCAAGGCAGTGATCCGTGCGGCAATCAATATTCAGAAGAAACATCCGGATTGGAAAATCGTACCGGAAATCATGATTCCGTTAGTCGGCGAAGTAAAAGAGCTGAAATTTGTAAAAGACATTGTAACGGAAACCGCTGATGCCGAAATCGCTGCAGCAGGCATTGAACTGAAATATGAAGTCGGTACCATGATTGAAATTCCGCGTGCCGCTTTGACCGCCGATCAAATTGCGAAAGAGGCTGAATTCTTCTGCTTCGGAACCAACGACTTAACGCAGATGACCTTCGGCTTCAGCCGTGACGATGCCGGCAAATTCCTCGGCGCATACTATGATCACAAGATCTACGAGAATGATCCTTTTGCAAAACTGGATCAGGTCGGCGTAGGCAAATTGATGGAAATGGCTACTAAGATGGGCAAATCCGTTCGTCCGGATATGCATTGCGGTATCTGCGGTGAGCACGGCGGCGATCCGTCCTCTGTAGAATTCTGCCACAAGATCGGCCTCTCTTATGTATCTTGCTCTCCGTTCCGTGTGCCGATTGCACGTTTGGCTGCTGCACAGGCTGCCATCAAGGAAGGAAAGAACTAATTCCGTACACCAAATTTGCTGAGTTCACACTCACAAAAGAGGATGCGGGAAGGTATCTGTACACTGATTCCACAAAGCCTCGTGTGCATAGATTCAAAGATATTAAAGTAAAACTCTATTTCTAAAGCAACTCCCTTTACCCAAAAAACGGTAGAGGGAGTTGTTTCTGCCTGTTACAATTGATTTTTTATTGTAATATAATTATGGAAAGAGGTGAAACCATTGGAACACTTACTCATACTGGTGCTTTTTATAGCAGTTGTTTTATTATGCTTTCTTCTGCTGTTATTACGTAAGCAAAAACCAACTCCTGAAAAAACAACTCCAAAGCCAAAAGCTATTTCCGAATATGATAGCGAGGGGTACAATCAGCAAGGTTACAATGAGATCGGAAAAAACAGACAAGGCAAGTATAATCGTCGATACAATGTAAAATGTTATCAAGTTAATTTGTACAGCGAAGAAGGCTTTTTAGACATTCGAAAAAATCCACTTTACCTAACTAACCACGCACGAAAACGCATGTATGAAAGAATGGGTATCAAGGATCTTTATAAAATGGAAAAAATGGCTTATGAAGCATACCAATTCGGCAAGAGCAAACTGCAACTTATGAAATCTGAAAGTGCCATTATTGAAGAAAAAGAACAAGAATATGGCAATAGTGTGATTTTGATTTATCGCGGTTATTGCTATGTTTTTACAGAAAACAACGGTCTAAAAACCGTCTATAGAAATGATAGAGTTCGAGCATAAACGGCAGGATCTTCGGTTAATTTTGCAAACGGCGTTCCTCCTTGCCTTGATAAGTCAATAAAAGCAGCCGCAGACCGATTTTTCGATCTGCGGCTGCTTTTATTAATAATAAGTAACTTTATTCGTTACTCCTCTACCGGCAAAACGAGGCGGGAGCAATAACGACCGGTATCAATCTCCCGGCCGGTGTAGGGGGCCACAATGCCAAGCACCCGAGGCGGAGCAACGGGGTTGAGACCTCTCGCCTTCACTTCCCGCCCCAAAGTCAGCCACGCCTCATCGATGTTTTTATATTCACCGCAATACAGCACCGACAGTACCCGGCACTCCGGCAGCACCACCGCATCCTCCGGGGCCTTGTCTGCCCTCATCGGCACGCACACCGCATTGGGATAGGGCGTATCGCCGATGATCCCCTCCAGGTAGTCCTTACGGTCCATAATAGCAAAAAGGGGCTCGTTAGAAAGCACGCATCCCTTGCGCACGCACTCACTGTAAAAGGCGTACATTTCCGCGTATCGGTCCGCCGTGGTGAGTCCTACGCTCCAGCGCATACAGCAGGTAACGGCCGGCAGGGTCATAATCTGCACAGAGATATTTGGCGGCTTCAAGGCCCGCAAGCGCATCTCCTCCACGCTGCGCTGGAGATCATGCAGGCGGCGTTCCAGAACAGTGAGCATATCGCCGGCATCGCCGCCTCGGACAAAATAGTCGATGATCTGCTCGGAACTAAGGCCCATCGCCTTGAATTTTTCAATCTGCATGATACGCGCTACGTTGTGATTGTCATAGTAGCGCCGACCGCTGTCGGGAGACGTATAGGCAGGCGTCAGCAGCCCCTTTTCCTCCATGCGCAAAAGCGTACTGCGGGAAAGGCCGCAAGCCCGGGCTGCCTCAGTGATTTGGAAGAGTTCTTTAATTTTCATTTCCATCGCAAAAAACCTCCAAAAGTACTTGATTCGTTCACAGATGAACGTGTTATAATGTCATTGTAAAAGAGATTTTAGTCGCTGTCAAGCCTATTTTCCCCGGAGGGCAGCGAAAAACACGGTGCAAGCGGCGCCGAAGCCGGCCTTTTGAGATAAAAGGTGAACGGAGATACAGATAAAGGAGCGTGGGATAGATGACTTTCCGGAAACGATTTTTGAGTGCGGTGCTGTGCCTGTGCCTGCTATACACAGTGGTGCCGCCGGTACTATTGGAGGCTGCGAGCGACGACGGCTCGCAGGCGAATGAAACGATCTCCGGTACGTCCATCACGGCGCAGAAAACCGGAGACACCTCCTTTAATATCCACGGCAAGAACAAAGCCGAGGAATATCAGACCACCTATAGAGACGTAGGATATCAAACGATCGCTTCCGTGGACGGCGGCATAAAACAGAAAAACCCATCAAACCTCCTCGCCGCCGGTCTGCGCTTGGACGTAGATCTGAAAATCGAGAACGATAACTATATCAAAGTGCTGTACACCCTGACAAACAGCGGCGCAAAATCCCACACCGTCAAGGTCGGCAGCCAAGCCGACGTGATGATCGACAACAACGACAAAGCGCCTATTTGGGCGGAGACAGACGGTGGAAATACGCTGATCATGTCCGGCAGCCCGAAAAACAACTACGCTTTCAAACTCGTCGCCACCACCTGCGACACGTTGTGGTATGGTTCTTTTCACAAACGCTATGAAAACTGCTTTACGGACATGGCGGATCGCGGACCGGACAATATTTATAGGGAAGACAGCGGTCTTGCCTATTCGTGGAATGCAACCGTCGCCCCGGGCGAAACATGGACGCGCTGTGTCCTGATCGGCACGGGCAGCTCGGAAGAAATGGAGATAACCGCGCCGGTCATCCCGGAGCCGGAGGTCATCATACCCGATCCTTCCATCGAACTGATTGCCGACGAGATATATTACACCGAGGGCGAAACCCTTCCGGAACAGGCGGTGTGGAGAGGCTGGCGTTTTGTTAAGTCTTACAAAGGAAGTCTCACCGTTACAGGCATCCCCACCGACAGCAACACTCCCGGAACATACACCGTGGCTTATACGACGACAAGCAACAACAAGACTGCCGTCGCAACGCTGAAAGTTCATATCCTTCCAAAGCCGGCAGCGCTTTCGAAGACTACGGTCAAAGAGACGGGCAGTTTCAGCCTGTCCGCCACGATGCAGTATACCGGCGGCCTTACATGGACGGAGACGGGCTTTGTCTACGGTGTGATATCAAAACCTACATTATCTCAAAACGACGGCATAATCCAAACAAGCAAAGCGGTGAGCACTAAGGGCGGCGCTTTAAGCGCTTCCGTGGCAAAAAGCAACCTGACCGAGGGCTTGCAATACTATGCCCGCGCATATGCCAAAGCAAGTGACGGCCGTGTGATCTACGGCGAGAGCAGCATCTCTTTCGGCATTGCGGTGCCGAAGTACGGCTCCTTCTCCGTGAAAAATAACGGAGACAATACCTTCACCATAAGCCGCACGGGTGGGACGTCCGGCACGCAGACCGTCTATTACCGCACGGTGAACGGCTCCGCCGTGGGCAGCACGCATTTTACACACAAATACGGTACGCTGACTTTTAACGCCGGCAGCAGCACCAGCCAGATCGTCGAAGTGAAGGAACTTGGCGTAAATAAAGCCTACAGCCCCTATGGCGTCACCTGGGAAGGCACCCCCTATACCAATGCCAACCGCACGTATCAGCTGGAGATTTATCGCGTGGAGGGCGGCGCGTCCGTCACAACCGCCAAAGCAACGCGGACCATGCAGGCGACCGACGACTATAAGATCGACCGCAATATTTACATCACGGAACGGTCTAAAGTCAATATCCAGAAAACAGCCAGCGGAGCGAACGGGGAGCGAATTGCGGACGCAACGGGTTCGCAAGGTTCAACAACCACTAATGTTAATTTCGGTCTGAACCGATACGGTCAGGCAAATTACAGCACCTCCTCAAGGCTTGACACCTATTATTCCGGAAATGTCTTGGCCTATCTCAAAAACACCTGCACCGACTGGCTCTATCGTTACGAGATGTATGCCTATGAAGAGGTAGACGGTTACGAACACGCCTATATCGGTACGGTAAAGCTTGAAAAAGACTTTTATAACATTGCAAGTACCGACGACGCCGTGCATTATATTAACGGGCAGCTTTGGGCCTGCAGCTTCCTGCAAGGGCAAAAAGACACGCATAATTTATATAAATTCCCAGCCATCGGCTCCGGAGGCGGAGAAAATAGCTGCAAACCCAAAAAATGGAATGGCACGCAGTCTGATGCAAGCCCCATATCCACAAACAATCCCGGGCACAGCGGTCTGTACTATGTTACACCGGGCATCGACGACACCTGTTACCTCCATTTCAGCGCCACGGGAAAAAGCGAGGATATTTGGTGGATCAACGGCCTGACGAGTTACGCCTTGCCGCATGACATCCGTGAGCCGCAATTAGTCGGCGTCGCACCGATGGCCGGCGGTAAATATCTCTCCGGCGACAGTGTGACCCTTTCCCTCATTTTCGACGAAATCGTAGACAGCACCAACAGCAGCCTTAGCAACAGCTCCACAATCACCACAAGCTGGGGAACATTCTATTACGCCGGCGGCGCGGATACCAACGTGCTTTACTTCACCGGCACGGTTCCCGAGGATGCCGACACTCCGATCAAACTGACCAAAGTGGACTGCAACTCGCAGATCAAGGACATGAGCAGCGACACCGGCACAGAATCTTGGGTCACCGGTTCGAGATCCGCCAATGTCTCGGTGGGCAAGGCCGCTGCACCCACCGTCAGCGTGGCTACGATCACCAACTCCAGCGGAACGCTCAGCAGCACGATCAGTGCAGAAAACGCTGTCAAACTGGAATATGCATGGAGCACATCTTCGATGCTCCCGACCTATGGCTGGACAACTTCAAGCAGCCCATCAAGCGTTTCTGTTAAAACCGCTCGCAGCTCAGGAACCTACTATCTCCATGCCCGTGCCACCAACTCCGACGGGCGGATCGTAACGCAATATAAGAGAGTAACGATTCCGTCTTACGGAACCGGCGCGGCGGTCTCTCCGATATTGTCGGTCAGCACAAGCAATACCACTTGGGCAAAGACGCAGGAAATCACGGTGAACCGCTCACCGAGCAGCACAAAGGTGACGATAACGAAACCGGATGGGAAGACGGAAATATACAACAGCAGCGGCATGGGCTTTAGCTACACCGCGACAGCGAACGGCGTGTATACCTTTACTATGATCCATAACGGCGAAACCTTGACGCAGCAGGCAGTCGTCAGCAAGATCGACACGACCGCACCGACCATCACTATAGACGACCTTCCCGGCACAAGCTATACCGAGCAAGTAACGCTGAACTTTTCCGTTGCCGACAGCGACTCCGGCGTAAACACTGTCACGGCGAAATGGGGCACGGCTGACGCAACCCTAACCAACAACGGCGACGGGACGTATTCCGTCACCTGCCCGAACGCAACGGGAACACACACACTCACCGTGACTGCCACGGACAAAGTGGGAAATAACAGCAGTACAACATCAAAATCTTATACTGTCAACCTGAATGCCCCCACTCTTACCGTGAACAAGACAAGTGAGACGGCAACGGGCGTTACCTACGCCTATTCTGTAAGTGCCAAAGGCAACAGCAACGTGACCGTTCGCCTGCCGAGCGGCACGGAGACGACTGCCCTCACCGGCAATTTCACGCTGACGGAAGCAGGTAGCTACATTGTGGTCGTCACCGATGCGGCGGGACATTTCGTATCCAAAGAAATCGAAGTGACCGAGAACGTGGACGGCGTAGCCCCCGACGTACGACTTTACGCGGACGATACGACCGATAAAGCAAGCCTAAGCGTAGAGGTCGGAATCTACGAGGCGAAAGCCTTATCCACGGTCACAAAGAACGGTGAACGCCTTTCCGTGACCGGTGCAGGCGACGGCGAATACACCGCCTCGTTCACCGTAACAAAGGGCGGCATTTATACCGTGACCGCTATCGACACATCGGGCAATCGGGGTGCAGATTCTGTCACCGTCTATGCGCTGACAAACGGCAGCACCACCGTGCTGAAGATTACCGAGGATGGAAAATACGGTGAACTGCCCGCACTCCACAAGGACGGATACATCTTCAACGGCTGGTACACAGCAGCTTCCGGCGGAACGAAGGTCGAAAGCGGTACGGTGGTCGGCAGCACATACACCCTGTATGCGCAGTGGACGCATACCGACCATTCCGGCGGCGAGGCGACATGCACAACCAAGGCAGTCTGCGAAGTCTGCGGCGCAGAATACGGCGAAATTACTCCCGATAATCACGATATTATTCACCATAACGCCAAGGCCGCGACATGCACGGAAAAAGGCTGGAATGCTTACGACACCTGCTCGCGATGCAACTACACGACCATAAAAGAAATTCCTGCCGCGGGCCACGACTACGAAAACGGCACATGGCTGAATGACGAGACCCGGCACTGGAAGCAATGTGCAAACTGCGACAGCACACAAACCCCGGCAGATCATGATTTCGGCGAATGGATCGGCGGAAAGCGCAGTTGTAAGACCTGCGGTTACAAAGAGCTGCAGGCCATAACCGTTACCATCAGCTGGAACGAGATGGCATTCACTTACACGGACGGCATCTGGGATCCGGAAACTCACAACTACTCTTTGGGCGAGTGGAAAGCGGACAGCACAGACGGCAACTTGATCACTGTTGAGAACCAGGGCGACGGCGAAGTCACGGTATCTTTTGTATACGCACAAATCAATGACTCCGTAGGCGGACACTTTGCAGACGAAGACGGTGCTGCCATAGACAGTTCCGTGTCTCTGCCCGCACACAATAAGACATATGCCCGACTGCTCCTCAGCGGAAAACCGGATAAAGACATGAACGCTGAAACCGTCGGCACGGTAACCGTTTATCTTGGAGGGAATACATAATGGAAACGAAAAACAAAAAAACAGATACCGCTCCTGCACAAGAGAAAGAAAAGGAGGGCAAAAAGCGGTGGCTTTTGCTCCTTCTTCTGCTGCTTTTGCTCCTTCTTCTGCTGGGCACAAGCTTTTTGCTGTGGCACTCCGGGAACGGTAATGATACACCGACTTCGGATAGCATATCAACTTCGGACGGCACACTGACTTCGGGCAGCGCGCCGACTTCGGATGACACACGCATCCCGCCGAAGAGCGAAACGGGTGCAGAATCCATTGCGGGCGACGACACAGACACAAAGCTCAACGCCCCGGAGGGCGGCGGTGCCGTATCCCTCACATACTCGAAAGAAGTGGACATCAACCTTGGGACAAAGAAGGCTTCTCTGGTGTTCGCAAACCCCGCAAAATCCACGCAGGACGCCGTTGTGCAGCTCGTTATCCGAGACACCGTAATCCTGCAGTCCGGCAGTCTGGCACCCGGCACCCAGGTAACGGCACTTGACCTGACGGAGGGCGCGGAAACAAAACTCAGTGCCGGAGTCTACGATGGGAGATTCGTGGTCTCCTTCTATGACCGATCCACCGGCCGCTGGGCTACACTCAACGCCGAAATTCCCGTGACTGTCACCGTGACAAAGTGACAAAAAAAACAATAAATATTAGCCCCGAACCCACGCTCCGGCAAAGGCGGAGCCGCAAGGCCGCAGGTTGATATAGATAACAATTACGCAGAAAGGATGAAAAATTATGAAAAAAATCTTTGCGCTTATTCTTACTCTGGCCCTGGCGTTCTCACTGACCGCCGTTCACGCCTTCGCGGTAGGAAACACTCTCGATAACACTACGCACAGTGCGTCTCAGGATGTTAAGGCCACCTACAATGCCGGCGCTTCCACCGAAACCGTTTGCAGCGTAACCATCTCCTGGGGTGCAATGGACTTCACCTATAATGCCGGCGCTTGGAATCCCAACACCCACGCTTATGACGCAAGCTGGAAAACTACGGACGATAGCAATACCGTGACCGTCACCAACCATTCCAACACCGATATCAATGCAAAACTCACCTACAATGCAGCGACAAATTACGCCGGCATCACCGGCACGTTCAGTAACGACTCTTTGCATCTTCTTACGGCCGTTGGCACCGATGTAAGCAAAGCCCCCAGTGAAACAGTCACACTGACCCTCTCCGGCATTCTGGACAGCAATACGCCCGCCGGCACCACAATCGGCACGGTCACCGTGACTCTCGATTGAGTGCGGCTCCTGCCGGCAATAATGCGTTCTTTGACGGCTCGTGTCTGTGGATGAGACAAATTTTTCATCCTGCCTTTGACGGACACAGCCGCTTCCCCCTTTGGCAAATTCCCTTTTTAATAAACAAATTCGCACCTGCCGATTTTCAACAGGTGCCGGCAGGCTCCTTGGAGCCTGCTTTTTTTATGATTTTCCGCACGAGCGCTCACACGGATAGCGTTTTGTCGCTTTCATTCCACACGAGCACATCTTGTTATTTTATTATTTGTTATTATCCGGCGGTTCGTTTTTTCGCGTTGTGAAAATCAAAGAGATATGGTATAATTGACTTGATAAATCAAATCGATTTTGTCAAACCAACACAAACTGCCTTTCGTGTTGTTCCGCTTGGTGACTTTTACAGCTATAATAAGGCCATCCAAGTAAAAGAGGCAACAAGATATGAACACAGACAAAATCTATGCAGAACAACTCGCAAACGAATACGCGCCGAAGAACACCTCAAAGGCGGTCGCTCTTCGAAAACTTGACGCCAAAGCAAAACTTCCGGCCAATATTTCACCTATACGCTCGGTGTAATTTCCGCCCTCATCTTCGGTACGGGAATGTGCCTTGCCATGGGGCAGATCGGTAGCGGAACGGTCGGTTCCTTCGCGGCTGGCATCATCATCGGCACCGTCGGGCTCATGATCAAAGACCGGCACTGTGCCGTTCTGAAAAAGTTCTTCGTGAAAAAAGAGTTTCGCTCGCAAAAAGTCGGACTTGCTTTATATAATGAGCTTTTAAGCTATGCGAAAAACAACGGCGTTCGTCATATCCTATTAGATACGCCGTCGGTTGCTCATGCATCGCATCGGTTTTATGAAAAAGCCGGATTCCGCAAAATCGGCAAGGAGGAACTACCGGTACCATATTCCTACGCGGTACTTTCTGTTTTTGCCCAACAAACCGAAAGCAGTCGATATCATTTATACTTGTATACTTGACATTTCATCGGCATTTCATTATAATAATAAAAAACGGGTGAGCACCTACCGGCAGTCAGGCTACGAGAGCTGACTGCCTTTTTTATTTCTGGGGAGGAACTGAAAATGTCAATGATCTGGCCTATCGCCTTGGTGGTATTTTCGAATATTATCTATCAAATTTGTGCAAAAAGCGTTCCGAAGAATATGGACGCCATGGCGTCTATGACGGTCGTTTACCTTGTAGGGGCGGTCTGCTCTGCCATAATGTTTTTTATAATCAACAAAAACGGAAATCTGCTGCATGAATATGCAAAAATGAACTGGGCACCGGTTTTTCTCGGCACTTCCGTTGTCGGCCTGGAAGTCGGGTTTATCTATGCCTACAAAAACGGCTGGGCCGTAAGCACCGCATCCATTGTGCAAAGTGCGTTTCTTGCCGTCGCACTGCTGCTTGTCGGCGCCCTGTTATATCACAAAACCATCAGCATCAGCAAAATTATCGGCGTGGGATTTTGTCTTGCAGGCCTCTTTTTCCTAAACCGATAAATCCGGCTGTATTCAGCAAAATACCCATATTCCTCGGTCGAGTGTTCGGATTGCTTTCGAAAAGAATGTGCCCTATAATCGACTCGGCCGTCCGCAAAAAACATCAAAAATAAAAAAGGCGCTTTCCAAAGCGCTCACCGATTCCTGTGTCAAAAGCACAAAATGGCTCCGGCATATGCCGGAGCCATTCCTTATGAGTATTATTCAATTGCAATCTTGCTGCCGGAAGAAAGCTTCTTCGGATCCACCTTCGGCAGAACAACCGACAGAACACCGTTTTCGTACTTTGCCTTGACATCCTCGGGTTTTACATTCCCGACATAGAACCTACGCGAGCAAACGCCGGCGTAACGCTCCTGACGCAAAACACGTCCTTTCTTGTCTTCTTCTTTCTTATCT
>CAKRMZ010000001.1 GCA_934365155.1 uncultured Eubacteriales bacterium | reverse complement strand
GGTATTGGCTCGTATTACGATATACTCAGTTGAACCAAAGCCAATACCATTTGTTAGGTTGCGAGCAATAGCAGCCTTCCCATTTTCAAAACAAGGCGTAATCTTTGCAAGAAGGATATCGTTATCTTTGAAATAGGTAAATCCAGAAAGCACTTCGGAAAGCTTCCGATTCTCTTTTGGTGTAAAAGCGGCATCAAAAGTATTGATATCGACCATGGGAACGAATGAGACAACCGTGTCCCCCGGCAACTCTTTGACCTCATCTTTTGAGGGTTTAATCATTGCGATTTCATCTATCGTTTTATAACCTTCTGTACGTAAAACAATCTTTGGTAAGTAGCTTGATGCGATTGCCTGTGCGCCAGAAATAATTTGCCGATAACCTTCAATCTCAGCTACAAGCTTTTTCTGAATCTCAAGCGGAGGTATGGGCACTTGGATTTTACAGAAATTCTCTTTTGAAATCTCTTTAAAAGTTGCCCCACTTGCCATCCGAATCATTTCGTCTCTTTTGGTTGTAAGAATATATGCTAAATACTCTGGTAACACTTTGGAAGTATCCTTAATGATAATATTCTTAAAACCTTGATTGGTGGCCAATTTTGTGCGTGCAATTCCGATTCTACCAATGGTTGCTCTTGAAGAAACAACCACAGTATTAGCAGGGAGGAGCCTTGCATTCGAATTGTTAAGCCCCGCTTCTGTGATGGCACGTTCAGTACTGACTATTTCAGAAATAAAATCGCTGGTTGGAAGATCCGCAAGAGTGATCCAATTGATATCACCGTTCCAATATTCGGGATTAGTGCTATTTGGAGTACCACCTGAGCAAACTGAAAAGAATTGCTCATCTCCCAGATTTACCATAGGATAAGATGTGGAATTCTCTACATAACTTCTATATCTGCTACCCACAAGAATGTGCGCGTTTTGACGCACCTTATCAAGAGGGATAACCTCGAATCCCACATTGAGCATATCATCAGTTTGTTCTTTGTCCAACTTCCGATATTCCTCGTATTTCGCCAGATCGCTGGGAGTTTCCAATTTGCGACGATGATTATCTAGAGTATAGCCGTCGCTCTTTACATCAAAATACCAGAAGCTCTTTTTCTTTTCAGACGCTTTAAGCTTTTTATTAACTTTGGTTGCGTAAATAATATCGGTCTTTACGCCAGTATAAGGCAGAAAAACACCCTGCGGCAGAGAAATGATACTCTGAAGCTGGCAGTGATCCAGTAAATACTCACGAGTTTTTGCAAGATCCTTGCGGAACAGAAAGCCTTCCGGAACAACGAGAGCCATACGTCCATTCTCGGCAGCACTATTGATTGCCTTCATGCAATGCTGCACACAGATGCTATCACCATTTGTGCTGGGGAGATCATATAGATTTCCGTGCTTTGTTTTCTGCGAATATGGCATATTTGCCAAAACGATATCAAAGCCTTTGTGGTGCAGAGTACCATTCCCATCCGTATAGGTTTCGGTTCCATCAATGGGATTGGCCAAACTGTCGAGCATTTGGATGTTGCTGTGTCCATCACCAGCCAAAATCATATTCATTTTGGTGATTCGGGCAGTGTTTGTAATTTCGTTTCCGTACACCGTGGACTCCCGCAAGGTTTTCATATTAGCCTCAGTTCGTGCCATATTATTGTGGATATATCGGAAACTCTCAATAAGGAACCCGCCAGTACCACAGAACGGGTCATAAATCTTCTCGCCAATCTGCGGATTCACCAAGCGCACCATTGTTTTGATAATATGACGAGGCGTGAAGTATTCGCCCAAATCATTCTTGGTGGAGGTAGATGCTTTCAAGAAATATTCAAAAGCATCACCCTTAACATCGCTGTCCACATCTGTAAGCATAAGGGGATCAAGCTTATCCATGATCTCCTTTAAGATGCTTGCATCCCTAATCTGCAAGGGCGTAAAAATATCCGTATCATAGAGTGCGTTCAGCTTGTCATATACAGTTTTGTTTATATACTCAATGCGTGTAGAAATGGGAATTTGCTTAATGCTGTCCCAACTGCAAGCAATATCAAATTTAGTTGGAATGCCAGCTTCACGCTTAATCTGCTCGCTTTCGCTGATAAGCTTCAAGAACAGAATGTTTGCAAATTCTCCGAAGCGTTCAATGCCGGCACGCAGACCTTCTCCACGAAGCATATTGTTTGCTTCATCAAAAATTCGGATAAGCTCTTTCCGGTCATACTGAACTTTCGGGCTTACAGTATTTACTTCATAGGATGTCAAATAACGCAAAGCAAGGGCTTCGCGAATAAACTCATCAACTTCCTCACCGTTAAGAATAGGAGGCCTATTTGCTACGGTGTGAAATGCTTTGCAGAAAACACCGTCAGTAGCGAATACGAGAGGTGCTTCAATAGCTTTTGCGTACTGGATACCTTGCTCCAATGCGGCATCAAACCGAACACCTTTCTTTTTGGCTTCGATAACAATCAAAGGCTTGTCGCTATCTTTCGAGTACAAAACATAGTCAGGACGCTTTCCGCCGAGCTTCTTTTCTTCTGCTTCAGAACGAGGTTGTTCGTAATAAACATTCTGCTCTTTACCGCTTAATTTCCAACCGAGGTTTTCAAGGCTACGGTCGATGAGCACACGGGTTTCTGCTTCTAATGGCATTGTATTTGTATTCATTACGCACCCTCCTTGTTACCCATTTTTCTAAGTTCGGTATTTGCTTTACCTGTGAGTGAATATTTTCCTCGGCTGCTGAGTTGAACAATATAACCATTCGTTTTCAATTCACCAATAATTGTATTTACTTTAGTTTTTGTAAAATGCAATATATCAGCAATTTCTTGTTGTGATAACTTGACAATTTGCTCATTATTAACGGAAATCTGCCGATTTGCCATACATTCTAAAACTCTGTATTTATCATTTACAAAGAATCCAGACATTGCAAATACCTCCCAAAATACTTCGGTCTTAAAATTATACCATATCAGTCCAAAAACGTCAATATATCAGTCTCGATTTGTGGAGAAATGTAAGTTTCTTGTGCTATAATCATCCGCAAAGGAGTTGATAAAATGAGAACTTACACGCAAAAAGAAAAACAAGCGGTCATTGACCGTGTTATATCCGGCGAACCGTCTGCGCGTATCCTCGCCGACACCGGCATGCCCAAGAGCACCTTTTACAGTTGGTTACGCATTTATCGAGAGGAGCAAAACGCTGCCAACAGGAGAACAGTGGACATCCGCAATTTTCATTTGCTTGAAAACAAAGTTGCACGTTTGGAGAGTATCGTTGAAATTCTCAAATCTGCAACCTGCACGCCGAAATCACCATTGAGGCAACGGCTATATGCTGCTGAACAACTTTACGGCAAATATAACGTGCACGTGATCTGCGATGCGTTTGACATTCCCCGAGGAACGTTTTACAACCACGTTCTCCGCAATAAGAAAGACAACACGTGGTATGCGAAACGCCGTGAAGAACTACGGCTTCGCATACAGGAGATCTACGACGAAAGCAATCAGATTTTTGGTGCTGCCAAAATTGCGGCAGTTATGAAAAGTGAAGGATTCAAAGTCAGTAACGAAATGGTGCGCACGCTTATGCGTGATATGGGGTTAGTCAGCATTCGTCAGTCGGCGAAGAAATTATACGAGGACGAAGGCCGCAAATACAAAAACCACCTTAACCAAGAGTTTGACACGTGCAAACCGAACGAAGTGTGGGTTAGTGATGTTACCTATTTCAAGTACGGCGAAAACGCTTATTATATTTGCGTGATTATCGACCTGTTCTCCCGTATGGTCGTAGGTTATAAAATTGGAAAGACCAACAGCACGCAACTTGTGAAGTCGACTTTTCAGATTGCCTATAAAGCACGCCAACCGGATTCAAGTTTGGTTTTCCATACCGACCGTGGTGGTAATTATCGTTCAAAAACGATGAACGACTATATGCGGTCACTGCACATCACGCACTCCTTTTCAAGAGCGCACGTGCCGTATGACAATTCTGTAATGGAATCGTTCTTTGCTTCTTTGAAGCGCGAGGAATTGTATCGGACGAAGTATCGTTCGGAGGCAGACTTCCGAAGTGCGGTGGACAAGTACATAGTTTTTTACAATACCAAGCGACCACACAAGAAGCTGCAATACAAGACTCCCGAACAGAAGGAAGAGGAATATGCCTTGAAGGACGCGGGTTTATAATACACGTGCAGACAGACTGATAGGTTCGAAAAGGTTTGTTTTTTAATCTTCTAATTGCAAAATTTAAGTTTTTCTGTTTTTAGTCCAGCTGGCAAAAAGAAAATGCGACCTCGAAAAGCCGCATAAATACTGGGTTTTATAATAAAAACACCATTGAGTCTGAACTTGAGGGTTCAGATTTCAATGGTGTCTTTAGATGGTCGGAGTGACAAGATTTGAACTTGCGGCCTCTTGGTCCCGAACCAAGCGCTCTACCAAACTGAGCCACACCCCGTAATCAACATGACGATCATAAGTATACCACACTTGAAATGCGTTTGTCAACAATCATATAAAAAAAGTAGAAATTTCTTTGAAAAAAAAGAATTCGAAGAAGGGGACGCTCCGCACTTTACGAATTCCTGTTGAAAAAATGAAAATCCATTTTAATTTCTAAAATACCGGTGAAATTCAATCGACAAAATATGTGCATTAGCAACAAAAACTGTTTTTTCAATTTGTGCAATTGTCACAAAAAACAGTCCTATTTTTGTGCACAAAACCAAGTTGGAAAATATTGCTTTTTATGTTAAAATATGGTAAAATATAAAAAGACAACAAAAAAAGCAGACAGGAAAAAGGCGAATGATCATTTATGAAGCAATTGAAGAAACCGTTGACATTGAGAATGAAAGCTATAGAAGTTATGGTGTTGTTGTGAAAGATGACAATCGAACAGTTGATCACCTGTCAGATATAACATTAGATGAAGCGGCGGCTCGACGTTTAGCAAACGAATTGACCGTTAATCACGTATCGCCGATTCATTTTCGGGATGTTATTGAGGACTGGCTTTCTATTTCGGAAGAAGATGAGGGCAATAATTTGTATATATAAAAAACACAGAGGCCATCGCATTTGTCGCGATGGCCTCTGTGTTTTTTATTAAATTTATTTATTTTTATTGGTTAAAGAGGCCTTTACAAAGCCTAAAAATAGCGGATGCGCCCGATTCGGTCTGCTCTTAAATTCGGGATGAAATTGTACCCCGAGATGAAATTGATTTTGCGGAACCTCCACTGTTTCTACAATACGGCCGTCCGGAGAGGTGCCGCTGATGCAAAGTCCTGCTTTGGTCAGAACATCACGGAAGTCGTTGTTAAATTCATAGCGGTGGCGGTGGCGCTCTGAAATTTCTCCGGCTTGATAGCATTCCTTCATCAATGTGTTATCCGCAATTCGGCAAGGGTACGCGCCGAGCCGCAAAGTGCCGCCTTTGGCTACCTGTTCGTTTTGATCGGGCATGAAGTCAATCACCTTGTGCGCGGTGCCCGGGTTAAATTCCCCGGAGTTTGCATCGGAGTATCCGAGAACGTTGCGCGCATACTCAATGACGGCAATTTGCATTCCCAGACAGATGCCGAAGTAGGGGATGTTGTGCGTGCGTGCATAGGCTGCAGCGGAAATCATGCCCTCGATACCGCGATCGCCGAATCCGCCCGGGACTAAGATTCCGTCACAGTCTTTTAGAATTTCTCCCGCATTTTCATCGGTGACGGTTTCACTGTCAATCCATTCAATGTTGATTTTGGCGCCGCAGTCGTAACCGGCGTGGCGGAGGGCTTCGGCGACCGACAGATACGCATCGTGAAGGCTGACGTATTTGCCGACAATTCCGATAGTAACGCTTTTGTTTCGATTTTTGATCCGGTGCAGCATGGCGTTCCATTCATGTAAGTCTGCTTCGGGGGCGTCGATCTGCAGTTCGCGGCAAACGACCTCGGAGAAGTGACCGGCTTCTAACATCAGCGGCGCTTCATAAAGCACATCAAGGGTGCGGTTTTCAATAACGCAATCCGGTTTTACATTACAAAAGAGAGCGATTTTTTTGAAAATTGCATCCTCCAGCGGACGATCACAGCGCAAAATAATAATGTTCGGCGTAATTCCCATACCTTGCAGTTCTTTCACGGAATGCTGCGTCGGTTTGGATTTGTGTTCATCGGATCCGCTGATATACGGAACGAGTGTTACATGAATATACAAGGTATTTTCCCGACCGAGCTCTAAACCGACCTGCCGAATCGCCTCTAAAAACGGTTGGCTTTCAATATCGCCGGTCGTGCCGCCGATTTCGGTGATAACAACATCCGCATCGGTTTTTTTGCCGACGGCATAGATAAAATCTTTGATTTCTCCGGTAATATGGGGAATGACCTGTACCGTCTGTCCCAAATATTCACCGCGGCGTTCTTTGTGAAGCACATTCCAATAAACCTTGCCGGTCGTAAGATTGGAAAATTTATTCAAGTCTTCATCAATGAAACGCTCATAATGCCCCAGATCAAGATCGGTTTCGGCGCCGTCGTCGGTAACATAGACTTCGCCGTGCTGATAGGGGCTCATTGTTCCGGGATCTACATTAATATAGGGATCAAGCTTTTGCGCTGCGACCTTCAGTCCCCGAGCCTTGAGCAAGCGTCCCAGCGAGGCTGCGGTAATTCCTTTTCCCAGGCCGGAGACAACGCCTCCGGTTACAAATATATATTTTGTCACAATTGCTTCCTCCTATATTTCATATGTTCGAATAATGCTTTCTGCGATTTCCTGTTTGGTTTGGCAGGTGTCCATCGCCTGCTTTTCAATAAAACGGTGCGCGGCCTGTTCATTCATTTTTAAACGGTCGATTAAAAGCCATTTTGCATGATTTACGGTGCGAATTTCATCCATTTTTGCCTGAAGTGAGGCGGTTTTCTTTTTCATGGACAGCAGTTTATTTTGCATTGACATCAACAGCATTATGGCCTGATATACAACGCTTTTGGAGCAGGGCTTCGATAAAACGAATATGCCGCTGCCCTCGGTCATGGAAAGCACTTCTTCAAAACAATCGGATTTTGTAAAAAGCAAAATACCGACATCATTTTTTTCGCAGAGCTCCAATGCAAATTGGGTGCCGAATTCGTCTTGCAGCGGGGTGTTAATGAGTATAATATCGAAAACAGACTGCACAAGCAGTCGTTTGGCCTGTCCGACAGAATGGACGGTGGTCGGAGGGGAAAAGGCATTTTGCGGCAGAATTTCCGCAAGAAGCCGATCGATTCGATCCGAATCGGAGACTGTTAAAATCCGAAAATTCTTCCAATCATTGCGCATTGCGGTCACCGCTTTACTGAATTTGTCCGCAGTAGGCGTCAATCATCGCTGCGGGAAGAATGCGTCTTATAAATGTGCTGTTTGCTGCAAGATCTACAGCTTCGGTTAACGATTTCGGAAGGTGGGGAAGCTGCTTTAAGAAATCTTTATCTGCATGATAAAGGTTTAGGTTAATCGGTTCCGACGGATTTAAGTTTTGCAGAATTCCTTCCAAACCTGCGTGAATCAGTAAGGCATAGCCGAGATAAGGATTTCCGGTCGGATCCGGCGAACGCAACTCAAGCCGTTTGAGCTTGCTTTTGACAGCGGGAATGCGAATCAGCTGAGATCGGTTTTCCGGAGACCATGAAATATATAACGGAGCCTTTTTTTCACCTAAGCGCAGATAAGAATCCTCGCTCGGGTTTAAAAACAGCGTCATCTCTGCAATGCGGTGTAAGATTCCTGCCATGAAGGCCATGGTGCGATCATCTCCACTTTCGGTGGAGACAGACATATTAATATGCATGCCGTTGCCGCTTTGTCCGGGCAGCGGTTTGGGTGAAAAATCGGCGATTAGTCCATTGCGCATGGCCATGGTTTTGACAACGGTCTTAAATGTAATGGCATTGTCTGCGGATTGCAGTGCATCGCTGTATCGGAAATCAATTTCGTTTTGTCCCGGCCCCTCCTCATGGTGAGAGCTTTCGGGGTGGATGTTCATATCGCTCAGCGCAAAGCAAATTTCTCTGCGGATGTTTTCGCATCGGTCTTCCGGAGCGATATCCATATATCCTGCATGATCGAACGGCTCATGATTGGATTCGCCGTTTTCGTTAGTTCGAAAGAGATAAAATTCGTACTCCGGCCCGAAGTTGCAGTGGATTCCCGCATCTTGTGCGGTTTTAACGGCTTCTTTTAAAATATGTCGGCTGTCATGCGGATAGGGTGAACCGTCCGGATTTTTGATATCGCAGAACATGCGTATGACGCGGCTGTGCTCCGGTCCCCACGGAAGAATGGATAAGGTTTTCGGGTCCGGATGCAAAAACAAATCCGAACGCTCCTCGCCGGTAAAACCCCGAATGGCTGATGAGTCGAAAGAAATGCCGTCGCAGAAGGCACGCTCGATTTCACTGGACATAATGGAAATATTTTTGGCATTTCCGAATATGTCGCAGAAAGTAAGACGGATCGAGCCGACATTTTCTTCTTTTATAAAATCCATAACTTCTTTTTGACTGTACATATCTTTTCATCTCCAAAAATAATAAAAGCGTCATTTGCGGAGGATCCCCCCTCTTCAAATGAACGCCCTTGCTCATGCGATTATTATATACTCCCCCTATCTTTTTGTCAATAGAAAAAATAAAACGTCAAAAAAAATATGTAAAACCACTTGACAAACGAAAAAGGCTGTAGTATAATCGCTCCATTGATACGGCAAAGACGTCGCAGATATCATTCTGTGATCTCTTTGCCCTTTTTTATTAAAAAAATACGGAGGGAAAATCATGAAGAGCGTATCGGAAATATTCGGATCGTTGGTGTTCGGAGATGCCGCAATGCGTCAGCGCCTGTCAAAGGAGACCTATAACGAATTGCAGAGCACGATCCGCGAGGGAAAAAAGCTGAATATGGATGTGGCAAATGTGGTGGCGAATGCTATGAAGGATTGGGCCATTGAAAAAGGTGCCACTCACTTTACCCATTGGTTCCAACCGATGACTGGAATTACGGCAGAAAAACACGATAGCTTTATTTCTCCGACGGAAGACGGAAAGGTGATTATGGAATTTTCCGGCAAAGAGTTAGTCCGCGGCGAACCGGATGCATCCTCTTTTCCTTCTGGAGGACTTCGTGCAACGTTTGAGGCTCGCGGCTATACCGCTTGGGACCCAACCTCATATGCGTTTATTAAAGACCATACTTTGTGCATCCCGACCGCTTTCTGCTCCTTCAGCGGGGAAGCATTGGATAAGAAAACACCGTTGCTCCGTTCTATGGAAGCATTGGGACGGCAGGCAATGCGGATTCTAAAGCTGTTCGGAAATGAGGACGTCCGTTTTGTCAAGACTACGGTCGGACCGGAGCAGGAGTATTTTCTGATCGATAAAGCGCTGTTTGAAAAAAGAAAAGATTTGATTTTTACCGGACGGACGCTTTACGGCGCCAAGGCTCCCAAAGGACAGGAATTGGATGACCACTATTTCGGAGCATTGAAGCCTCGAGTTTCGGCATTTATGAAAGAATTGGACGAGGAGTTGTGGAAGCTTGGAATTTTTGCCAAGACAGAGCACAACGAAGTGGCTCCGGCACAACATGAACTGGCGCCGATATTTACCACAACCAATATAGCCACGGATCACAACCAAATTACAATGGAGCTTATGCAGAAAATCGCGGCAAAGCACGGAATGGTATGTCTTTTGCATGAAAAACCGTTTGCCGGGGTTAACGGTAGCGGTAAGCATAACAACTGGTCTATTTCTACCAACCGGGGGGATAACTTGCTGGAGCCCGGGGATACACCGCATAAGAATGCACAGTTTTTGCTTTTCCTCTGCGCGGTGATTCAGGCGGTAGACGATTATCAGGACTTGCTTCGTATTTCTGTGGCTTCTGCCGGAAACGATCATCGCCTCGGTGCCAATGAAGCGCCGCCTGCTGTGGTTTCCATCTTTTTGGGTGATGAACTTGCGGCGATTTTAGATTCCATTGAACGGGATGTGGAATACGGCGGTTCAGAGAAAACAACGCTGCGTATCGGTGCAGATGTCCTGCCGCGCATCCCGAAGGATACAACGGACCGTAACCGTACCTCGCCCTTTGCCTTTACCGGAAATAAATTTGAATTCCGGATGTTAGGTTCATCGGACTCCATTGCTTGTACCAATATTATGCTGAATACTGCAGTGGCTGAAAGTTTACGCCAATACGCGGATGAACTGGAAAAGGCGGAGGATTTTAAAACTGCGCTGCATGACAAGATTGTAAGTGTGATTCGCGAGCACAAACGCATTTTGTTTAACGGAAACGGATATGATGAAGCGTGGCTGGAAGAAGCAAAGCGTCGCGGACTCTTGAATTTGCGCACCACGGCAGACTGCGTGCCGCTTTTGATTTCAAAAAAGAATATTGACCTGTTCCGCCGTCATTCGGTTTATACCGAGAGTGAGGTGCATGCACGGTATGAAATTCTTCTTGAGAATTATGTTAAGGTGCTGCACATTGAGGCTATGACGATGTTAGAAATGGCGAAGAAGGATATTCTGCCGGCAGGAGTGAAATTTCAAAGCGATCTTTGTACTGCGGCCAATGAAAAGCGTCAATTATCCGCAAAATTTGATTGTTCTTATGAAGAAGATACCGTGGCACGCGCCGCAACGCTTTGCGCTGCCATTCATCGCAAAGTGCGCGCCTTGGAGGACACACTGATTGAGGCTTCCAGAATCAATGAGACGGAAAGCATTGCATGCTTTTATCGGGATTCGGTTTTTAATGCGATGAACGAGCTTCGAATTGTGGCGGATGAGCTGGAGACTATTGTCGGTACGGAATATTGGCCGTATCCGTCCTATGGCGAATTGTTGTTCGGTATTCGATAAATTTTATATTTAAAAACAAAAGCATTGATGAAATGAGTAGTACAACACCCGTGTGATACAGGGAGGGCAGGAGAGTGAGAGCTGCCTTAAGCACCGTTGTATGAAGAACCTTTCGGAGCTGTGAACGGAACGTTTTCTCTTAATTTTGAGAGGGAATCAGTATGGGAACCGCGGTGTCGGGCGTTATAACGGCAGGGCTTTAAGAAGAAGTCCAAATGAGAAGTAAGATAGGTGGCACCACGGACTGCGCAGCGCATTCGTCCTATCCCGTATTTGAAAATGATGCGGGAAAAGTCGACGCGCTGCGCAATTTTTTATAGTATGCGGAGGATAAAAATATGTGTTCTATTATGGGATATGCCGGAACCGGACTTTCTTCAAAGGATTTTCGTAGCTATTTGAATCGAACAATATCCCGCGGTCCGGATGATACAAGAGTGATTGAGAGGGACGGCGTGATGCTCGGATTTGAGCGCTTGGCGATTATGGGCTTAGCGCCGGAGGGAATGCAGCCGTTTGAATTGGACGGAAACCTTGTGGTTTGCAATGGGGAAATTTACGGATTCCGTTCCGAGAAAGAAAGACTTTGCCGCCTTGGGTATCAGTTCATAAGCGAATCCGATTGTGAGATTTTGCTTCCGATGTATCGGGAATACGGCCTTTCCATGTTCTCAAAATTAGATGCCGAATTTGCGCTGATAATTTATGACGCCGAAAAGCATTCCCTGATTGCCGCGCGGGATCCGATCGGTATTCGTCCGCTTTTTTGGGGCAAAACGCAGACGGGAGAAATGATATTTGCCAGTGAAGCTAAAAACCTGTGCGGGCTTGTCGAAAAAATCATGCCTTTTCCTCCCGGACACTATTATGCGGACGGAAAATTCGTGTGTTACCGCGATATCAGCGAGGTGGACGCGGTATGTCATGACGATACGGAGAAGGTGTGCCGGACGATTCGCGAAAAGTTGATTTCCGGTATAGAAAAACGGTTGGATGCCGACGCTCCTTTGGGATTTTTACTGAGCGGAGGATTGGACAGTTCTTTGGTTTGTGCCGTAGCCGCGAAGCTGTTGAAAAAAACAATTCGTACTTTCGCGGTCGGGATGGATAAGGATGCGATTGACTTAAAATATGCTCGCGAGGTTGCCGAATATATTCACAGTGACCACACGGAAATTATTATTACCCGTGAGGATGTCTTAAAGAACTTAAAAACAGTGATTGCCGCGCTCGGTACATATGATATTACTACAATCCGTGCCAGCATGGGCATGTATCTGCTGTGCAAGGCAATTCATGAGCAAACGGATATCCGCGTATTGATGACGGGCGAAATTTCGGATGAATTATTCGGATATAAATATACGGATTTTGCTCCGGATGCCGCGGCATTTCAAGCAGAGTCCCAAAAGAGGATTCGTGAGCTTTATATGTATGATGTTCTGCGGGCGGATCGCTGTATTTCCGTAAACTCTATGGAGGCGCGGGTGCCGTTTGGCGATTTAAGCTTTGTACAATATGTAATGGCTGTTGATCCGGAAAAGAAAAAGAATATTTACGGTAAGGGCAAGTATCTTTTGAGACATGCCTTTGAGGGGGATTGGCTTCCGAGAGACATCCTGATGCGCGAAAAGGCGGCCTTCAGTGACGCGGTGGGACACTCTATGGTGGACGATTTAAAGCAGTATGCCGAAACGTATTATACAGATGAAGAATTTGAAAAGCAACGTCAAAAATATCGTTTTGCCATGCCGTTTACAAAAGAATCCTTACTTTATCGCGAGATTTTTGAGCAGTACTATCCGGGGCAGGCGGAAATGGTCGCCGGATTTTGGATGCCGAACCCGGAATGGGAGGGATGCCGGGTGAACGATCCCTCGGCTCGTGTTCTTTCCAACTACGGTGCGAGCGGTCAATAAAAAATACAGTCGGTATTCTATGCCGACTGTATTTTTATGTTGATCATATCGAGGTCAGGATTCCGGAACGCAAAAGTCATACCTGGTATCAGAGAAGGAGCCGTTGCTGCACATGACAATGACAAGGTCCGGATTGCTTTCGGCTAAATAAGAACACAGAGAGGCATGGTCAAAGCCTCGCATGTCAATCATCTCGACGGTCTCGGTGGTTGTGGAAAGAAACGCCGAGAAGGGCAGACCGAAGGAATCCTTTAAAACGATGATGTGCTTGCCGTTTTTTACCTTTTGATTTTGAATGATGAGATGGGAAAAATCAAATTCAAAATATGCACCGTACATATTGGCATATTCGTCTGTTTGGCTGAGAAGATGCCGTCGCAGGATTGTATCCTCAAAAGCGCCCTGCCACAAAATTTCTTCCCGCTTGGTACCGTCATAGATCCGATAGTCCGTATCGTATTTCGGTAAGATTACGCTGACATCATCCTTTCCGACCACCGCGGCGCCCACGCGTCGTCCCTGCGATCCGAGAAATGCGTTTTTAAAATCCAGGGTATAGTAATTATTGAGATCGGTATAGAATGCATCGGGGTCAAGATTGATTTGATATCGCTCCCGAATAAAGTCCACGGAGGTTTTATAGGCAAAAAAAGCCGTTTGATGTTTCCAGTGGTGATCGGTTTTGAAATGGCAGTCCGCAAGATCCAAACCGCTGTTTTGAAGGCTTTGGCGAAGATCGAGAGAATCCACACCGGCTTCTTTCAGGACGGCAAGGAATTCATCGGTGTTTTGGTCATTATAAAACCGAATACCGTAGGGAAGCTTCGTAACACCCTCAATGTATTTGCAGGGAGCAACGATATAGAGCATCGGGATGTTTTTGTTTTCTAAATAGCTTTGAAGTGCAACGGTTTGTTTTGCATGCCAAGCAGTAGACTGTGCGGTCAGCGGAAAATGCAGTTTATTGTTATTATCCCGAATGATCCAGCCGTATTCGGCATCCTCGTATAAACGGGTATTCATTTGCTTTTGTGCTTGTGAATAAATCCGAATAAACTGCGGCTGAAAAGCGATGTCCTTTTCTATGCAATCTTTGGTTAAGTCAATCAGTTCATGTGCTGTTGTTTTCAGCGAGGGCTTGTCTTCCGCTTTGATCCAATTGCGGATATATCGACCGAAGGAAGGTACGAAAGAAAGAATACTGACTGTAAAAATAATCAGAAGAAAAGCAAGGCTTGTAACGGTTTCTTTGGAAAAATACTTTTTCATACAAACCTCCCTTAAAAGTTAAAATAGATAAAGGGATTGTAAGATCCCTTAACGAGATACGCAACCGAGAGCAAAAAGGCACTGATGAGCAAAACGGGGTACAGCACGGATTTGACTCCGCTAAGAACGGCGCCGATCGAACGGTTGCTGCATCGATTTATTAAAGAGTCGGGGAGCTTTGCCACCGGCATGGAAAACAGCAGAGCGGCAACAAAGAAAATCCAGTTTTCATCGAAATATCGGAAGAAATTCACATCAAACCGTATGGTGCTGTTTCCGAACATGGTGCCGAGATAAGAGAAAGCGGCCGGCAGAGTTTCCGCACGGAAGAAGACCCATCCGACGATGACCGCAACCAGTGTGTAAATATGTCCGAGAATGCGCGGGAAAAGGCGGGGGTTTGCGTCCTTTCGGATGTAGTTCTTGAAAAAGCTGCGTTCTATCAGCAGCAGGACAAAGTAATAAAGTCCCCATACGATAAAATTCCAAGAGGCTCCGTGCCAGATTCCGGTGAGCAGCCATACTACAAAAAGGTTGAAAACTTTCCGCGCCGCGGTGCCGCGGTTGCCGCCGAGCGGGATGTATACATAGTCCCGAAACCATGTGGAAAGGGAGATGTGCCAGCGTCGCCAGAAATCGGTGATGGAACGGGCAATATACGGGTAACGGAAATTTTCTTCAAAATGAAATCCGAACATTTTTCCGAGACCGATTGCCATATCGGAATAGCCGGAAAAGTCAAAATAAATCTGGAAGGTATATGCGATGGCTCCGAGCCATGCAAATGCCACGGAGAGCTCGTCGGACGGAGAATTAAATGCCGTATCGGCAATTTGGGCCATGGTGTTGGAGATCAAGACCTTTTTTGCCAAACCGATAATAAATCGGCAGCACCCCTCGGAAAAGTCTGTGACGGTTTCATGGCGGTTATCGATTTCATCGGCGATTGTTTCATAGCGGACAATCGGTCCGGCAATGAGCTGCGGAAAGAGGGAAATATATAATCCGACATGAATCAGACTCCGTTGCACACCGGCTTTTTTTCGCCATACGTCGACAACATAAGAGATGGACTGAAACGTGAAAAAGGAAATTCCGATGGGTAGCCTGATAACGGGAACGGTAATTTGGGCATGAAAAAACGCATTGACGCTGCTTAAAACAAAGGTTAAATATTTAAATACAAAGAGAAGGGACAAGTTAAAAACCGCCATGAGAATCAGGACGGCTTTTTCGGTTTTCGGGCGGCCGCGGTATTTTTCCACGAGAAGTCCGAATATCCAGTTCGCGACGATAGAAGCGATCATTACAAGAACAAAAACCGGCTCACCCCATGCATAAAAGATGAGGCTGACTACAAACAGCAGGATGTTGCGCGGTTTCGTCTTGTGAAAAACAACATAATAAAGAAACAGGGTTGCAACTAAAAAAGCAAATAAAAAGATGGTACTGGAAAAAAGCATATCGGAAGGGTTCCTTTCAGCGAAAAGAAAATAAATTCTCAGTGAAAATCGGCAAAATCTTCGCCGGAGAGGGCGGAAAGACCGATTCGGAGTGCTTCCGCATAGATCTCGCGTTCTTGGGAGGAGCCGTTTTCAAGATGGGGAAGAATCGTTCGGAAAAATTCGCCCCGAATTGTGGGGTCGTTTATAAGATGCTCTTTGTTATACAGTGGAAGTGTTTGATCTTCCAGTTCGAAAGAAAAGAGCCCGAAATCGGTTTGCTCCAAGACAGCCCGATTCAGTTTGAAATCCGAGCTTACCGCCCCGGAGAGAGTTAAACGTAAAAGCGTGTCCATATCGTATTTTTTTGCGGTGATATATGTACGTATTTTTTCTTCGATTTCGGCCATGCTTCCGGCTCCGCTGATATTCAGCGTATCCTTTTCGTAATGGCGCTTGGAGAAGCGGATGCCATTGTATTGGAAGTGAAGAACACCGTGGTCCTTTTGAATATCAAGCAATATTCCGCCTTTATGTCCGGTTTCATCATAGCTACGTCCGTCTAAAACTCCGCTGTAGGCATAGTGAGTATTCCCGGCCTTCAATACGCCGTCTGAATTGTGGATATGTCCGAGCGCGGCATAATCGACGCCGCAGCTTGAAAGATCGTTTTTGGTAACGGGTGCGTATTTGGATAGAGGGGATGCGATATCGCAATGGGCTAACAGAATATTAATGCGTTCGGGATCTTCGACCCGAAATTCCGCCACCGGAGATCGACGAAGCTCGTTGTCGCAAAAAGCAAATCCGTAAACATCCATATTTAAATCGTCAAATGAAAACTTTTGGACGGTTTCGGAAGAGAAAATAAATACGTTCGGTGAAAAGGATACCGAGCGGTAAACAGAGGTTTCGGTATAGGGGTCGTGATTCCCGGGCGAGATAATAAATTTGCAGTCCGGACAGGAGGCAAAAGCATTCTTTATCAGTGCAGCGGTTTCTGCCGTGACAAATCCGGTATCAAACAAATCTCCTGCAATTAACACGGCGTCAATGCCCGCGCTTTTCACAAAAAGCATAACGGAGGAGAAGATTCCCCGGAGCTCATTGCGGCGGACCGAAGCCTTTTCTGCATCCAAAAGAGAAAAAGGAGAATCCAAATGAATATCGGCAATATGTAAAAGCTTTGGCATAAAATATCCTTCTTTGCTGCATATCGTAATAACCCTTTCATTATACCTGATTCGTTTTTAAAATGCAAGTTCTTTGCGAACGGGGCATAAAAATACAAAACAGATGTTTCTTTTTTATTTAAACTATGATAAAATAGCAATATAATATTGTAAGGATGAAAAGAGGAGCACGGTTGGCAAAGATATCGGATAATATCAGTATTTTGCAGAAGGATATTCAGTCCGGAGCGACATCGCTTGCATATTTTTTCTTCGGCGAAGAGGATTACTTAAAGCAGCATTATCTGAACGAGCTGCGCCGTCGTTATGCTGACAGCGAGATGAATCATATTAAAATCAGTGCCATTGATTCTTTTCGGGATGCACTTGAAAAATTGCAGGATGCGTCGGCAACACCGCCGATGTTTTCGTCTGCAAAGCTGATAGAGCTTCATGAAATCGATTTTTCAAAATTATCGGCACAGGAGCTTTGTGCGCTCTCGGAGGCGGCTTCTGCTTGTAAGAGTTACGGGGATAATATATTGGTGCTATATGCACCGGCCGAGAGTTTGGATTTGGGATTGCGTCCGGAGCAGCATCCTGTTTATAAAGCGCTTTGCGAAGACTTGCTTCCGGTACATTTTGCATTTCAGCCGAAAGCGAAACTGAAAAGCTGGGTGCAGCGGCATGCCCAAAAAGAAGGGATTACGATACTTCCGGAGGATATCGACTTTTTGATTGATTATTGCAGCAGGAGCATGTTTTTGCTGGATTCGGAAATCCGAAAACTGTGTATTTATGCAAAGAGTCAAAACCGTGATCATATCGGGCGGGAGAATATTTTATCGATTTGCGTTGCTCAGCGGGAATATGAGGAGTTTGCCTTTCAAAACAGCCTTTTGAAACTGTCATTAGAGGAGGCGCTGGATCAGCTTTTAAACAAGCGGGATGTCGGTGAAGAGCCCGAACTTGTGATGGCGCAGATTTTGTCTGCGCTCGGAGACATGATGAAAATTCGGTTGTGCATGGATGCGGGCATGAATCTTTCGGAAATTTCCAAAAAGCTCGGGATTCATGAATATCGCACGAGGCTGTATATGGCGGGAGTAAAATCGGTTTCCGCTCAGCGCTTGATTTTTGCATATCGCTCTGCATACGACTCTTTGATTTCACTGCGTAAGGGGGTATCCGACGGATATTCCGTTCTCCGTACACTGCTTTGCGAAATTTTGCCATCCATGAAAAATTAAAAAAACGGAATGCCATTTTAACCGAGGTGCGATAACAAAGTATTTATGCAAGGCGGCGGTACAGCAAAAGCTGTGCCGCCGCTTTGTGTTATCAGACCATTTTCTTTTTTCGATTTTGTCTACCGAATCTGCCGTCGAGAGCAACGTAATGCTAATGCTTTTAGTGACAGTTTTGAATATTTGTCATAATTTGTGAGAATACTCTACATTTAAGAATTCTCTCAAATACTTAAATGGGAATGGCATGACTGTCAACTGTCCATTATGAACAAATGTGACATTCATCAGCGGTAATAATTTATCAAACATCAAAATTGAATCTTCAAAGGGCTCAATCTCTCTTATATTTGCGGCTCTATTGATTCTCCATCGCATCCCGTTTCCTATTGTGCCAACAAAATAATACTCTGAGACACCATCGTTAAACATCTTGATATCTAAACACGATGAAAGCAGTTCATCACGTTTTTTCTTGCCACGCAATTTTGTGTTCCCATTAGCAAGTTCGTTTTTGATGTTGTTTATTTCTGGAATGGTAAACCATCCCGTATCTTTAATAATATTTATATTACCTAAATTATCTCTGATAATGCCGTGTACTTTTTCGAAATTTATTTTTGCATTTTCAAAAATTTCAATACATTGATTATATTTGTTTACTTCAAATAAATTAAGAGTTTGTTCAGAAATGTTAAAAGTACCATCAGGATGAACAGTCATAAAAATATATTTTGTACTTTGCTCATCTGGCGTTTCAATACCAAAATCAATATCCTCTTTTAATCCCAATGTGCTCCAATCAAAAAGAGATATTTTTTGTTTAACAAGATCATCTTTGATTAGCATTTCGTGTATAACTGTCGAAATTGCAAATTCACTACATTCGGAAAAATCTTCAAAGGTAATATGCTGCACCGCAGCATCATTAAATACTCGATGCGGATCTTCGCTATCTGCATAAAAAGTAGCATTATGTATCACTCTTATGTTTAGATGATCCTTTGCAATTCTTTTGCCATAACTTGCTTTTATATCGTATTTTGAGAAAAGCAAGTCACATATCTTTTTACAAAAGATTTTAGAATATTTATCGTCTATACAGTCAACTATTTTTATTGGTTTAATGCTCAAAAGGCCAGAGATTGCCTGTTTGTTTTCTTTTGCAACTGAACAGGTATAATCTAATGCTTTATAGTTTGTAATACTCGCAAATTCGATGTGAGCAATATTGGAAAACTTATCATTGAAGTTTTCTAAAACAGTTGTAAGAATTCCCATTTTGCTTTGATTAAAACGGTCTATATTCTGAATATCTAAAAAAGCAATTTCGATCTTTGCATTTTTAGTTTGTCGCATAATGAAACTATATCCCACATCATCTTTCAATTTTCTGCGCAATGTGTTATGCGCCGAAAAAATATACTTGGGATATTCTTCAAACTTTTTCTTTTTGAATTCTATTTTATTACGCAACAGTTCTGAGGTGAATGTATGCACTTCCATATTCAAGCGAAATTCAGGGGATAACCTCAGTTCCAAGCACGGAACTTTGAAAATAACGTCTGCTTCGCTTTTTCTTCCTCTGATCAACCAATTTGGATGAAAACAGTATAAATGTCCAGTTAGATTGTTAAATTTGAGTAGCGGACTTTCATAATTCCCTAAGCTGTTAAGCATAAGTTGAAATGCAATATCATCTTTCAAAGAGTTTGGCGTAACCCGAGAGATAGTAATGCGGTCGGCGCCATCTTCTTTTAGTATTGCATCTTTTAACAATGATATGTTTGCATCATAGCTTTTCATCAGCACAAAAAACTCTTTTCCGGACTTAAAAAGCACAGAACAAACATTATTGCTTAGAAACGGTGCATCAATAATATATGCTCCACTCTTAAAATGCTTCTCTGATGTACGTATGCAAAATATATCATAACTTTTTGAGAACAATTCTTTATCAAACGTATAAGTTAGTTGATTTGTTTTAATCGGAGCATTCATTTATACACCTTCTTATCTCATTCCAAGCCTCAAGGTTTTTCTTAAGAGAGATGTTGCCTGTTAGCAAAGACGGAATTTCAACGATCGTTAAACCATTTCTTTCTCTACGGTGTGTTTTCCATTCTTTTTCTGAAACAATGTTGACTATAATAACACATTTGCAACCGCATTTAATTGCCTTGCTTTCAATTTTGTTAAGCATTTCTTCATCGTTGAAAACGGTAGTTTCATGCCAGTTTTTGAAATCAACATAAATCGGACGATCGCTTAATTTATAGTCAAACAATTCAAATGTTTCTGGATCGCTGATTTCTTCCATTTTTAGGTTTAAAACACTATCGAACAAATATCTGCCTACAACTTCGCCTAACGCACCTTTATATATGTTATTAAACAAAGTGGGTGACATAATATAATCGTTGTTTTCAAAATGAATTGCCCAACCTTTTTCCACAAAAAAGGTTTTGAGCTCGGGAATACTCATTAAGATATTTAATTTTGCCGCAACATCTGAGACCTCTAAATTCAACTCTTTGTTCTTAGTAAAACCGATTTGAATATTATTATAATCTTCTTCCTGCTTATAAAAGAGATGATTGTTTTTGGCGGGAAGTTTTACATAAAAATTCTTTGCATGAAAATTTTTCGATACTTCCGCCTCAGACATAGTAGGAGATGTAAGCACAAGTCCACGCAACTTCTGCCATTTTTCTATACGATCATCAGTCCAATCTTCTCGCAACATATTGTTGATGAATTTATTGGCTCTTACGGATAAAAGGGCGGCTCTATTTTCATAAGAACCTTCAGCTATCTGTGCGTTTGATTGCGCTCTGACTTTATCTGACAAGGCAATAAATTCCTTATTCAGCAATCTATCATTCAAAACGGAAAGGTCAATATATTCTGCAATGCGACTATCAGCAAAGATATAAATGTTTTTTCTCTTTTGGTTAGTGCGACAGATGCGGCCGATAGCTTGAATAATTGTTCTTGTAGAAAGAAGAACAACGCTTTTGCTATTATAAACATCTTTATACGGAGACTTAATATTTCCCGTGATATAACACTGGAAGGCTTGTTTAATGTTCTGAAACGCATCATACATAGAGAGTTCAGACGTTTCCTGAAAAAACTCAGTATGGTACAAATATTTTACAAACTCTTCTTCCGAAAGATTGTTGCCCAAGTTCACCAAAAGATTAGTTGGCTTGTCTAAATAGATAGCATCAAAGTCTTTTTCACCACGAGAGGGACGGTCATTGATTTTGATTAGTTCCTTTTCTAACTCACGTGGGATCTTATATTGTAAATTTTGTCCCGCACCGATTGTTTGATAAACCGAAATAATAAACAGTTTTTGACCTTCCGAAAGTTTGCGAGTTATTTCATCCTTTTTTATATCGTATTCATCGCCGTCTAACTGATAAACGGAGGAGTTTACGCTTGTATTTGCATTGTTTTCTGCAATGATATACTTAAAAATCTCATCAAGAACATCCTTGTTAAGATATTTGTCACCTTTTCTTGGATGCTTTGTAAGAACGCAAAGAAAAGATTGAATATCATTATGCATCACAAATTGCTTGTAAGCTAAAGCGATTCTAATATAGCGTTCTTTACAATAGTTATTTTTATTATCAGGCAACTCTCGTTCAATTCTGTCAAAAATCATTTTGGAAATTTCATCTGAATCCAACACTATTTTCCAAGCAGAAACAGAATAGTTATCTCGTATATTTCCTCCTAATAATTCAACGTTTATGGACACATTATCATATCCGCAAAATGAATTTAAAAAATCGGAACGAAGGCGTGTTTTATCGGCTTTGCTTGGTAACGAGAAAGCAGTTTGCATTTTCGATTTAAGATAATCTAAATCATAGTTTCCAATAACGGTTGGTACTGTCGCTGTTGCCGATATACCAATAACTTTAGCCTTTTCACAAAAGCGTAAAAGAATCTTTTCAGGGGTAGTCTGAAAAGAACACATCATTATTTTTGACTGCATATCATGAACAGCATCATCTTCAAATGAATAAAATCGGAACCCGTTTTCATAAAAAGAAAGATCAAAATCAGAATTTTCTATATTGCCTTTTATCTTATGAGAAGCAATCAATATTTGTGATGTTATATAATCAATATATGTGGAATTGAGCCTAAATTCTGCTAAAACAGAGCGTATAGCCGATTCCATAGTAAACTCATCATCACCATTTTGTCTGCGTTCAGCTTTGCATTGCATATAGTTTATTGCAAGTATGTTGATGCCACCTTGAAAATACTTAATAAAGCCCCGTAATTTACCGAGCATTACTTGAATATTATTCTTTTCTGTATTAGGTTTATCGTGAGAAAAGCGAATAGCATTTATGCGATTTTTCGTGTCACTTACAGTTGTTATGTAAGAATTCTTTCCATCTAAAATAGAATGGAATTGATGATCTTGGAACAAGAAATTCTTAGTATTATCTGCAACATCTGTTGAAGTTCTATGGCTAAACTGTAAGGTGTAATTCTCATAAATTGCATCGGCTTTTTCCCGAATTCCGTCTATTACGGATTGTAATGTTTGATCCTTGTAGGGACCATCTTCCCTTTGTTTAGACGGTGTGGTAAGCACCGTAGGAAATTCATTAGTATGTAGTGCAGAATAAATGTCCTTGAACAGTTCAATATAATCGATTTTATCTCTTAGTCCATTTTGTATGATGTTTTTTAATAAGGTTTCTTTTGTAGCATCAAACTCATCGATGAATATAGCTGCATTATCAATGATATCAGTATTGTAGAACATATATGAAGGTTCTACAATTGTAGCATTTCTCGTTAAAAACTTATCCATACTCATAAAAATGATTTGTTTATCACGAGTGAATACTGCGGGATATAGTTTTCCGAGCCATTGCCATCTTTTATTTTTTCTTATTGCATAAATGCGTTCGTTGACTGTAGAAAATTCCTTTGCCAGCATTGTTTGTAGTAATTTTCTAAAATTGGGTTCAGATTTACTACGAAGGTTATCCTTTATGCTTGCGATAAAACCTCGTAGGTCAACTTTATTTGTATTCTTTTGATCTTGTAAAAATCTTACATCTTGAAAAAAGGATTTATATTCATCAGTCTTTGTGATTTCATTCGGTATTTCATTGATTATTTCACTTGTAAGACCATTGATTACACAATCTGCATTGGCATCTATAAAAAGAAATTTATCATTGAATTTATCCAATTGACCTGCTTTTGCAAACTGATTTTTAAGTTCTTCCGTAGGAAGATTCTTTTTCAAAGTTGTTATAAAAAAGAATCTTCTTTGGCTATTAGACTCATCCAACGATGCTTCGCAGATATATTTGAGGACAGAATAAGTCTTACCGTATCCTGTGGGCATATCAAGCAAAAATAAGCCGTTATCATTGCCGTTATTACAGTAATTCTTGATTGCAGTATACATCTTTGTCCTCCAAAACCGGTTTATTTGCGGCGAATATACTATATCGATAATATTATATCATATAATTACGTCTTTTTCTACCATTTTGCAAAGCAAAATGACGGCAAGAAGAATTTGATCTCCCAGCCGCCGTGCTTCGTTTAGTTATAAATTACATCGTGATTTACGATTTCTGTGGTTCTGCTACGGATGTTATTCATACGAACAACCCACGCCATTTGATTATCTGCTTTCAGTTGTTCAGTTACACCCTCGCGCTCTGCCATCTGTTTTACGAGTCGAAAAAACATATCCTCAGCCTGCTTGTCAATACTATCAAGATAGCCGTTTAACTTACCACTTGTTTTCAAATCCTTCGTTACGGCACCTCAGCTTTAGCGGCATTCCGCTTTTTTTATTTATGTAGTTCAGTGAGAATCGCGCAATGCATCATAATGCTTTTTGATTGCCTGCATGTCCCGAAGCATGTCTTCTTTTTTTCGCGGATCCCGCAGCAATGCAGAGGGGTGATAGACAGCGGTAATCAAAAATTTGCCGCGGTTGACGAAGATGCCGTGCTCGGCTGTGATTTTAAAGTCGGGTTTGATGATGCGCATAGCCGCAATGCGTCCGAGACATACGATGATTTTTGGGTCGATCAGGCGTACCTGTGCACGCAGAAAGTCGATGCAAGCGTCCTCTTCTTGCGGCTTCGGATCGCGATTTTTCGGTGGGCGACACTTTAAAATGTTGGCAATATATACATCCTCTCTCGGGATATCAACGGCGAACAGATACTTATCAAGCAGCTTGCCGGCTGCGCCAACAAAGGGAATACCGGATAAATCCTCCTTTTCACCCGGCGCCTCTCCGATAAACATCAAATCGGCATGCGGGTTTCCGGTGCCGAAAACCAAGTTCGTACGGGTTTTGCCGAGTTCGCAATTTTGGCATTTGCTACTGATTTGATACAGCTCGTCAAGACTTTGCAAATCCTTATAAGAATCCATGATTTTATGCTCTCCTTTTATTTCAGTGTTAATGAATCGGAATGAATGATTGCATTGGTTGCGATTGAATTATCCACGGAAATATCGCATTTAGCCCCGCATTTTTTGCAGGATACCCGGAGCGTACGGTCATGATTAGTGATGACGTATTCTCCGTGTTCATCCGGACAGTGGCAGTGAATTTTATGATCGGCGGCTAATTCTTCGATAATAAAAGTAATAATGTCCTGCATATGGCGGTCAATAAAATGCTCCGTATAATCGGTATCGGAATTTTTTTCAAAAATGGCGGTAGCGTCTTCCATTCCTACCGATTCAAACAAGCTGACCAAATCCTGCTCGGAGTCCTTCAAATGTTTTTCAATGTTTTCCTCTGTGCCTAAGAAAAAAATTTCAATTCCGGAATAGGGGCAACGCATGGTGAAATTATCTTTTTTAAAGAACATTTCTTTTGAAATTTTAAAGCTGTGGCTGCCGCCGCAGGGAAGACAGGGAACGGATATGTTTAATTTGTTGTCGGAGGTTTCGGTAATTGTGAGGGCGGATTCATCCGAACAGTTGCATTTTAATTTGATCATATGCTTTGCTCCGGCAAATAAGAAAATATTTATAATGCCGGATACCGTGACGCCGCAGTGCGGACAGCGGTATGCCACATTGTTTTTCAGTTCCTTCATGATCATGTGCATGCTCCTAATCTGTCATATTCTGACTTAAGATGTATTTTTCAAAATAAAATAAATATTGCTGGGCAATGCCTGCCCAAGGACCCAATGAGGAAATATCCAATCCCTCGGGAAAATATTTGGCGATCACCTTTTTGATCCATACGTCAATGGGGAACGCGTCAAAATGAGAAAGGCCGTACAGCAAGACGCAATTTGCGACCTTGTCGCCCACACCCATGATGGTTTTCAGGCGGCAGAGTGCATCGTCGCTTGGAAGTGACCCGATGGCATGCAGATCAATATCTCCGCTGTTTTCCTTTTTTGCAGCATCATAAATATATTTTGCCCGAAATCCGGTTTTTCTTTCATAAAGAGCATCAATGCCGGCATCCTCCAAGGCTTTTGCACTCGGAAAACCAAAAAAGGTGTTGCCCTTATATAAAATCGGAGACCCGTAATCGGCGCAGAGTGTAGAGATGATTTTTTTGATGCGCGGGATGTTGTTGTTTTGCGATATAATAAAAGAGATTAACGCTTCATGCGGATCCTGACGGAGAATGCGAATTCCGGATCCGTGTTCCATGGCTCGCCGCATGATCGGGTGACCGTTAAAATGCTTATCAATGCTCTGACGAATAACGTCATAGTCATCGCAAAGACCGAAAAACGGTTGCCAAATTTTCAAAAAATCTTCTTCGGAGCAGGGCTCGAAAATCAAGGAATCTTCGGTTTGCTCAATGCAGAGATAACGTCCGCGAGCAACGCCGTGCCATATGCATCGATCGGCCGTTGCATTCGGGTGGGGCTCAAACCGGAAGCACTGTCCGCAATTGAAGATTTGGTTTAGTTGAAAAAAAGGCGGAAGCGGGATTTGATATTGCATTTTATCACCCCCGATCGGTTGATTTACAGATAAAAATCGATTATAATAAATACAGTGATCAGAACATTGTGTATTTTCATAAAAAAGGAAAATCAAAAATGAAAGAAAAAATATATACCATCCCGATCAATGAAACCTTTGACGCCGCTATAGAGCATTCATCTTGTGAATGCCCGCTTTGCATGCTTTACCGCCGTTTGGAAAATATCGAAGTGGAGACGATTCTCGGCGGAGCCATGATGGTGCCCGAGATCCGCCGGCAAACCAACGAACAGGGATTTTGCCGTACCCATTACGATATGATGATGGAAAACGGCGGAAGGCTGGCTCTTGGACTGATTTTGGAAAGTCATTTGGAGGAATTGCAAGGGGATCTGAAAGAATCTTTTCATATCGGTACGCCGGGGCAAAAGCAGGAAAAACGGATTCGAGATCTGGAGCAAAGCTGCTATATTTGCAAGCGCGTCAATGAACCCTTTGAAAGGATGCTTGAGAATACGGTTTTGCTTTGGAATGACGAACGGGAATTCCGTGAAAAATTCGCCAAAACACCTTGCTTTTGCATCAAGCATTATCGGGCCTTGATCGAGGTTGCCCGTCGGGAGCTGAACAAAAAAACTTTTCCGGATTTTTATCGGGCCGTTTCGGAAATTGAAAATCGATATCTTGCATCGCTGAAGGACGATGTTAGTTGGTTTTGCAAAAAGTTCGACTATCGTTATGATAAGGAACCGTGGGGAAATGCCAAGGATGCACTGGAGCGCTCCATTCGCTTTTTGGGAGCCGATCTGCATCACGCTGATAATAAAAAAACGAACTAAAGTATAAGATAAAAACGAAAAATCGGCGGCATTGGCTGCCGATTTTTATTTTCAGTCCAAAATATCCGATAAGATATAATTGCTGATTAAAAATCCGATGGGGGTCAGGCGATAGCCGTAAGGGGTTTTCTCCATATGGCCGGTTTGAAGAAAAATTCGGATTCGCTCCGCGTATTTTCGGTCAAAATCAATGCCGAATTGTTTTGAAAAGTCTGATTTGTCAATTCCCTGAGTCAGTCGGAATGCCAGCATAATATACTCATTTTCGGCTTCGATCCCTTGAATGGGGGATGGCAAAACATCGTTTAAACCGACAGGCGGTGAAGAGCAAAAGCCTTTTAAATCTCTGGGCAGTGAAAATCGCTTTCCGTCAAAGAACGAGTGGGATGCCGGACCGAATCCGAGATATTCCTCCCGTTTCCAATATTTTAAATTATGTCGGCATTCGCTGCCGGGCTTTGCAAAATTTGATATTTCATATTGTTCAAATCCGCGCTGTCTGAGAACTTCAATTCCGCGCAGATACATCTGACATTCCGTGTCCTCGTCCGGCAGAGAAAGCTTTTTTATATTTTTGCCGAAGGGGGTATCGGGTTCAATTTTCAGAAGATACATCGAGATGTGATTCAGCGGCAGCTCCGTTAAAAAATCCACGGATTTTAAAAAATCCTCAATGCTTTGGTCGGGGAGGGAATACATTAAATCCGCATTGATTTGAGCAATTCCCGCCGACCTTGCATGATCTACCGCACGGACAAAATCGTTGGTATTATGGCAGCGTCCGAGCACTTTGAGCATACGGGGAGTGGCAGACTGAAATCCGAGAGATATACGATTGACACCGGCACTTTTTAATATTTCAAAATCCTGCTTTGCAATACTTTCCGGATTGGCCTCTACGGTAATTTCGGGGTTATCGGATAAATTGTATTCGGATTTAATGCACGATAACAGCCTGCGCAGGCGATCGGCTCCGAGCAGAATCGGCGTGCCGCCGCCGATAAAAACCGAGTCAACGGTATGTTCCCGTGCTTCCCGCGCAAAACCACGGAGTGATTGCATGAGCGCCTCGGCATAATCGTCGGCATAAGAGCAATCGGTGACGGAATAAAAATCGCAGTAGTTACATTTTCTGCGGCAAAAAGGAATGTGAAGATACAGCCCCAGAGTTTTCATCATTCGTCCATTTTCAGCACAGCCATAAAGGCATCCGGAGGAACTTCTACCGAACCGAATTTGCGCATGCGTTTTTTTCCTTCTTTTTGTTTCTCCAGAAGTTTTTTCTTACGGGTAATATCGCCGCCGTAGCATTTTGCAAGCACATCTTTCCGCACGGCTTTTACGGTTTCGCGCGCAATGATTTTTCCGCCGATGGCGGCCTGAATCGGAATTTCAAAGAGCTGTCGCGGAATATTGTCTTTGAGCTTTTCGCAGATGCGGCGACCGCGTGCGTAGGCATTGTCGGCATGAACGATAAATGAGAGAGCGTCCACCATTTCTCCGTTCAGCAGAATATCAAGCTTAACCAAACGGCTGGGTTCATATCCTTTTAACTCATAATCTAAGGAGGCATAGCCTTTGGAACGGCTCTTGAGCGCATCGAAAAAGTCATAGATAATCTCGTTGAGCGGCAACTGATAGTGGAGCTCGGCACGGCTGAAGTCAATATATTTCATATCGATGTATACGCCGCGGCGATCATTGCACAGCTCCATAATTCCGCCGACATATTCGGTGGGGGTGATGATGCTGGCCTTGACAATCGGCTCTTCGGCAATTTCTATTTCCTCCGGAGAGGGATAGCTTGCGGGATTGTCAATCATCAGCGTTTCACCGCTGCGTTTTTTGATTTTATAAATAACGTTCGGTGCCGTGGTAATCAGGTCTAAATTGAATTCGCGTTCGATGCGTTCTTCAATGATCTCCATATGCAGAAGCCCCAAGAATCCGCAGCGGAAGCCGAAACCGAGTGCTGCGGAGGTTTCCGGCTCATAGACTAAAGAGGCGTCATTCAGCTGCAATTTTCCTAAGGCATCCCGAAGGTCTCCGTATTTTGAGCCGTCTGCGGGATAAATTCCGGAATAAACCATCGGAAGAGCTTTTTTAAAGCCGGGGTAAGGGGTTTGTGTCCCGTTTTCAACGGTGGTAATGGTATCGCCCACACGGGTATCGGCGATATCTTTTATGCTGGCGGTGATATAGCCGACATCTCCTGCCGACAGGGACTCTTTGGGACAAAGTGAAAACGGAGACATCACTCCGACTTCCACAACGTCGAATTCGGCGCCGCTGTTCATCAGCTTTATGCGGTCATGCGGCCGGACGGTACCCTCAAACAGGCGGACATAAACGACAACTCCGAGATAAGCGTCATAATAGGAATCGAAAATCAGCGCTTTGAGCGGAGCATGGATATCTCCGCTCGGCGCGGGAATATCCGAGATGATTTTTTCCATTACGGCGGAAATATTCAGCCCGGTTTTTGCGGATACGGCCGGACATCCCATTGCAGGGATTCCGATAACGTCTTCGATTTCCTTCTGAACCCGTTCGGGGTCGGCCGCAGGAAGATCGATTTTGTTAATAACCGGAACAATCTCCAAATTGTTTTCTACGGCAAGATAGGTGTTGGCAAGCGTTTGCGCCTCGATTCCCTGTGTGGCGTCTACAATCAGAAGCGCGCCCTCGCAGGCGTTGAGCGATCGGGAAACCTCATAGTTGAAATCCACGTGGCCGGGGGTGTCAATCAGATTGAGAATATAGGTTTCTCCGTCCGGCGCGGTATATTGAAGATTTACCGCACGGGCCTTGATGGTAATGCCGCGCTCTCTTTCAATATCCATGTTGTCAAGAAGCTGTTCTTCCAAATCCCGCTGTTCCACTGTATCGGTAAACTCCAAGATCCGATCGGCTAAGGTGCTTTTTCCGTGATCGATATGAGCAATGATGCAGAAATTCCGTATTTTTTTCTGTCGGTTTTGTGAATCCATATGTTACTATCCTTATATTCTGCAAAATAAACAATAAATCTATTTTACTATTATATAATTAATTTATAAAATAATCAAGATAAAATAGGAAGCGCTTGCGCAGAAACCGTTTTTTTCAACAGGGAAACGTTGACAAATATATAGATTTGTGATATATTGGCTATGATAGTTTGAAAAGCAATGAGGGGAAGCAGTAGTATCAAACGGATGCTTTCACAGAGAGCGGACGGAAGCTGAAAAGTCTGCAGGAATCCCGATATGAAGTCGTCCCTGAGCTTTGCGGGTGAAATAAGAAGTAGTCCGCGACGGTTTCCTGCCGTTATCGGGAAAAAAGAGCACTCTCCGTCGAAAGAGAGTGAATTCAGGTGGTACCACGCTTTCGCGTCCTGTTGCGGACGGCGAAGGCTTTTTTATTTTATATCGTGTAAAATGCAAAACTGAAGTTTTGGGAGGATACAGCAAAAATGGGAAAGGATTTGGCAAAAACCTATTCTCCGCTGGAGTTTGAGGATCGATTGTATCGGTTTTGGAACGAACAGCATTATTTCGAACCGAATTGCAAGGACGGTCATGATCACTTTACGATTGTGATTCCGCCGCCGAACATTACCGGACAGCTTCATATGGGGCATGCACTGGATAATACTTTGCAGGATATTTTAATCCGTTATAAACGCATGCAGGGCTTTTCTACACTTTGGGTACCGGGTACGGACCATGCGTCCATTGCAACGGAAGCGAAGATCGTGGAGGCGATGCGCAAAGAGGGACTTAGCAAAGAGGATGTCGGTCGCGAGGGCTTTTTGAAGCGCGCCTGGGACTGGAATGATACCTACGGAGGCCGGATTATTGAGCAGCTCAAAAAAATGGGTTCCTCCTGCGATTGGAGCCGAAGACGTTTTACCATGGACGAGGGCTGTTCCAAAGCCGTCAAAGAGGTATTCGTTCGACTGTATGAAAAGGGCTTGATCTACCGCGGTGAGCGAATCATTAACTGGTGCCCGCATTGCCGGACCTCTATTTCGGATGCCGAGGTGGAGTATGAAGATCAGGCCGGCCATTTTTGGCATCTTCGCTATCCCTTTAAAGACGGCAGTGGATATATAGAGCTGGCTACCACCCGCCCTGAGACCATTCTCGGCGACACGGCGGTAGCGGTAAATCCGAACGATGAGCGGTACCGGGATATGGTCGGCAAGACCTTGGTACTTCCGTTAGTGGGACGCGAGATCCCGATTGTTGCGGACGATTATGTGGAGGTGGATTTCGGAACCGGCGTTGTAAAAATTACGCCGGCACATGACCCAAATGACTTTGAGGTCGGACGTCGTCACAATTTGCCGGTCATCAATGTGTTAACGGATGATGCTAAGATTGTGGACGATTACGAAAAATATGCCGGAATGGATCGCTTTGAGGCCAGAAAAGCCATTGTGCGTGATTTGGAGGACGGAGGCTATCTGATTCGCACCGAGGACTATTCGCATAATGTCGGAACCTGTTATCGTTGCGGAACAACGATCGAGCCGCGGGTTTCGCTGCAATGGTTTGTCCGCATGGAGCCGCTGGCAAAACCGGCGATTGAGGCCGTTCGTTCCGGGGATATTCGGTTTGTTCCGGAACGCTTTGAAAAGAATTATTTTTACTGGATGGAAAATATACGGGATTGGTGCATTTCCCGTCAGCTTTGGTGGGGTCACCGGATTCCTGCATTTTATTGCGATGATTGCGGTGAAGTTGTCGTAACAAAAGAAGATCATGCTGTGTGCCCGAAATGCCACCGCGAAATGCGGCAGGATCCCGATACATTGGATACCTGGTTTTCCTCGGCGCTTTGGCCTTTTTCTACGTTGGGATGGCCGGAGAACACCGAAGATTTGCGGCGTTTTTATCCGACAAGTGTGTTGGTTACCGGTTATGATATTATCACCTTCTGGGTTTCACGCATGATTTTTTCGGGACTGGAATATACCGGAAAAAGTCCGTTCCATACCGTTTTGATTCACGGTTTGGTGCGTGATGCACAGGGACGCAAGATGTCAAAGTCGCTCGGAAACGGTATTGATCCTTTGGAAATTATTAATCAATACGGAGCGGATGCGCTTCGCTACGCACTTGCAACCGGAAATTCTCCCGGAAACGATATGCGTTTTTCCGATGAGAAGATCGAATCGGCGCGTAATTTCTGCAACAAACTATGGAATGCATCTCGCTTTGTTCTGATGAATTTAAGCATTGAAAAGGCAGAATTGCCGCCGAAAGATGAGCTTGCCATCGAAGACATGTGGATTCTTTCCTGCTATAATCGGTTGGTAGCGGACGTTTGTACGAACCTTGACCGGTATGAACTGGGAGTTGCGCTTTCCAAAATTTATGATTTTGTTTGGGATGTTTTTTGCGATTGGTATATTGAATTGTGTAAGATTCGCTTTGCCGAAAAGGGAACACGTGCCAACGAGATTGCACAGAATGTAATTTGTTTTGTTTTGACCGGAACCTTGAAGCTTTTGCATCCGTTCTTGCCGTTTATTACCGAAGAAATTTGGCAGAGTTTGCCGCATGAGGGCGACAGCATTATGATCAGCGAATATCCGAAATATGATTCTTCGCTTGTTTTCGAACAGCAGGAAACAGTGATGAATCGGCTGATTTCGGCAATTAAGGCGATTCGTAACCGCCGTGCCGAAATGAACGTGGCTCCCTCCAAAAAGGCAAAGTTAAAAATTGTGACGTCCGATCGCGATACCTTCGGTGCATTTTCGAAAGTGTTTTTTGAGCGCTTTGCTTCTGCATCGGATGTAGAATGGCTGGATTCCTATGAGAGCGACCGTTCTGTGCAGATTATTTGCGACGGCGCAGTGATTTTTATCGATCTTGCCGATATCATTGATTTTGAAGCGGAACGTCGCCGCTTGGAGGCAGAGCGAGAAAAGGCACTGTCTGAAATCGGACGTGTGGAATCCAAGCTTTCGAATGAGGGCTTTGTTTCAAAGGCCCCGGCCAAGGTGGTCGAAGCGGAAAAGGCAAAGCTTACTAAATATCGGATGATGCTTTCGGATATTGACGAGGCTTTGAAAAAACTAAAAAAATAATAACTGCTCACATAAAACGACAGGCTTTTTAAACAGAATGTGGTATTCTTTTTTCAACGAGAATACCACATTTTATTTTTTAATAAAATTTTTATTTTCATGATGCGGACAAGCCTTGATTTTTATGAATTTCGGCAAAGCCGTTTGGGAGAAAATACAATGAACCATACAGAATTTTTATTTAAAAACGAAGAATTAACAGCGGCGCTCTCCGCCGATATCGACCATCACAGCGCGGCTACGATTCGCGAAGAAATCGACCGTGAGCTTTATCGCTGTCGACCGAAGAAATTGCGGCTGGATGTGTCACGGGTGAATTTTATGGATTCTTCCGGTCTCGGGTTGATTTTGGGGCGCTATACCAAAGCAGAAGAAATCGGGTGTTCCTTTGTTCTCAGTAACCCTTCTGCTCAAATCGAGAAGATTTTGCGTCTTGCGGGAACGGATCGGGTTATTTCCATTGAAAGGGGGAGTGCGGAATGAAAAAGCGTACAATGATCAATGAGATGAGCTTACAGCTTTCGGCAATATCGGAAAATGAGAGCCTTGCCAGAAGTGTTGTCAGTGCTTTTGCGGCACAGCAGAATCCGACGCTGGAGGAACTTGGGGATTTACGGTGTGCCGTATCGGAGGCTGTGACAAACTGTATTGTGCACGGATACCGTAATATGACGGGGAAATGTATGATATACATACAGATGAAAAATTTTGATGACGGAAGCACCGTTGTGCGAATCCGAGACCGAGGATGCGGAATTGCCGATGTAGAGCAGGCTACCAAGGCTTTCTTTACAACGGATGCAAGCGGCGAACGGAGCGGAATGGGATTTTCGATTATGTCGAGTTTCACCGATCACATGAAGGTAAGCTCTGCACCCGGTGCCGGTACGACGGTAACGCTTAGGAAGCATTTTAACTCTTGAATCGGGTAAAGCCGCATGGAAACATATATCAAGCCGCCCGAAACGGTAATTGCCGCCAAAACCGATGAAAAAGCACGGGAACGTTTTGTCTCGGAAAATATGGGTTTGGTTTACAGCATTGCCAAGCGTTTTTTTGATCGCGGTACGGACCGGGAGGACATCATTCAGATCGGCGTTATCGGCATGCTCAAGGCGATTGATACATTTCGCCCTGAAATGGAATGTGCGTTCTCTACCTATGCTGTCCCGATGATTATGGGTGAGATTCGTCGGTATTTAAGGGACGACGGTCAGATTAAAGTCGGTCGCCGTCTAAAGCAACAGGGTGCCCAAATTCTGCGCGTGAAAGAGGAGTTTGTTCAAAAAAACGGACGGGAGCCCAAAATTTCAGAGCTCTGCGAACTGATGGACATGCGTGCGGAAGAATTGACTTTCGCATTGGATGCCGCATTGCCGCTGCGCTCTTTGGAGGAACCGATCGGTGATGAGGATGATATGAATCTCGGAAGTGTTCTGCGTGCCGAAGATGAAATTGAAAAATCTTCGATGCGACTGGCTCTGCGGGAGGCAATCTCTAAAATTTCGGGAGAGGATCGGGCCATTCTGTATTATCGGTTTATTAAAGAATATTCGCAGGAAAAATGCGCACAGCTTTTGGGATTGACGCAAGTGAAAATATCCCGCCGTGAGAAAAAAATTTTTGCAAAGCTGCGGGGAGAACTGAGCGGATAACTTAGAGTATGAGACAAAAAAATATCATCGCGGCAACGCATCCGTTCCGCGATGATATTTTTTTTGTTTTATGCTTTTTGAAAAAACGGCTTGTATTCCGATATAAAACATGATACGATAAAATACAGTATCAATATAAGGAATTTTTTAAATAAATATGTCTGATTTTGCAAAGGGTTATTATCCCTCGAAAAAAATATACATTCCAAGGACGGAGGGCTCTTTGCCGCCGCGGCGAAATCCGCGCGGGCGTCCTTTGAGAAAAAAACGCGGAATATCCCGTAAAAACGTTGCTTTCGGAATTTTGATCTTCATTTTTGCGATAGCGTCCTTTTTAATCTTTTGGCCGAAAAAGAACGAAAGCATATTGGTTTCGGCGCTTTCTCAAAGCCGGGAGAGCGTGTCCGTATCCTCTATTTCAAGTGACAGCTATAGGGATCGAATCGGAAATGAAATATACAGTCACAATGCACTTCTGATTGATTTGACGGACCGAAAAATCATTGCGGAAAAGAACAGTGCGGAAATGGTTTATCCTGCTTCTCTGACCAAAATAATGACGGTGCTTGTCGCGCTGGAGAACATAAACGATTTCGACGGTTCTTTCAAAATAGATGAGGAGCTGAATCAGCATCTGATTCGGGAGAATGCTTCCGTGGTCGGTTTTGCGGTCGGCGAACCGATGACGGTGGAGGATATGCTCTATGGGACGATGTTAGCCTCCGGTGCGGATGCCGCGGCGGGGCTTGCCTGTTATGTTTGCGGTTCGCAGGATGCTTTTGTGGAGCTGATGAATCAGAAGGCTCAGCAGATTGGAATGAAAAACACGCACTTTGCCAATGTGACCGGCTTGCATGATGAAGATCACTATACGACACCGATCGATTTTGCAAAGCTTTTGGAATATGCATTGAAAAACGAAAAGTTCTATCAAATTTTCACCACAAAGCAATATACGACTTCCAAAACAGAACAGCATCGGTACGGAATTTCAGTAAGCGCGACATGGCTGACATCCCTTCAAAAGGAGAACAAGGAATGCGAATATATTTTGGGAGGGAAAACGGGATTTACCGATGAGGCGGCGCAGTGTCTTGCCACGTTGGCCGAAAAAAGCGGGAAAGAATATATTCTTTTGACCTTCGGTGCGGGCGGCGGCAGTCGCGCTAAAATGCATCATCTTTTGGATGCGGTGCAGATTTATGATCGATTTATCTAAATAAAAAAAGAGTGGGATATCCCACTCTTTTTTATTTCGTGCTTTTGCTGCCTGTTTTATAATAGTGTTCCAATAAATGATATCGATTGATCAGTTGGATTAAAATGCAAGAGCAGGCCACGCCGCAAAGAGCTTGAACGATGTTTCCCGGAATGCTGGCCGCTGCGGCAAGTCCTTTGCCGCGAATGAGGGCGGAAAATCCGAAGTACCCGAAGATCATAATGATTTCCGAAAGAATACCGCATCCGATTCGCCCGAGCGCGTTTTTTCCGAGAACGGTTCTGTTTAATATATAGGCACAAAGCGCAACGCATCCTTTAATCAGAAAGGTTGCCACGGCATAGTGCGGATAGCCGCTGAGGAGATCGGCAAGGGCGGATCCGATTCCCGCAGCCGCAAAAGCTGACCAAGGATTCAGTATAAAACCGCAGAGCAGAACAAAGCAGTCTCCGAGATTCACATAACCGTTTGTCGGCGAGGGAATTTGAATTGTCATGGTGGCGGCGCATACTAAGGCAGCCATCATAGCGCTTAAAATAAGACTTTTCAATTTTTTTTGATCCATAATATTTCATCTCGCTTGCTTTTTTTTGTTAAGCACAGTATAATAAGAATGTGGCATTGATTCAATCACCAATTATAATATATTTTTTAATGCCAGATTAGAGGTTTGGATATGTTGACCTATGATATGAACCGAAAAGACAAGCATTTTTTATATGAACGATTGTATGAATATATTAAAGCGGATATTGTAAGCGGACGGCTTCGGGACGGGGAGCGGCTACCTTCCAAGCGGGCTTTGAGCGAGCATTTAAAAATCAGTAAGGTCACGGTGGAAAACGCCTATGCACAGCTTTTGGATGAGGGATATATTTTTTCCAAAGAGCGCTCCGGCTTTTTTGTTTCAAAGCCCATCGGCGCTCCGGCGGATCGCTCCGAAAAAAATGGGATAAGCACCGAAAATAGGGAGCCCCAAAAATTTTTAGCCGATTTTAAAACCAATGCGATTTGGGCGGAAAAGTTTCCCTTCTCGGTATGGTCTAAATTGATGCGTCAGGTGATATCTGCATACGGCACAGAGCTTTTGCAACCGATGCCGTCAAACGGCGTTTTGCTCTTGCGGAGCGCGATTGCGGATATGCTGCGGAAATTTCGGGGGATGCAGGTGAATGCGGATCAAATTGTCATCGGTGCGGGAACGGAATATCTTTACAGCTTGATTGTTCAGTTGTTAGGACGGGAACACGGTTATGTAGTGGAGAACCCCGGATACGCAAAAATCGTTAATGTTTATCATTCCGTCGGTGCCGCAGTATGCAATGTCAAAATGGATTCAGAGGGCATTTCCATGGAAGATCTGTCTTCCGGTAATGCATCGGTTGTGCATATTTCTCCGGCCCATCACTTCCCGAGCGGAACGGTTACATCGCAAAAACGGCGTGCAGAGCTGTATGATTGGCTTTGTAATAATCCGACTCGGTGGATTATTGAGGACGATTATGATTGCGAATTCCGTTTTTCGGGAAACCCGATTCCGCCGATACAGACGATTTGCCCGGACCGTGTAATCTATATGAACACCTTTTCCAAAACGATCGCGCCGTCCGTACGTATCAGTTATATGGTATTGCCGCAGCGACTGATTGAGAGCTTTCACCGTTTGCTGGGCTTCTATTCCTGCACGGTGCCGGCCTTTGAACAGTATACGCTGGCCGAGTTTTTGTTACAGGGGTATTTTGAAAAACATATCAACCGGATGCGCAGGCATTATAAATTATTGCGAAATCTTCTTATTGAACGGCTTCAATCCGGCGAAATGGGGATGCGAAGCTCCATCTCGGAGGAGAATGCGGGATTGCATTTTCTTCTCCGTGTAAACACCGCTTATACCGATGCGGAAATTGTCAAACGCTGTGCACAAAAATCAATTCGAATCGGCTGCCTGTCGGAATATTATCGGGCGTTGCCTGCGCCGAAATCTGTGTTGGTTATGAATTATTCCGGTATCGATCCGCATGTAATTTCAGAGGCGGTTTTGCGATTAGAGCAAGCACTTTTTTCATAAGATCAACTTTTTTGTCGAAAATCAAAACTTTCTTTTTCGACAAAAATATGATATAATATATATATATATAAACAGAGTCAACATGTAGTTTGCTTCTTATAAAATTCTTGTGGATTCGGCATCTATACGTTGTTTACTTTTGTAAAAGGAGGGGCAGTGATTGTATTCGGTAAATCATATGGTGATGCATCAAAACTTAGGGGTATGTCAAATTATTGATATTCGTCAGGAGGAATTTGCTTTTTCCGAGAAGCAATGGTATTATGTGCTAAGACCCTATTATGAGGGGAAAAATTCGCTTTCTTATGTTCCGGTAAACAGCGAAAAGGTCAAGCTGAGAAAATTGCTGTCTGTGCCGGAGATTTATAATGAACTGGATCAGCTGACGCAAAAGGATTCGTCATGGATTGAAAATGATAAGGAGCGGCAAGACTGTTTTGTGCGCATTTTGCGCGACGGAGACCCGACACAAGTAATACAGATGATTCGGAATATCCATAAAAAGCAGGAGGAGAGAAGCCTTGCGGGGAAGAAACTGAGAGCGGCTGACGAGAAGATATTGCACGATGCGGAGCGTTTGTTGCATCAGGAATTTGCCTATGTATTGGATATCCAGTTGGATGAAGTGATTCCCTTTATTATGAAAAAAATTCAGCCCGGTGAAAGCAAAGTCGAAAAAGAATCCGTTTGAAAAATACAAGATCAATCGTGCGTGAATTGCAGCGCACTTTTGAAATCAATGCCAAAATGCTCCTGACACAGATATCTGCGTCGGGAGCATTTTTTGTTTGTTGCCTGTCCGCTTTTTCCCCTATGGGGCGCATTGTTATTGACGACGAAAATCATTGATATGATATGACGGCAATGTCGTCACTCAAAGAGCCGACGGAAAGGTAGCTGTCGTAGGTGCTTATATATTTATGGTTGTAATCCAAAAAATTCTGTTTTTCGTCTGCAGACGAAAAACAAAGCAAGGAATTATCCGGGAGTTTATTTTGAAAAAGATAGTCAAACGCATCATCGGCAGTATCAAAAACAAAACGGCCGTAGGAAGAATAATACGGTGCCTCGGGAATGATCTTTTCCAGTGTTCGGGGGATGGAATAATATTCGGCTTCTTCGTGGAAACGGTAGCACTCTTTGTCACTCATCATAAAATTTCTAAAAGAATCGCTGCCCTGCATCCATGCGGTATCGATGTGATACCAGACGTTGTCGATGCAAATCATATTCCAAGCGTGCATTTGCTTGAATGAAATTACATAGATTGTTTGAAGTCCGGCTTTCTTGCAGAGAAAATCGTATGCCTTTGCGTACCCGTCACCGACGGCTTCTTTTTTCAAGATCGGTCCGGAAGCACTTATAAGCCAACTGTCTGAGGACCGTTGCTTATAATCGGAGGGATATGCCACATTGTCGACAAGCCATTTTGCGATGGCAAAGGCCTTTCCGGGCTCTGTTCCGTCATAGGTCAGGCTGTTTAGAATATCATCGGCGGCTTTGCAAAGTTTGGGATCCACTTGGCAGAAATCGCTTACAAAACCATCGTCAAAAAATAAGATTTCGTTGGCATATTCCTGTGTTCCAAGGCTGTCCTGCGCAAAGAAATTTGTCAGTATTTCTTCTAAGGCAGTATAATTTGCGGCAATGATTTTGTAAGCAAGCATAAAATCGTACCATGATATTCTGCGTTCGAGCCGATATCTCCAACCGACTGGAAACGAGCCGTTTATTGCCCTGTAAAGCGCATCCTCGATAGCATCGTACGCCATTTTTTGGTCATCGGTGAGCGTTTCATATGCCGAAACGCTCTGCGGATTGGGGTAAGGGACCGTTTCAATCGTTTCGGCGCTTTGATTATTTTCGGAGAGGGGATGATGGGTCGGCGATATCAACGCGGTGTCGAAACTTTCTGTCGGAATACGGCTGTCGGGCAGACCATTGCAGGACACGAATGCAAACTGAAGTAAAATCAGAACGGTGCAAAGAGCTTTTTTCATGATAGCTCCTTCACGCTTGACAGACGGTAAAATAAGGAATCGCCGTCAATAACCTTATCGAATTTGTATTCCGCTTTTCGGGCGTTTCTATATATACCCAAATTGGGAGCGTAGCATATTTCCACGATTACGCTGATTTCTGTGGCGGTTTCGGTAATCTGCGGCTTTTTAATTTTTCCGCTTTCGTCAAAACTGAGATAATACGGATCTCCGTTCCAATAGCCGCGCGCATAGCTTACAATATAGGTGTCTGTTTCTTCGGAATAGAAATCGGACGAGTTTTCCATCGATAAGCGGTATACTGAAAGATCGCCTGAATGGGAGATCAGGTTTCCGGCGATCCGTTCCAGTTCTTCTCCCGGAATCCTCATGGATCGTTTTTCTTCATTTGTTTTAACAAAATCCAGCGAATCCTTATTGGCAAAACAAAAGAGAAAGCTTAAATACAAAAGATTGTTTTTTGAGATATCATCCCCTTGCTGATACGGCTCGTGAAAATAACTCACCAAATAATGCATATATGATTCAATGTCTGTTTGGTTTGTATAAGCGTTTGCGGAGGCCGGCGCTTCGGTTTCTTTCGGGCGGCTGTCGGAATTCACATCGGTTTCAGTATTTTTAAGGATGCCTATGGAATCAAATACTAAAGTGCATGATGTGAGCGAAGTCAAAATTATGGCTGCCGAGAGAAGCGTGATAACAGTTTTTTTCATGAAAAACCTCCTGAATTTGATGGATTTTAATGGGTTCTCGATCAACAAGGAGCATCAATTGTATTAAACAAGAGTTATGCCGATGTCATTTTGTATTGATATTTTGAATGGTTAACGGTTCGAAGGAAACAAGTGCTGCATGTCTTTTTGTGTATACCCGAAATGTTTTGTACATCAGTATATACGGGGAGCCAAACTGCTTTACTACAGGCTTTTTTATGAATTTTCTGTAAATTCCATATATAAATATTGTACATAGGCATTGTGCCTATGTACAATATTTATATATGGATATAATGCCTATACAATACAATTAAAGGTGGGGTGAATGATGGAAATCGATTACATTGCAATCGGAAAAAGAATACGGGCCCTCAGAAAGGAAAAGCACTGGACGCAGGATAATCTGAGTGATGCCGCCAACATATCAAAAACGCATATGAGTCATATTGAAACAGGGACGACAAAACTGAGTTTACCGGTCATCATTGATATTGCCAATGCGCTTGACACTACAGTGGATTATCTTTTAGGTGCCAATGTACAGTCTTCGGCTCCTATTTTGAAGCAAGAAATTGCCGATTTGCTGGACGGATGCTCGCCGCGCGAGCTCTATACCATGATGGAAACCATGCGTTTTGTCCGCAAAATGACGGACGGTTTTTATGATAAGGATTCATTGAGGAGAATAAATTGATTTCATTATATTTATCCATTGTCGAAACCGAGAAAGAAAAAGAAAAAGTTACCTTCATTTACGAGAAGTGTTATTCGTTTATGTGTTACATGGCAAAACAGTATCTCGGTAATGAATATGATGTTGAGGATGTAGTACACAATTCGATGTTGAAAATCATTGAGAATCTTGACATTATTGATATTGCGGAGGAAAAACGGGTCAAAAATTTATGCGGAATCATCGCAAAGAACAAAGCGATTGACTTTATACGCTCTCAAAAGAACAACAACGCTGAATTCAATGAGGAAATCATGAATAACCAGTGTGAGGCTTTGGATCCGGACGATATCGTGTTAAATCAAGAGGTCTATCATTTGATATTGGATAAAATACGGTCGCTGGATGACATATATCGTGACGTGTGTCTGCTGAAATATGTAAATGAACTCAAAGAAAGAGAAATCGCTTTGCTGCTCGATCTGCCGCCCAAAACGGTAAGCCTTAGAATCTTCAGAGGAAAACAAATATTACGGGAAGCGATCAGAAAGGAGAATCTTCATGACTAAGAGCATAAACGACAGCATTTTTGAAGCAATGCTCGGCAGTGCTTTTTTTGAGTATATGGAGGAGGAGACCGAAAAAATCCCGTCTGATGCAGAATTAGCCGAAAGATTTCCTTTGCCGAAGAAAGAAGAAAAATGGATAAACCGCAGAATAAAAGAAAGAAAGTGCAATCGACACCGCTCATTGACGATGATTTATGCACAGAGGGCAGCAATTGTTTTTCTTGTTTTTGTGTCCCTTTCATTTTGCCTATTGTCGACAAGCACCAAAGTACGGGCAGCCATTAAAGATACCGTTATTGAATGGTTTGAAAAGTACGTTCGGTTTGATTTTAATTTTTCCGGCGGAACCCATGACACAAAGGGAGCAAGATCCGCCGATTCGTATCATATCGGATACATTCCGAACTCGTTTGTCCTGACGGAAAGCATTGAAAAAATTAATTTCAGATACTATGCTTATACCGATGCCGAAGACAACTATTTAGTGATAGAAATATCAAAATTCGGTGATTCCGCATTCATGGTGGATATCGAGCATAACAAGTATGAGGAAATTTTATTAGGCGATCAAAAAGCGTATCTGTTATATAATGAGGAATACCCCAGCGGAACCATCGTGTGGACAGACGGAGACAATACGTTTTGTGTCGATGGCCTTGTCGGCAGAGATGAATTAATCAAGATTTCCGAAAATATAAAATAGCCGAATTGTTTTTGCATAAGAAGCATTTTTGGCCGGTATAACTGCCGTCAAGAAATGAGTGAGACTTGAGTTTTTTGCGCAGGCAAGCGACAAAAAAGTTCCCCATGCAGGATATCCTGCATGGGGAACTTTTTTTGTTGTTCGTTTGGATTAAATGTTAAAGGGATTTTAGTTTTTAAAGCTGTGTACCGGAGCGGGAATTTGTCCGCCGCGGTGAATCAGTTCGGCACAGGAAAAATTATTAAGCTTCATAATGGGGGCAAATCCCAACAGCCCTCCGAAGTTGACATAGTCGCCGGGTTTTTTGCCGTAAGCGGGAATAATGCGGACAGCCGTTGTTTTGTTATTGATTACACCGATTGCAATTTCATCGGCGATAATGCCGCATATGGTTTCTTCACTGGTATCTCCGGGAACGGCAATCATGTCAAGACCGACCGAGCAAACGGCGGTCATTGCTTCTAATTTTTCAATGGTAAGCGCTCCGCATTCCGCTGCCGCGATCATGCCCGCATCTTCGGATACGGGAATAAAGGCACCGGATAAACCGCCGACATAGGAGGATGCCATGATGCCGCCTTTTTTTACTGCGTCGTTGAGCATGGCCAATGCAGCGGTCGTGCCGTGAGTGCCGCATTTTTCAAGTCCCATATTCTCTAACACCAATGCAACGGAGTCTCCGATTGCAGGAGTCGGCGCTAAGGATAAATCAACAATGCCGAAGGGAACACCGAGTCTCTTGGAAGCCTCTTTCGCAACCAACTGCCCCATGCGTGTAATTTTGAAAGCGGTTTTTTTAATCACGTCCGAAAGCGCTCCCAAATCGCAATCTCCGGCCTTTTTAATGGCGTTTGCCACGACTCCCGGACCGGATACGCCCACGTTAATCACACTTTCTCCTTCTCCGACACCGTGAAAGGCGCCGGCCATAAAGGGGTTATCCTCCGGTGCATTGGCAAATACGACCAGTTTGGAGCATGCGGAGGAATCGGTTTCGCGGGTGATATAGGCGGCTTCCTTAATGGCATGCCCCATTAAGCGAATGGCGTCCATATTGATACCGCTTTTGCTGGTTCCGACATTTACGGAGGAACACAGACGTTCCGTTTGTGAAAGTGCTTCCGGGATGCTTGCGATCAAGCGGCGGTCGATGTTGGTCATTGCTTTATGAACCAGAGCGGTATAGCCGCCGATAAAATTGATTCCCAAAACCTCTGCGGCACGGTCTAAGGTTTTTGCAATCCGAATCATGCCGTTTTGATCCGCACATCCGGCGATCAGCGAAACGGGAGTGATGGAAACACGTTTGTTGATAATCGGAATGCCGTATGTTTTTTCAATTTCTTCGCCGCAGCGGACTAAATCTTTTGCGGTATGTGTAATTTTATCGTAGATTTTGGTACACAGCCGGTCTATATCGTCACTTTGGCAATCATAGAGCGAAATGCCCATGGTGATTGTGCGAATATCGAGGTTTTCGTCTCGAATCATATTGATGGTTTCTAAAATATCATTTCGATTGAGCATGGTGTACCTACTTTCAGATTTTATGCATGGAATTGAAGATGTCCTCATGCATAGCATGAATTTCGAGATTGTTTGCTTTGCCGAGTTGATCCATCGTATCAACAAATTCGGTGAATTCTACCTGCAGTGCTTTGATATCAATCAGCATAATCATGGCAAAATATTCACTGAGGACACTTTGAGAAATGTCAATAATATTAGCGCCGAGCTCCGCGCATTTGGCACTGACCAAAGCAACGATTCCGACATTATCTTTTCCGATAACACTGATTACAGCTTTCATATGTTGACCCCTTTGCTTTCCGTTGTTTTTTAAAACTTTGATTCAAACACGAATATCCTTTATATTATAACGTTTTCGGACGCTTTTTGCAAGGTTGTATTTGAATTTAATCTTTTGGATTCCGTTTTTCTCCGCATTGCATTTTTGATTAAGCTGTGATACAATAAAGCCATCAGCGAAAAACGGATGGAAAGCGGGGATTTTTCAGTGAACGCAATTGACAGTCAATTTGTGGAAGTCACCGTCCGTAAACAGCTCTTGCCTCGGGATTTTGTTCACATCCTTTTTATATGGCTGCTTCTTTTGGTTGCCGATTCGATTTTCGCAGCGGCACTGTTTTTGTTATCTGCATCGCTTTGGGCGAGTCTTGTGATATGGATATTGATTTTACTGCTCTTTGTTCCTTTTGCTGTCGGAATGCTGCAAATTGAGTTTGAATATTCGCTTTTTTCCGGAGAATTCCGCGTTGCAAAGATTTTGGGCAAACGGCGGCGCCGCGATTTAGCGGAGATTCCCATTCTTGCAATCGACCGTATCGGGATGTGTTCGCCGCTTCGTGCAGCAGGACTTTCCAACGAGCAATTTGAAGCTGTTTATGACTTTTCATCTGCGCAGCAAGGGCCTCTTTCGGAGAACACATGGTTTTTGGTATATCATGGAGATGAATCCGAAAAGTATCTTATTTATTTCGATATGACCGATGCTATGCGCCGATATTTGGAATCCCGTCGCCGCAGTGCGTTTTCTGCAGAAAAATAAGGCATTAATTTGATTGACATCGCGTATATTTTCTTATCCTGATATCAACAGAATGGGGAAGGATTTTGAAAATATGAAACGATTTTTTGCTTTGATGCTTTTGCTTTTTATGCTTGTCGGATGTGCAATGACCCCGATAAAACCATCCGATTTTAAGCTAACAACGCAGTATCCTGCGGAGTTTTGTGTGTCGGTATCGATGCCGGATATTACTTTCCGTGCACATTGCCGGATGGATTCGGATCAATCGGGTGAGTTGACATTTGTAACTCCCGAAACGCTTGCTGACGTATGTTTATATTTTGATGCAGAAAAGCTTTTGCTCAAAAACGGGGATATTTCGACGGAACTTGATGCAGAACACTTCCCGGATTGGCTTTTGCTATTGCTTTTACAAGCGGATGAAACATTCCGATGTGAGCAACGAGAGGAATCCGGAATCGAGGTGTATTGCCTGAAAAAAGATTCTTTGAGTTTATATTTTGAAAAAGAAACGAAGAAGCCGCTTTGTTTAAAAAACGAAGAAAAGGGCATCCGAGTTGATTTTATTTATGAGTGAGAAAATATGTGCGAAAAGTCGGAGACCGGCCGATCGGAACGGAGCCGATCAAGCATAGTAGTCTGATGAACTCGGAAAGGAATGCGAATGGAGGATCATTTGATTTATGATACCGCGATTGCGGTTGAACCGGAATTTGAGGCCGATCTTCTGCGGCATACAAAAACTTGGGCGGAAATTGATCTTGGCGCTTTACGGCGAAATTATCATAGAATCCGTGATTTTGTTCAAAGGCATTCACCGCAATGCGAAACCATGTGCATCTTGAAGGCGGACGCTTACGGGCACGGAGCCGTGATGTGTGCAAAGGCCCTTTGGAGCGAGGGGGTACGGTTATTCGGGGTTTCCTGCATTACCGAGGCCATTCAGCTTCGAAGTGCTTTGGGAATGGATGCGGATGTTACGATTTTGATTTTGGGATACACCTTGCCTTCCGATGTGGATTTGCTTTATAAATATCATATCAGTCAGACGGTTTTTTCATTGGAATATGCCCATCAGCTTTGTGATGAAATCACCCGTCTTCGCTCGGTCGGTAATATTGCTGCGCAGACGCCGCTGCCGATTCATTTGAAAATCAACACGGGTATGAACCGTTTGGGCTTTTCTTTTGATGATGCGGACCGAGTCGCTGCGGTGTGTGAAATGAAGGAATTTGACGCAGAGGGGATTTTTACCCATTTTGCCTGTGCCGACGATGAAAAATCCGATATGACGGCTGTGCAATATCAGCGGTTTACCGGTATGTTATCGGCTCTTTCTTCCCGGGGGATTCATTTTTTGTATCGCCATGCGTGCAACAGCCCTGCGGTGCTGTTGGATACGATGATGTATGAAAATACGGTTCGATTCGGAATGTTGTTGTACGGATGCCTGACGCCGGATGCTCCGCTTGAAACCGAGCCGGTTATGAATTTCAAAACGACGGTATCTCATATTTTTCAGATTCACAAAGGAGATACGGTCAGCTACGGAGCTACTTTCCGTGCCGCACGCGACACAGTGGTGGCGACCCTGCCGGTCGGTTATGCAGACGGTTTGATTCGTTCCATGGGGGGCGCGTCTGTTTCGGTTGAAGGGCATATGGCGCCGATTATCGGGCGAATTTGTATGGATCAGTGCATGATTGATATTACCGATTTTGCAAAGGATGTCAAAGTCGGTGATACGGTAACGATTTTTGGCAGTGATCCGCATATGATCGATGCCTTGGCAACGGTTGCCGGAACAATTCCGTATGAAATTTTGTGTTTGGTAGGCAAAAGAGTAACGCGGGTATATCGGGATACTTCGGCGGAATTAAAAGCAAGCCGTTAAAAATAAAAAAAGCTCGGATTTTTCCGAGCTTTTTTTAAAGCGGAAGGTTCATATAAAACTGCATAAGCGCCGCCATAGCGCCTTGGGGTAAAATACGGGAAAGTGCATAGTAAATTTTCATATTGACACCGTAGATGGAAAGCGCTTTTCCCATTTTTGCATCGAATAATGCTTTGGAGGCAATTTGTTTCGGCATATAAATCGGATGATAGTTTTTCGGAGCATGCGCAGCGTTTTGCAGGTTGGTATGCAGAAAAAACTCGGTTCGGACCCATCCGGGACAGACGGCAGTTACATGGATGCCCTGCTGTGCCAGTTCCAAACGGAGCGCTCTGCTGTAACTTTGCAGAAACGCCTTGCTCGCAGCATATACACTCATGCCGCTGAGGGGGGCAAAGCCAGCGCTGGAGGCGATTTCGATGATGTGCGACTCATATTTCATATACGGAATGGACAGATTGGTAACCCAAACCGTAGCCTTTGCGTTCAGATCCACCATGCGTTCGACATCTTTGTTGTCGACCTCGGCATAGTTCCCGAAAATACCGACGCCGGCCGCGCAGACCAAAAAGCGTATTTTGGGTTGAAGCTCGTAGAGCGTATTCCGATAAGTTTCCAGTTGCTTTGAATCGGTTATATCCAGCGCGAAAACGCGCACAGGCGTTTTTAGACCGTTTTTTAAAGCTTCCAAACGGTCGCGACGCCGTGCGATTACCCAAATTTCGTCCAGCCGTTCGCGGTCCAGCAAGAGGGCAAACTCTTTTCCGATGCCGGAGGATGCTCCGGTAATCACCGCAATATTCATAATACAGGAGTTCCTTTCTTTGATTATTTCAGATACCGTGATTTTCGATTCTTGTTGCGCTTACGATAAAGAGAGGCTGCGATTGCATATAGGACAATAAGCACAATGAGACCCGATATAATATACACAATTGGTTGGTTTACCGCCTGTTTTAGATTGTGCAGGGCCGTGAGCACGGCACTTTTTTCTATGCTGCTCTTGGCAATCAAGTTCGCGCTTGCCAATTTCTTTCCTTGGTAGTATGCCTCGACGGAGCCTAAAATATCCCCTGCCTGAACCGGCGCGGTGAGTTCTTCTTGGTTCAGTGTAACGGAATATTGAATGTCGTCGGAGATATTGATTCCTTTATTTAGAAGAACGTCACAGGATTTGTCCGGAACGGCCGAAACATAATCAACGTCTTTTCCGAGAGCGACGGGGAGTTCTTTCACAATGTCTTTCGAGTCAATGACGCGGGTATATACATAATTCCCCAAGGCAAACTTCAAAAGTGTTTTTGCATCGGAATAAGAAAGCACCTGGTTTTTCTCCGAATCGTATTGGCAGCCCATTACAATGCAGATATAGTTTAAATTTTTTTCACTTGCCGCCGTAACAAGGCAGGCTCCGCTCTCATAGGTAGAGCCGGCATTCATTCCCTTTGCAGGGGCATAGTAATATTCTGAAGTCAGAGTGGAGGAAACCAAATAGTTCCGGTTGTGAATGACACGGCGGTTGGCGCCTTCTCCGATTTCATATTTCGGCAGCGAGGAAAAACGCATAAATTGCGGCATGTTGAAAGCATATTTTGCTAAAATCAGAATATCTGACACGGTGGAGACCATATTTTTGTGATGCATACCGGTCGGATTTTTAAATACGGTGTGGGTCATTCCCATTTCGGCAGCTTTTTGATTCATTCGATCTGCAAATTCTTCAACGCTTCCGCTGATTTCAAACGCAAGCGTTACGGCGGCATCGTTTGCATTGCCGACAATCAGAGCCCCGATGAGCTGTTCTGCACGGAAAGTTTCACCTGCGCTGAGTGCAATGTTGTTTCCGCTTATATTTTTGATCGCCTCGGGCTTTACGGTGATCGGTGTATCAAGACGTCCTTCATAATATTCCAATGCTAAGACGGCAGTCATGATTTTTACGGTAGATGCCGGGTATACCGCAGCATCAATTTCCTTTTCAAAAAGAATTTGATCATTCTCAAGGTTATAAAGAACGGCATATTTTGCGTTGAGTTCTGAATCAAAACTCACGGCCTTTACCGGAGTGAAAGCGGCCGATAAGATTGTTAGAAAAAGCAACATGGCAATCAAATAACGAATTTTCATCAAAATCTCCTTTTTGCAATTTCAGTGAAAATTTTTGAAAAAGGCTTTGGTGTCGCTGATATCTTTTTGGATGGCCGCGCGAAGCTCATCAAGACCTGAAAAACTCATTTCGTCACGCAGACGGTGATGAAACCGAACCTGAATTTGCTTACCGTATAAAAATCCACTGTAGTCTAAAATATGTGTTTCACAGTTAATGCGGCCGGCACTGGATACGGTTGGTTTGGTGCCGATGTTGGCAACGGCCAAATACTCCGTTTGTCCCTCCGGAAAGCAGGTACAGGCATAGATCCCTTGCTTTGGAATGATGGCACCTTCCGGGAAGTTTTGATTAATGGTGGGAATGCCGATTGTATGGCCGATTCGATTGCCGTAAATAACGGGGAAGCGAATGGAAAACGGCCTTCCTAAAATTTCCGCCGCGGCCTCCATGTTTCCGCTTTCCACATAAGAGCGAATCAAAGAAGAACTGACGATCTGTCCGTTATGCACAACGGGCGGAAGCACAGTGCATTGGAGGCCCTTTGCTTTCATTAGGTCGCAGAGCGTTTCGGCGGAGCCGGCCGCTTTTCGTCCAAAATGAAAATTGAAGCCGCAGAAGCAACATACGCAGTTGCATCGCCCTATCAGCACCTCTTCCGCAAAATCTTTTGGGCTGAGATCGCAGACCGCTTTGAAATCTTCAAATATAATATAGTCAACGCCTGCTTCCGCAAACCGGGCGATTTTATCACTGTTGTCAAATAAATCAATCATTTTCGGCGTGCCCGCAAAAAACTGCGGATGCTTCTCAAAAGTATATACGGCACTTTTAGCGCCGGGGAAATGCTTTTTTTGATTGATCATGGCCTGAATCAGCGCCATATGACCGATATGTACGCCGTCAAAGTTCCCCAATGCAATCAATAGAGGCACTTTGGGCATTTTTATTTTTTTAAAATCATTTTTCAGATCAATTACTGTCATCGGTGTTTTTATTCATCCTTTTCGGTATCCGTAAGCCTTATGAAAAAACGAAGTAAAAATATATACAATTATATGATATTATGTCTTTGGTACGGTGTCAATAGAATGTTGCAGATTTACTTTTTGTTTTGCATGTGCTAAAATAAAAAATACAGAACGCGGAGGATAAAAACAATGGACTTTCAAATTCGGGAATCTATGGATTTGTGGACTCGGCTGAAAAGCGATTCCCGTCCGCTGATTCTTTACGGCATGGGAGACGGTGCCGATAAAATTATTTCGGCTCTTGCGACAATCGGTCGCGAGCCGGATGACTTTTTTGCCAGTGATGATTTTGTCCGCGGACAAAGATTTCACGGAAAGCGTGTGCATCGGTTCTCGGAAATTACGCAGAAGTATCGTGATTTTGTAATTTTAGTCGCATTTGCGAGCTCCCTTGAGGATGTGATGAATCGGATATTTGAACTGGACTGCCAATATGAGGTTTATGTTCCCGATGTTCCGGTGGTACCGGACGGGCATCTGTTTGATATGCAGTATGTGCAAGCGCACAACGAAGAATTCAAAAAGGCTTTCGCGCTTTTGGCCGATGAGGAGTCAAAACGCGTTTTTATGGATTTGATCCATTTTAAAATCAGCGGCAAGTTGCAATATCTTAGGCAATGTTTTTCTCTAAAATCGGAGGCTATGTGCAAAATTTTGCATTCCGAGACCTATCGACGGGTGTTGGATCTGGGGGCTTATAACGGGGACAGCATCCGAGAACTGGCGGGGTTTTCACCGCAGCTTGCCGAAGTGTACGCGGCGGAGCCGGATGAAAAAAATTTTCGTAAGCTTTGCGAATATGCAAAAGAAGAAAAGCGATTTGAGATCATCCCTTTGCATGTCGGCGCATATTTTAAGCGCGCGGTGCTTGCGGTATCGGTCGGTGCGGGAAGAGGAAGCCGTATCGGTGCGGGAAGCAAAACCGCAGAAATGCAGATGGAGCCGCCGGATTCTATGGCGGACGGGAAAATTGATTTTATAAAATATGATGTAGAGGGGGCGGAAAAGGAAGCGCTGATGGGCAGTATCCAAACGATGCGGCACAGCTCCCCGGAGCTTTTGGTTTCTGCATACCATCGCAATGAGGACTTATTTGCGCTGATTTTGCAGATTCATCAGATGATGCCGGAGTATCGGTTTTATCTTCGCAAGCATCCGAGTATACCGGCATGGGATATTAATCTTTATTGTGTATTTGATGCCGTCCCCGAAAGGTTGATGGAAGCAAAATAATAGTTCTTGACTTCTCTTTGAAATTTTGATATAATATAAAAAGGGAATATTGTCCCGATAACAATGCTATTTACCCCCGCTTGCGGGGGATTTTTATTTGTTTGGAGTCCCCTTTGAAAATTGTAATCTCGGAAAGGATGGAAACGGATGAAATATGATGTGATTATTGTCGGTGCAGGTCCGGCAGGAATTTTTACGGCGCTGGAAATGGTCAGAAAGGGAACACATCAAAAAATTATAATTGTGGAAAAGGGTGCGGCAATTGAAAATCGGAGATGCCCGAAGACCCAAGGAAAAGAATGCATCAATTGCCGTCCGTATTGTCATATTACGACCGGATTCTCCGGTGCGGGCGCTTTTTCCGACGGAAAGCTTTCTCTGTCCTATGAAGTGGGCGGCGAACTTCCCGATTTGATCGGGGAAGACACGGCACAGGATATGATTCATTATGCAGACAGCATTTATTTGGAATTCGGTGCCGATACCCATATTGAAGGGGTAAGCGAATACGAAAAAATCAAGGAAATTCGGAAACGGGCCATCGGCGCGGGCTTGAAGCTGGTGGACTGCCCGATTCGTCACTTGGGAACTGAAAAAGCACAGGATATTTATTATTCCATTGAAAAATATCTTTTGGATCATGGGGTGGAAATTGTTTTTGAACAGAATTGCACCAATTTGATGATTGAAAACGGACGGTGCATCGGTGTGCATCTGTGTAATTCACGGCATCCCGAGCGTACGGAAGAGCTGTTTGGGGATAATGTGATTGTTGCGACCGGACGGCGCGGAGCCGATTGGTTAGAAAAGCTTTGCTCGGAGCATGGAATTGAACATCAGCCCGGCACGGTAGATATCGGCGTGCGTGTGGAGGTGCGCAACGAAGTGATGGAGGAAGTGAATCAGGTCCTGTATGAATCCAAGCTCATCGGGTATCCGCGACCCTTTAAAAACAAAGTGCGTACCTTCTGCCAAAATCCGGGCGGCATTGTCAGCCAGGAAAACTATGACAACAATTTGGCAGTGGTGAACGGGCATTCATATAAGGAGTTCAAATCCGAAAATACGAATTTGGCAATTCTTTGTTCGCACAATTTCAATGTGCCGTTCAATCAGCCGATTGCTTATGCGCAAAAGGTCGGTGAGCTGACGAATATGCTGGCAAACGGGCATATTTTGGTGCAGCGTTTCGGAGATATTTTGGATGGCAAGCGTACCTGGCAGCGGGAATTGAGCCGCTCCAATGTTCGTCCGACTCTGTCGGACGCCGTGGCCGGTGATATTACAGCCGCAATGCCCTATCGCTCCATGATGAATATCATTAATTTTATTACGGCGGTGGATCATGTAGTTCCGGGTTTTGCAAGTCCGGAAACACTGCTGTATTCTCCGGAGCTCAAGTTTTACAGCAATCGCGTTCGAATGGATCGGGATTTTAATACGAACATCCAGGGCTTGTTCTGTCTGGGTGATTCCAGCGGTTGGACGCGCGGCTTGATGATGGCGTCGGTAATGGGCGTGCTGATGGGAAAACGGCTGTTACGGGAAGAAGCCGATCGGTAAATTTAGATAAACTCAGCGGCGCGGGTATCATTTTTCATCAAAAATGGCATACTATCCGATAGGATCAATCAAATAAAAAGGTGAAAAATGAAGAAAACGGAATTACAGTTTGTTTGCGGATTTGTGATCGGTATGATAATAATTGCCGTAATATTTGCGGTTGTCTTTTGGCTTGGAGTTGCACAGTAAAAGGAGGAGGACATGCGAATCGACAAAATGATCGGTGAGATGGGAATCGCTTCTCGGCGTGAAATTGCAATGGCAGCACGCAAGGGGGAGATATCGGTAAACGGTGTTTTGCAAAAAAATGCGGCGACCCATATTAATCCGCTTTCGGACCGAGTTGTTTTTTGCGGAGAAGTTGTACAGTATGTTCCGCAGGTCTATGTTATGTTAGATAAACCCAAAGGGTTTGTCAGCGCGACGGACGATCCTTCGGAGCACACCGTAACGGAGCTTTTGCCGGAGAGACTGCAAAAGAGAAATCTGTTCCCCTGCGGACGCTTGGATAAATATACGACCGGTCTTGTCTTAATGACCAATGACGGGGAGCTTGCGCACCGTCTTTTGGCACCGAAAACGCATGTGGAGAAGGTGTATACATATGTTTGCGAAACGGCGCTCGGAGATGAGGAAACCGAAAAATTAGAGGCAGGCGTATATATTGAGGGCGGATACCGTACAAAGCCTTGCTTTGTGTTTCGCGACGGGGAATATACCGGACGGATTGCTATTACGGAGGGGAAGTACCACCAAATTAAGCAGATGTTTTCTGCGGTGGGAAACCGTATTGTTGAGCTACGGCGCATTCGATTCGGTTCGCTTTGCCTGGATGAGAATTTGGGACTTGGCGGCTGGCGGATGCTTCGGCCGGAGGAAGTCGATGCATTGCGCGCAGATGCGCAGAAAAATTGATTCATATTGATTCATATAGTTAAAAGCGTCGGAAGCGTAGCCTTTCGACGCTTTTTCATCGGAAACAAACTTGCAAAAAAGAAAGAAATTTTATATAATAACTTACATAATAAACAGTAATAAAAAAGAAAAAACCGGAGGAAACATATAGGCCAATGGATATTTTGGATATACTTGCAGAAGAATTTTCCCTTCGAAAGGATCGGCTTCAAAAAACAGTAGAGCTGATTGACGAGGGAAATACGATCCCGTTTATTGCGAGATACCGCAAGGAATTGACGGGCGGGATTGACGATACGGTTTTACGTGAGCTCAATGAGCGACTTCTGTATTTACGCGGACTGGAGAAGCGCAAAGAAGAGGTTCGAGCGCATATTGAGAGTTTGGATAAAATGACGGATGAGATCGATGCCGCGCTGAAATCCGCAAAAATTTTAGCGGAGGTGGAGGATATCTACCGACCGTTTAAGGCGCGCCGCAAGACGCGGGCTTCCGTAGCGCGCGAACGGGGGCTTGAGCCGTTGGCTGCTGCGATCAGTGAGCAACTGCCGAGTTATGAAAAAGACATTTTGCAGTTGGCGGAGGCCTTTGTTGACGAAGAAAAGGAAATTCCCGATGCGCAGGCGGCGGTTGCCGGGGCACTGGACATCATTGCCGAGGATATTTCGGATAACGCGGCGTTTCGTCGGGATATCCGTGAACTGACGCAGAAATACGGAGTCCTTTTTTCTAAAGCGGCAACGGAGGAAGACTCGGTTTACCGGATGTATTACGATTACAGTGAGGCGGTGAAAAGCATTCCGGATCACCGGGTTTTGGCGATCAATCGCGGTGAAAGCGAGGGCTTTTTAAAGGTAACGATCCGGATCGACCGAGATATTGTTTTGAACGATCTTTTCTTTAAAGTGATTCGAGACTATTCCTCTCCTGCATACCGATATATGGCTTCTGCCGTGATTGACAGTTATGAGCGGTTGATTGAACCCTCCATCGAACGTGAAATTCGGTCGATGCTTTTTGATCGCGCCGGCGAGGGAGCCGTGAAGCTCTTCGGCGAGAATCTGAAAAACCTGCTGATGCAGTCGCCGTTGCGGGGCAAGGTTGTTATGGGCTATGATCCCGGATATCGCACCGGATGCAAGCTTGCCGTTGTGGATCGCACCGGCATGGTTTTGGATACGGCGGTTATTTATCCGACAAAGCCTTTGGAAAAAATTGCGGAATCGGAAAAAATAGTGTCTTCCTTAATCCGTAAATACGGTGTAGATGTTATCGCAATCGGAAACGGTACCGCATCCCGGGAGAGCGAGATCTTTATTGCGAATCTGCTCAAAAAGGGATTCGATAAAACAAAATATATTATTGTCAGCGAGGCGGGCGCCTCGGTCTATTCGGCATCGAAACTCGGTGCGGAGGAATTTCCGGATTTCGATGTGACACAGCGCAGTGCGGTTTCCATTGCACGTCGCCTGCAGGATCCTTTGGCGGAGCTTGTGAAAATCGATCCGAAATCAATCGGCGTGGGACAGTATCAGCATGATATGAAGCCGGCTTTGTTGGATCGGGCGCTTTGCAGCGTGGTAGAGGATTGCGTGAATTCGGTCGGGGTGGATGTCAATACCGCATCCTATTCGCTTCTTTCCTATATTTCGGGAATTAACATCAGTATTGCAAAAAATATTGTGAAGTACCGGGAGGAAAACGGAGAATTCCATGATCGGGCGGAGCTTTTGAAGGTTCAAAGATTGGGCGCAAAGGCGTATGAACAGTGTGCGGGATTTTTGAGAGTGAGCGGCTCCGATGAAATTTTAGATTGCACGGGGGTGCATCCGGAGTCCTATCCGGCGGCGAAAGGTCTGCTTCAAAAATTAGGATATACCGAAACGGATGTTGCCGGGAACCGCTTAAGCAGAATTTCGGATCAAGTGAAAAACTACGGACTTGCGACGCTTTGCAGCGAACTTAATGTCGGTGAGCCGACTTTGAAGGATATTATTAAAGAGCTTGAAAAGCCCGGGAGAGATGTTCGAGACGATCTGCCGGCTCCGATTTTGCGGGATGATATTTTGGATATTAATGATCTGAAACCGGGGATGGAGCTTACCGGGACCGTTCGGAATGTGATTGATTTCGGCGTTTTTGTAGACATCGGCGTGCATCAGGATGGGCTGCTGCATTTATCGCAGATTTCCGACCGATATATAAAGCACCCAGGAGAAGTGCTTGCGGTGGGGGATATTATCACCGTGCGCATTCTGAGTGTGGATGCCTCGAAAAAACGGATTTCATTGACAATGAAAAAATAGATTTTAATAAATTAAAAAAATCAATTGGCACAAAATGACGGCTGTACATGATTTATTTAAAAAAATTGTACATATTGCACAAAGCACATGAAATAATTTTAGGGAAAAAGCCACTTCCAAAACCGGATCATTTCTGCTATAATATCTAAGTGTTATAAAACAAAAATGTGTTTTTAATCTTTAGAGATTGTCAAGCTTATAAACAATTTTTAGGAGGAAACCAATGGCAAGCCTTTCACTCAAACATATTTATAAAAAATATCCGGGCGGAGTGGTCGCAGTATCCGACTTCTGCCTTGACATCAAGGATAAGGAATTTATCGTTTTTGTCGGACCTTCCGGTTGCGGTAAATCAACGACTCTTCGTATGATCGCAGGACTTGAGGAAATTACCGAGGGCGAACTTTTCATCGGCGATAAGTTGGTCAACGATATTGCACCGAAGGACCGCGACATCGCGATGGTGTTCCAGAACTATGCATTGTATCCGCACATGACCGTATTTGACAACATGGCATTCGGTCTGAAGCTTCGTAAAGTTCCCAAAGAGGAAATCAAACGCAAGGTTGAAGAGGCTGCACGCATTTTGAATATCTCCGATTTGTTGGACAGACGTCCGAAAGCAATTTCCGGTGGTCAGAAACAGCGTGTTGCGCTTGGCCGTGCAATTGTCCGCGATCCGAAAGTATTCCTTTTGGACGAACCGCTTTCCAACTTGGATGCAAAACTTCGTGCTACAATGAGAACCGAGCTTACCAAAATCCACAAAAAACTCGGTACCACCTTTATTTACGTAACGCATGACCAGACGGAAGCTATGACGATGGCTACCCGTATCGTCGTTATGAGAAAAGGTTTCATTCAGCAGATTGATACCCCTCAAAATCTTTACGATAAACCGGTGAACTTGTTCGTAGCAGGCTTTATCGGAACTCCTCAAATGAACTTTATCCCCTGCACGTTGACCAAGAAAGAAGACGGCGCATATCTTGAATTTGAGGGAAGTTCTGTAAAACTTCCGGCAGACAAAGCAAATGCTCCGGAGTTAGCTGATTATTTCGGAAAAGAAGTTATTGCCGGTATCCGTCCGGAGTGCATTCATGACGAACCGATCTATACCAGCCAGATGACAGACGCTCTGGTAGATACTTATGTAGATTTGACGGAGTTAATGGGATCTGAGATTTTCCTCTACCTCAAGGTAGGCGAACAGAATCTGACGGCACGCGTTTCTCCGCGTTCACAGGCGCGTTCGGGCGACAGCGTGAAGGTTGCATTTGATACTTCCCGCATCCACTTGTTCGACAAAGATTCCGAACAGTGCATTTTGCATTAATCGAATAAGACAAGAAATAAAAGAAAAGGCACAGCATTTCGGAGCGTTCACTTAAGGATTGTTGCAAACAACGATAATTTTCGAGTGACGACCTCAAGCGGTGTCAGCAGAAAGGCCACACAAACTGACTACAATGTCGGCTGTGTGGTCTTTTTCGGCTTATTGTCGATCGGGCAGCGTTGCGGTAGATATGTATATGATGGTCATCGATTGTAAATTGCCAAGTCGTGCCCGAACCTTGTCGCAGACGGTGTTTTGCACCGCGCGATACGGCAAAATTTGCAAGGTGCAGGTGTATAATCAATGCATAAAAATGTGAAAAAATGTCAACTTGAAGAATAAATTAGGGTCTTTATGTAATTTTAATATTGCAATTTTCAGTTTTTGTGATATAATTTAATCAATAATTAATCAATAAATTATCAATAATTTATCAATAATAACCAATAATTTATTAATATATTGTATCTTGGCGGAGCATAATTATTTTTATGTCGACGCTTAACGAATCGTGTCAGATAATCCCCCACGATGTAAACCGTCATGTACGGAGGTGCTTTTTATGAAATTCAGTGAAATGCCGTATGCAAGACCGAATGTTGAAGCCGTAAAAAGCGAGTTGAAAGGTCTTACTGAAGCTTTGGAAAATGCAAAGAGCTATTCCGAGGCAAAAGAAATATTCTTGAAAAAGGAAACACTTCTTAAAAAGGTATATACCCTCTCCACTCTTGTGAGTATCCGCCATTCAATAGATACCCGAGATGAGTTCTATGATAATGAAGAAAAATTTTGGAACGCCGCCGGTCCCGAACTCGAGGAGTATACCCAGAATTGGACCGCAGCAATGCTGAAAAGTCCTTTCCGTAAGGATTTTGCAGATGAATACGGCGACATTATGTTCGTAAACGCCGAGATCAGTCTCAAGACATTCTCCGCGAAAATAATATCGGATCTTCAGAAGGAAAACGATCTCACTCAGGAATATGAAAAGCTGCTTGCCTCCGCTAAGATCCCTTTCGAAGGCGGAGTATACACGATATCTCAGCTCGCTCCTTTCAAAAACGATCCCGATGACGATCGCCGCCTTGCCGCATGGAAGGCAGAGGGTAAGTGGTATAAGGAGCATCAGGATCAGCTTGATGGCATCTACGACAGCCTTACCCACCTGCGCGACGGTATGGGCAAAAAGCTCGGTTATGAGGGATATACGACCCTCGGCTATTACCGTATGGGCAGAAACTGCTATACAAAGAGCGATGTCGAAAAATTCCGCTCTGCGGTCGTAAAACACCTTGTTCCCATCGCGGATGAGATTTACCGTGAACAGGCAAAGCGCCTCGGTAAGGAGTATCCTCTGAGTTTTGCGGACGCGGCTCTTATGTTCCGTTCGGGCAATCCGAACCCCTGCGGCGATGCCGACGCGATCGTGGAACACGCAAAGAAGTTCTATAATGAGCTTTCGCCCGAAACTGCCGAGTTCTTCAAGATAATGACCGATAACGAGCTGCTTGACCTTCTTTCAACCGAAGGGAAAGCCGGCGGCGGATATTGTACAAGCCTTTATGATTATGAAGTTCCCTTCATCTTTGCCAACTTCAACGGCACAAGGAACGATGTTGAAACCGTTACACATGAGGCGGGACATGCCTTTGCCGATTGGCTCAACCGTAAGCGTATACCTATGGAGACCATATGGCCGAGCCTTGAGGGATGCGAAGTCCATTCAATGTCAATGGAATTCTTCTCATGGCCCTGGGCGGAAGGATTCTTCGGTAAGGACACCCGTAAGTTCTACTACAGTCACCTTGCCGGCTCCGTAACCTTTATTCCTTACGGTACCATGGTCGACCATTTCCAGCATGAGGTCTATGAAAAGCCCGATATGACACCTGCCGAGCGCCACGCGGTGTGGAAGAAGCTCCTCGGTGTGTATATGCCTTGGCTCAGATTGGACGGAGACATTCCGTTCTATGCCGACGGCGAGGGCTGGCAGAGACAACACCATATCTACTCAAGCCCCTTCTACTATATCGATTATTGCCTTGCACAAACGGTGGCTCTCCAGTTCTGGGCGATGATACAAAAGGATCTCCCCGATGCCTGGAAGCATTACATGGCATACACGAGCCAGGGCGGAAGCAGAGTCTTTACCGAGCTGCTTGAAAATGCAGGCCTCGAAAGCCCGTTTGACGAAAAATGCCTCGCGGGCGTTTGTACCGATGCAAAAAAGTGGCTTGAGAGCTTCGACCTCACGGGAGTAACCTGATATGCTTAATAATAAGGGCGGAAGACGGGCTTATCTTAATGACTTTGTTGCCGATGAAAACGGCGGATACCTCTACGGCGGTACCCGTTATGAGCCTGAAAACGGCAATGTCAAGTCCTATTGCCGATCGTTGGGAGCGGCAATGACCGTTATAACCGCTGTTTCGGCGGCGAGCGGATGCATTTCCGCCGAAGGATCAACAAATTGCTTTTATGTTGTTTTGCCGTTGCTCTTTGAACTGATAGCAGTTCTGCTGGCAGATGCTGCCACGGTAAAGGTGCTTCGTTCAGAAAAACCGCTTCGTGAATACATTTATGTGAAGAGCGTGAAAAGAATTCCCATCTTTCTCTTCTGCGCCGCGGGCTTTGCGGCGGCAGGTGCCGTTTGCACAGGTGTTTATATCGCGTTGAACGGCATCGAAAAAAGGGTAGCGGAAACGGTGATCTATATCGTGTTGAAGCTTGCGGCGGCAACGCTTTCGTTCGCGGCGGCCGAATGCTTTCGCAAAAAAAAGTTTGTTAAGATCCCGCCCGCCAAAAAAGATACCTGATCCTTTTTGTCGGTTCCGACCGACCCTTTCGGGGGTGCCTTATCGGGAAAGGGCACACCGAACGGTAAAAAGCATCATCAACGCTTTCTCCCGATAACTGTGGTAATTTCAAACCGGTAAGGTTTGATAATTATAAAATCTTATTTAAGGAGAAAAGAAAATGAAAAGCGCAATAAGAATCTTTTCATTCGTTCTTGCACTTCTTACGGTCGCAGGTCTTTTCGTCGGCTGCAAGAAGAAGAACGACACGCTGGTTGTGGGTTATTCCCCGTTCAGCAGCAAATTCTCACCTTTCTTTGCGGAGACTGCATATGACCAAGATGCTTATGTAATGACGCAGCTCGGTTTGCTCACCTCCGATCGTACGGGTGCGATTATCCTCAAGGGTATTAAGGGTGAGACTAAGGCTTACAACGGAACCGATTATACTTATTACGGTCCCGCTGATCTCACTATTACCGAGGACAAGGATACCGGTAAGGTCTATTATGACTTTAAGCTCCGCGAAGACCTCAAGTTTTCCGACGGTGAAAAGCTCACAATAGATGATGTTATCTTCTCTATGTATGTTCTCTGCGATCCTACATACGAAGGCAACAGCACTCTTTATGCTCTTCCTATCGAAGGCATTAAAGAATACCGCGCAGGTATCGAAAGCCGCGGTGACCTCATCTTCAAGGCAGGCAAAGACGGATACACCGCTACCGATTACTTCACCGAAGAACAGTATAACAAGTTCTGGGATTATTACAACAATAATTCCGGTGTCGACTTTGCACAGTCTATCGTTGATTACTGCAAGGCAAACAATTATAATGCCAGCACCGATTCTGTTGCGGCTTGCGCAGCAAACTGGGGCTACGAACTGGATGAGAACGCAACCGCTGCCGACTTTTGGAAGGCTATCGTTGATAACTTCGAAGGTGACGAGAAAAAGGCAGAGGAGACCGAATCTGCAGGTTCTTCGAGAAAAGATCTTACCATCGCAGCTCTCGGCAACGAGTTCAGAGCCGGTGTTCAGACAGGCGAATCAGCCGCTAACATCGCCGGTATTCAGAAGACCGGTGACTATTCGATGCGTGTAACCCTCACTGAGATAGACGCAGCTGCTATCTATCAGCTCGGCATTTATATCGCTCCGCTCCACTACTACGGTGCGAAGGAAAAATACGACTACGACAACAACAAGTTCGGATTCGATAAGGGCGACCTTACTCCTGTCCGTGCGAAGACCACTCAGCCTATGGGCGCAGGTCCTTACAAATTCATTAAGTTTGAAAAGGGCGTTATCAACTACGAAGCAAACAAGAACTACTATCTCGGCGCTCCGAAGACGAAGTATGTAAACTTCCAGGAATGCCTCTCTGATGACGATAAGCTCAACGGTGTTACCACCGGCACTATCGACATCACCGATCCTTCCATGAAGAAGACCACTGCCGAGTCTATAAGCAAGACAAACGGCAATAAGGGACTTGTCGGCGACAAGATCACTACCGACCTCGTAAGCAATTTGGGATACGGCTATATCGGTATGAACTCTATCGTTATGAGCGTTGACAATCAGCCCGGATCCGAAGCTTCCAAGAACCTTCGTAGGGCGTTCGGTACCATCTTCAGTGTGTACAGAGATCTTGCGATCGACTCTTACTACGGCGAGCTCGCATCGGTTATCAACTACCCGATCTCCGATACTTCATGGGCTGCGCCTCGTGCTTCCGATGATGGTTATAAGTTTGCTTTCTCTACCGATGTAAACGGTAATGATATCTACACCTCCGATATGAAGGCTGAGGACAAGTATGAGGCTGCCAAGAAGGCTGCTCTCGGATTCCTTGAGGCTGCAGGCTACACCGTCACCGACGGCAAGGTTACTGCTGCTCCGAATGGCGCAAAGCTTGAGTATGAGGCATGGATTCCCGCCGACGGTTCGGGCGATCATCCTTCGTTTATGATCTACACCGAGTCCAAAAAGGCTCTTGCCGACATCGGCATCAACCTGATCATCAAGGACCTCACCAACTCTACCGAGCTCTGGACTGCCATCGAGGCTCACCAGGTTGCTCTTTGGGCTGCTGCTTGGGGCGCTACCGTTGATCCGGATATGTATCAGATCTACTACTCCGATGTTGCAAACCACACGGAAGACCTCGGCAACAAGAAGAACCCCATAGGCGGTCCTGGCCAAGGCGGTTCCAACTATATGTACTGCATCGCCGATGCTGAGCTTGATAAGCTTATCTTAGATGCCCGCTCTTCAACAGACCAGACCTATCGTAAATCTATGTACAAGGCTTGCCTTGACAAGGTTATTGATTGGGCAGTTGAGATTCCGGTATATCAGAGACAGAACGCTGTTATATTCTCAACAGAGCGTGTGAATATGGACACCGTAACTCCTGATATCACCACTTTCTACGGCTGGCTCAGCGAGATCGAGAAGGTCGAACTTAAGTAATTTCCGTAACGGAACATACTTATAAAAATGCAGCAGGGGTGCCGGAGGGCTTTTGCCCTCCGGTAGCTTCAGTTGCTTGTCCGGAATAGAGGTTTTCAATTATCATCTCATAAAATGTGCTTTGTGCATTCGGCGTTTTGAGGTGTCGGGCAGTGTGCCGGACGAAGAACAAAACCGTATTCCGGATGAGCATCGGAAGGTGTGCTTATCCTTGTTATGAGAAAAAAGCAAATGCTGCGCAAGAGCCATTTACCACACGGGTCGATTAAATTCAAGAACGGAGGATCACTTTGCGAAAATACATAGTTAAGCGACTGTTGATTTCGGTGATAATACTCTTTTTCGTCGCCTTTATCATATATGTTTTAATGAGATGCCTGCCGACCTCTTACATAGAAAATATGGCAAGGCAGAAGTCAATGCAGCCCAATTCCAAGAGCTACGAGGAATGGATGGCGCAACTCACCCAAATGTACAATATGGACAAGGGAATCGTTGTGGGATTCTTTGCGTGGATGTGGAATATCATCCGCGGTCAGTTCGGTGATTCCTGGTTTTACACTGTTCCGGTGCTCCAGAAGTTCAACGATACTATATGGGTCAGCTTCATTATGGGTGCAATAGCTATGGTTTTTGAGGTAATCATTGCTGTTCCTCTCGGTATTATCTCTGCTACAAAACAGTATTCAAAAACCGATTATACCATATCGATACTTGCTTTGGCGGGAATATCGCTGCCGACCTTTTTCTTTGCGTCGCTGCTCAAACTGGTATTCTCCGTAAAGCTCGGATGGTTCGATCTTTTCGGTCTCACGGGCCGCGATTATGCGCAGCTTTCATCTATCGGAAAATTCTTTGATATGGCACACCACCTTGTCCTGCCTATCGTTACGATCGTTGTTATCAATATAGGCTCGCTTATGAGATATACCCGCACCAATATGCTTGAGGTGCTTAACGCCGACTATATTCGTACCGCGCGTGCTAAGGGACTGCCCGAAAAGAAGGTCATTTATCATCACGCCTTCCGCAATACCCTTATACCGCTTGTTACCATTATCGGCGGATCGCTCCCCGGCCTTTTCTCGGGTGCGCTTATTACCGAGACCCTTTATTCGATACCCGGTATCGGTTACGCCTCTTACTATGCCATGATAAACGGCGATATCCCGTTTTCAATGTTTTATCTTACCTTCCTTGCAGTTCTGACACTGCTCGGAAATCTTATATCCGATGTTTTGTACGCGGTGGTCGATCCGCGCGTGCGTATCTCGTAAGAAGGAGGGGTCAGTATGAATTTTTTTCGCAAAAATAAAGATAATGCCCCTGCCGGCTCTGAGGGTACAAACAATAAGGCTGCCGCAAGTAACTCTGCCTCTCTTTCGCTGAACGATGACAGGCGAGTTAAGGCCCTGTCCCCTGGAACTATGGTTGCAAAGCGCTTCTTCCGCAACCGCATCGCCGTTGTGGGACTTGTCATTCTGGCATTTATGTTTATCTTCTCATTTATCGGGGGACTTGTGTCTCCTTACGGTGAGTCGGAGTTTTTCTACAAAACAGAAGAGCAGCGCAAGCAGTATGCGGGCGTTGTCGAGAATAAAGAATTCAGATACGCGGTTGCCGACGGCAAAAAGTTCGACTCCGTGCTCCAGGCTCAGACCGTGCTTGCCGTCACAACCGGCAAGGATTCTTTCAGCTACGGCGGCAATAACTACACCCTTACAAAAGAGGGCGAGGATTATTACTCGGTCTCCGATGCGAGCGGTATGATAGGGATTGCTTTTAAGGATGTAATCAATTCGAGCACCGAGGGATCCGAGCTTCCTTTCGAATTCAAATACAATGCCATAAAGGCTTATACAAATGGCCTTCCCTCCTTTACCTACGACGGAAAGGAATACGCAGTCAGTGAAGCGGGAATAATTACCGAGAACGATGCCGAAGTCGCCTATGTCGGCCGCTTTGTCGTCAATGCGATTCAGTCGGATATATTTCTTACCCGCGAGTTTAAGGAAAATCTGATATCGGCGATCGAGAAAGACGAGACCACCTTTGTATATAAGGATCAGGATGGCAATGAGAAAGAACTTTTCATTGAGTATCGCGCCGATGTCGATAATTATGAGATACTTGAACTTAAAGAATCCCATGTTTACGATATGTATTCGTCACCCAGCAAAGAGCATTGGCTCGGCACCGACTCATACGGGATGGATATGCTCACCCGCCTGATGTACGGCGGAAGAGTATCTCTTCTCATAGGCTTCATCGTTGAGTTTATCGCAACATTGATCGGTGTTATTCTCGGCGGCCTCGCCGGATACTTCGGCAAATGGGTGGACATGCTTATCATGCGTATAGTCGATATCTTCTATTGCATACCGTCAATGCCGATAATCATTATCATAGGTGCGGCGATGGACGCTATGCGTGTCGACCCCAAGGTGAGAATGATATATCTTATGCTCATACTGGGCTTTCTCGGATGGCCCGGTGTCGCCCGTATGATCCGCGGTCAGATACTCTCGCTCCGCGAGCAGGAGTTTATTACCGCGACTGAGGCGTGCGGTGTACGCGTTTCAAGACGTATTTTTAAACACCTTATACCGAATGTCATCCCTCAGCTTATCGTGTCCTGCACGATGGGCCTCGGCAGCACCATAATAACCGAGTCGACACTCTCTTTCCTCGGCCTCGGCGTTAAGTTCCCGTTCGCCTCATGGGGAAACATCATAAGCGATGTTACCAACACCCATGTTCTGACTACTTATTGGTTCATTTGGATACCGGCAGGAACTCTCTTGCTGCTGACCGTTCTGGCGTTCAACCTGGTCGGTGACGGACTGCGCGATGCTTTTGATCCCAAAATGAAACGGTAAGGTCACGGAGGTGAATGACAATGGCTAAAAAACACGCGGAAGGATATCTCTCGGCGAGAGAATCCCGCAGGATTTCAAGGCAAAACAGAAAAATCACCAACAAGTTTGAAAAGCAGCATAAGCGCAAGCATGTTCACGAGAGCGAGTACACCACCCGAATGGACGACAATGCAAACGTTCTTGAGATCCGTGATTTAAAAACATATTTCTTTACCGATGTCGGTACCGCAAAAGCGGTCGATGGTATATCATTTAATGTTCCCGCCGGAAAGACAATAGGTATCGTCGGCGAGTCCGGCTGCGGAAAAAGCGTAACGAGCCTTTCGATAATGCAGCTTCTGCAGCGTCCGCAGGGACAGATTGTAAACGGTGAGATCCGTCTCAATCTCGGCGATAAGGCTTTGGACATTGCAAAGGCGCCGATTTCCGCTATGCAGTATCTTCGCGGAAACTTTATGTCTATGATCTTCCAGGAGCCGATGACCAGCCTGAACCCGGTTTTTCGTATCGGTGCGCAGATTGATGAGGTCATTGCTCTCCATGAGGAAAGCAAGATGTCGAAGGAAGAAATCAAAAAGCGCACGATCGAAATGCTTGAGCTTGTCGGAATCGCAAACAGCGAAGGCGTTTATAAGATGTACCCGCATGAGCTTTCGGGCGGTATGCGTCAGAGAGTTATGATAGCAATGGCGCTTGCTTGCAATCCGAGACTTATCATTGCGGATGAACCTACTACCGCACTTGATGTTACCATTCAGGCTCAGATACTGGACATTCTGCGCAGCCTGAAGGAGAAGATAAATTCTTCCATTATGCTCATAACACACGATTTGGGCGTCATTGCCGAAATGGCGGACTATGTGGTCGTAATGTATGCCGGCAGAATCGTTGAGCGGGGAACCGTTTACGAGATATTTGCGAACCCGGCACATCCTTACACGATAGGTCTTATGGCGTCAAAACCGATCGTCGGAAAGAACACAGACAGACTGTATTCGATTCCCGGTAAGGTTCCGAATCCCATAAATATGCCTAACTACTGTTATTTTAAGGACCGCTGCGAAATGTGCGTTGAAGGCTGCAGCGGCGAATATCCGCATGAAGTCAGTATTTCACCGACACATAAGGTGAGCTGCTACAGATATTACGGCGGGGAAAAGGAGGGGGAAAAATAATGTCAAACAAACATAACCAGCACGATACCTTCACCCCCGTAGAATATGATCCGCAGTACATTCTGATGGTCAACGACCTCAAGAAGTATTTTCCTATCAAGGGCGGATATGTCAATAAGACGGTCGGCTATGTCAAGGCGGTCGACGGTGTTACCTTTAACCTGAAACGCGGCACAACAATGGGTCTTGTCGGCGAATCGGGCTGCGGAAAGACCACTGCGGGAAGAACGATCCTGCGTCTGTCAGGCGAGAAGACAGGCGGTCAGGTGCTCTTCAACGGTCAGGAGGTTTATGATCTTTCGGCAAAAGAAATGCGTGCTCTGCGCACAAAGTTGCAGATCATTTTCCAAGATCCTTTTTCGTCACTGTCTCCGAGATTGCCTGTCGGCGAGATCATCGGTGAGGCGGTCAGAGAACATAAACTCGTACCGAAGGAAGAATTCAACGATTATATCGATCAGGTTATGGATAACTGCGGACTGCAGTCTTTCCATAAGGATCGTTATCCGCACGAGTTTTCGGGCGGTCAGCGCCAGAGAATATGTATAGCCCGCGCCCTTGCACTGAACCCTGAGTTTATAGTGTGCGATGAACCCGTATCGGCGCTTGATGTTTCCATACAGGCTCAGATAATAAACCTGCTTAAAGACCTGCAGGAAAAGTATGCCTTAACGTATCTGTTCATATCGCATGACCTTTCGGTCGTTGAACACATTTCGGATACCGTCGGCGTTATGTACCTCGGAAACCTTGTGGAGTACGGAGCAACGAAGGATATCTTCAAAAATCCGCTTCACCCGTATACAAAGGCATTGTTCTCTGCAATACCGATTCCGGATCCGACAGTAAAAATGAACCGTATAGTGCTTGAAGGCTCAATTCCTTCTCCTGCAAATCCGCCTAAGGGATGCAAATTCCATACACGCTGTGCTAACTGTATGGAAAAATGCAAGACCGAAGCTCCCGTGCAGCGCGAGGTGGAGCCCGGTCATTGTGTCGTCTGCCATTTGTATGACGAATAAACGGCTATGAAAAAGAAATATGATGATGACGACGGACGCACCATTGCGGATATGAGCGGTTTTGAAAGACCGAACATGATAATGCCGCAATTCGGGCATCCAAAAAACAAAAATCAAACAAAGGCAGCGTCGGACGGGAATAATACAGACTTAAGCAGAGAAGAAAGACGCTCTTATATTGGGGGCGCACTTTTGGCCGCATTGCTGATAACGGCAATATTTATTGTTGTTTTCGGTGTTGCAATATGGCTTATGCTTACTGTTTGGCGGTAGTGTTTGGACACGGAAATAATGCAGGCGGAATAAAATACGAAATAATAACGGCGACAGTCGCGGAAAGCGATCGTCGCCGTTATTGTTGTCCTCTGCATTCATCAGGGCAGAGTGGAGTTACTGCTTCATTTTTCAAAAAGGGCGGCAGCAAGACTGTCAAGCCTATCATGATATGCCTTCCCGCCATCTTCTTCAGTGCGAGATTGAGGCCATCAGAATGTAAAAATCCGGATTTTGCCGGGTTATACCAATGTTTTTTGCATCCAAATATGGGGACACCCTTCGTCAAAATCCGGTGTGCCGAACGGGGTATATCCGCATTTTTTATAAAATCCGGATGCCTGTTCCTGCGCATGAATGATTATTTTTCGATAGGGTCCCGTTGCGATTTGCTTTTCGGCATATTCGAGCATTCCGGCTCCGATATGCTTTTTTCGATATTTCGGCAGTACCGCGATGCGGCCGAGCAGCACTGCTGATTGCTGCGCATCCGGATAGAAACGGCAGGTTGCAATGGCTGTGCTGTGGTTATAAATAACAAGATGCGTGGAATCGGTATCCACAGCATCAAATTCATTTTTGAATCCTTGCTCTTTAACGAAAACAAGATTGCGGATTTTCCGTGCCGCAGGGGGAAGCTCGGAGTAAAATTGTGCTCTCATGCTGTGATATCCTTTCATAATGAACAGTAGAAATAAAAAACGGCGTCGATTTTATAAATGATCGACGCCGAAATTATTATTTTTGAAACAGCGCCCGAATGCGGCGGGTGGCCTCAATGGTTTTATCGCGATCACCGAAGGCCGTTAAGCGGAAATACCCTTCGCCCTCTTTCCCGAATCCTTCACCGGGGGTGCCGACGACATTGGCGTTTTCCAGTAAATAATCGAAAAACTCCCAAGAGCCCATATTGTTAGGGCACTGCATCCAAATATACGGGGAGTTGACTCCACCCGTAAACCAAATGCCGAGACTGCGCAAGGTGTCGCCGATAATTCGCGCGTTCTCTTGATAATAGCGGATATTTTCTTTGATTTGTTTTTGCCCGATTTCGGTAAATACCGCGGCGGCAGCCCGTTGAATCGGGTAAGAGACCCCGTTGAATTTACTGCCCTGGCGACGGCACCATATTTTAAATACATTGATTTCTTTGCCGTCTTCGGTATAAGCAATCAGATCTTTCGGAATCACGGTATAGCCGCAACGGGTTCCCGTAAATCCGGCTGTTTTCGAAAGAGAACACATTTCAATGGCACAGGTTCTTGCGCCGTCAATTTCAAAGATGCTGCGCGGAAGTTCGGGATCGGTGATGAAAGCTTCGTACGCCGCATCAAAAATAATGATGGAGCGGTTAGCGTTGGCGTAATCTACCCATTGCTTGAGCTGCGCTTTGGTATAGACGGAGCCTGTGGGGTTGTTGGGGGAGCACAGATAGATAATATCAGCTTTGACAGACGGATCCGGCATTGCGGCAAATCCGTTTTCCTTATTGGAGCTTGCATAAATAATCTTTTTTCCGCTCATTGTATTGGAATCGACATAGACAGGATACGCCGGGCTGGTTACCAAAACAACATTGCTTTGTGAAAAAATATCGACAATGTTTCCGCAATCGCTTTTTGCGCCGTCATTGATAAGAATTTCATCAACATCGACTTTGGCACCGAAGCTGTGATAATAGCCGGCAACCGCTTCTTTTAAGAAAGCATAACCGCGTCCGCTGTCCTCATAGCCGCGGAAAGTTTCCTTTACGCCCATTTCATCACAGGCTTTTTTCATTTCCTCAACAACGATCGGGGCTAAAGGAAGGGTGACATCACCGATTCCCATTTTTATAATTTCCTTTTCCGGATGAGCCTGTTTGTAAGCGTTGACGCGCTTTGCAATTTCCACAAACAGATAACTTTCTTTTAAAGCCAGAAAATTTTCGTTGATATGTACCATAACAATCTCCTTTTTATTCAGTTCAAAAAGTAAACGCCGTCATAAACGATGCCGGCCGGACCGGTCATAATCACTGCCTGATCCGTATAGTTGATGCAAAGATCCCCTCCGATCAAAGAAACCGTGATATCTTCGCCCTTTTTGCAGTATCCGTTCAGGACGGCCGCAACGGCAGTCGCGCAGGCTCCGGTGCCGCATGCGTATGTTTCGCCGCTGCCGCGTTCCCACACGCGCATTTTGATCGTGTTTTCATTGATTATTTGAGCAAATTCGGTGTTGATTCTTTCCGGGAAGAGGGGGTGATTTTCAAAATGCGGTCCGATTTTTTCAAGTTCAACGGATGCAGGATCGTCTCCGAATATGATGCAGTGCGGGTTTCCCATGGAAACGCAGGTTACGCGGTAGCTTTTTCCCTGTACCTCCAAAGGAAATGCGATCACCGGATTTTTTTCAATCAATACCGGAATGTCCTTGGAATTTAGGATGGCTTTTCCCATGTTGACGGAGACGGAACGGACGATTCCGTTTTCAATCGTCAAAGATAAAATCTTGATTCCGCACAGGGTTTCCACGGTGAGGGTGTTTTTCTTTACGATGCCGCGTTCATAGAGATATTTTCCGACACAGCGAATCGCATTTCCGCACATTTGCGCTTCGGAACCGTCTGCGTTGAATATTCGCATTTTAGCGTCCGCAACGTCGGACGGGCCGATGAGCACCAGTCCGTCGCTTCCAACCGAAAAGTGGCGCGGTGACATTGCAATGGAAAGCGCTGCCGGGTCATTTATTTTTTCTTCAAAACAGTTAATGTAGATATAGTCATTTCCGATTCCTTGCATTTTTGTGAATCGGATGGATTTTTGTTCCATATTTTGAAGCCTTTCTTTGAATAAAACATTTCATCACTAATAATTCAGTATAACATATGAATATGGAAAATTCAAGAAAAAAGGCGTATTTTTGATTTTTTCGGAGAAGTGTTTTTTCAAAAAGAAGCTATGTGAAAAAATGCTGAATTTTTAGTTGGCACTCTTTTTTTTATGCCTGAAATATGGTATACTGATAACAGAAGCAAAGGGATATTGATTTGTTTGCTTTGAATTTACTCAAAAAGGTGGGTTATTATGAAAACTACCATTGTATCAAGACAGTTGAGTGTGCCGAAAGAGTTGAAAGCGATGATTGAGAAAAAGCTTTCAAAACTGGATAAGTTTTTTAAAGATGATGCTGACGCTCATGTAACACTGTCGGAAAAACGGGGAAAAGAAATTGTTGAACTGACTATTTTTTCCGGTTCCACCATCTTCAGAGCGGAAAGAGACAGTTCTAAATTCGCTTATGCATTGGATGAGGCAATTGATATTCTCGAAAGACAAATCCGTAAAAATAAAACACGCTTGGAAAAGCGTTTGAGCAGCACCGCTTTTGAAAACGATGCGGAGTATTTTACCGAGGAAGAGGATTACCGGATTCATGAAAAATATTTTGAATTGATTCCGATGTCGAGAGAGGAAGCCATCTTGCGGATGAATTTGCTTGGGCATCAGTTCTTTATGTTTCGGGATGAAGCCGACGGAAAAATTTGTGTGGTATACCGCCGGCGGGATGAAGAATACGGGTTAATTATTCCGCAGGATTGAAACAAAATATAAAAAGATCCGTGATAAAAAAATAAAAAAAGCACACCGCGAACAAAACTTCGCGGTGTGCTTTTTTATGTCGGACTCGAGTTTATTCGGACAAATATTTTTCCAAAGCCGAAATGTCGATTCCGCTTTGTTTTTTCATAAATGTATTGAGTTTATCGGCAATTACTTTGCATCCGCCGATTTCATCGCTTTCGATATTCAAAGGCATAACGGGGTCATGTACGCTCAAACGAAGCAAGAACCATCCGCTGCCTTCACCTTTTCCGAAAGACACGCGAACGCCTTCAAAGCTGTCTGTTGCGAGATCCCAATTTTGTTCTTTTGCAAAGTTTTCGAGGGCAGTGAGTAAATTTTGACCGAAGGTTTTAAAATCATGCTCTGTGATGCCGAAGCGTAATTCCACGCTCTCTTTAGGTTCTGCTAAAGTGGCGATCAAATCTTCTAATTTTTTGCCCTCTTTTGCTAATTTTGCGGCTTTAATTACGATTTTGGTTACCAGATATGCACCGTCATCCAAGAAATAGTTTTCACGGAGAGCGGCATGTCCGGAGGTTTCAATGGCCAAAGGAGAGTTGATTCCCTCGCGGTTTAGCCTCAGGGATTCATTAATCACGTTTTTATATCCGCGTTTGAAACGACGGTGAACGCCGCCGAGGTCTTTTTCGATAAAGGTTTTCAGTCCGCTGGAGGTAATGGAGTCGGTGACAATCGTACCGCCTTTGTTTCCCTCTAATGCAATGACGGAAGCCAACGCAATCAGGCGGTTGCGGTTGATTTCACGACCGTTTTCATCCACGCAGCCGGCACGGTCCACGTCGGTGTCAAAAATAATTCCGAGATCGGCTTTTGATTTTTTTACGGCATTGCATGCGGATTCCATTGCCTCTTTATTTTCGGGATTCGGAATGTGGTTGGGGAAGTGCCCGTCCGGCTCAAGGAACTGGCTACCATCGGTGCAGGCGCCGAGCGGCTCCAATACCTTGGAAACATAAAAGCCTCCGGCCCCGTTGCCGGCATCAACTACGATATGAAATCCGGCTAAGGGTTTTCCGGCAATGCCGACACCGTCTTCGATCATTTTGCGTAAACGGGCAGAGTATTGCTCCATATAATTTTTCTCTTCGCATTTGCCGCAATGCTCAGGCGCTTTGGCATTCTCCTGTGCCAGCTCGAGAATTTCGCTGATATCCGAGCCCTCAAGTCCGCCGCTTGGCAAAAAGAATTTTAGGCCGTTGCGGTTCCAGGGGTGATGGCTGGCCGTAATCTGCACAGCTCCGTCACAGCCGAGATCGACCGTGGTCATAAACATAGCGGGTGTTGATGCCAGACCGCAGCTATATACGGTAACGCCCGCTGCAGTCAGAGAGCGAATGAGCGCAGCCATAATGCGAGGGCCGGACAAACGACTGTCACGTCCGACGGATACCGTAAGACCGTCGGCGTTCTTTCCGCTCTTTTTTGCGAGCCATACTACAAAGGCCGCTCCGATTTTTTCTATTACTTCGTCGCTCATATCCAGCGGCTGTCCGTCAACCCCGTCCATTGCAACACCACGAATATCGGTTCCGCTTTTAAAATGCTTCCAAAAATCGTTTAACATAAAATAAAGTCCTTTCTTGATCGGCAATCGAAGTGAGACTGATGCCGGTTTAATATTTCAAATAATAAAATCAAAGAATACGTTCGCTCATTTGAATGCCGCCGAGAATGTGAAAATGAAGATGCTTTACACTTTGGCAGGCGTCTTTACCGCAGTTGGAAACGACCCGGTATCCGTTTGTAATGCCCGCATTTTTTGCGATTTTGGGAATCTTTTCAAAGATATGCGTAATGTACGAGCTGTTGCCGGAATCAACCGCATCCATCGAGTCAATGTGCTTTTTGGGAATGACTAAAATATGTACCGGCGTTTGCGGCTCAATGTCATGAAATGCCAAAATGGTGTCGTCTTCATATGCGATTTTAGCCGGAATTTGATGTTGAATAATTTTACAGAAAATGCAGTCCATACAGTGACCCCTTCCAAAGAGACAGATTGGTGTGTTTGAATTTATTTTAGCACAGTTTTTATACTTCATCAAGTCAAATCTAACAATTCCGACGGAAATATTAATGCGATTTTAAGGGATTTGTAATTCAAAAGAAAAAAAGTTTTATGAAAAATACAAATATTTTGAATATTTTACTAAAAATATATGAAAACATGTTGACTTATTGAAATCACTGTGATAAAATAATACTCTACATAAAATTGCCTATTTGTACTATAAAACAAATAATTATAGTGAAATCCCTGATGGGAAGCGGCTTTACAGATGTTTTTTGACAAAGACAGAAAAAATAAAAATATGGCCATATTTGAGTAGCAAATTTTAATTTTACAAATGGAAATTTGTGAATATCTGCTGAAATATGGCTAATTATTTTGAATGGAGTGATAGTTTTTATGGTGATCAACCCCCAAAAGGTCGGTACGAATGTCAGAATGAGTTTCTCCAAAATCAAAGAAGTTTTGGATATGCCCAATCTGTTAGAAGTACAGAAAAAGTCTTATAAGAGCTTTATTGAAGAGGGTTTGATGGAGGTACTTCGTGATGTATCTCCGATCACGGATTATGCAGGAAATCTCATTATTGAATTTGTCGATTATTCAATTGATGAAACTCCGAAATATCCGGTAGAAGAATGCAAAGAGCGTGACGTAAACTATGCAGCTCCACTTCGTGTCCGTGTACGATTGACAAACCGTCAGACCGGGGAAGTCAAAGAGCAGGAAATCTTTATGGGCGATTTCCCGCTGATGACGGATAACGGAACCTTTGTCATTAACGGTGCTGAGCGTGTTATTGTGTCACAGCTCGTGCGCTCGCCGGGAGTTTACTATGAATCGGCGATGGACAAGACCGGAAAGATGACCTATCAGGCAACCGTGATTCCTTATCGCGGGGCATGGCTTGAATACGAAACCGATGCAAACGATGTTTTTTACGTTCGTATTGATAAGAACCGTAAAATTCCCGTGACCATTCTGATCCGTGCTCTCGGCATTGAAACCGATGCGGAAATGCTTTCTTTGTTCGGAGAAGATCCGAAGATGATTTCCACATTGGAGAAGGACACCATGCGTTCCGAGGCGGAAAAGAACGGTACGAGCGCATCGGATGAGGCATTAAAGGAAATTTATAAAAAACTCCGTCCCGGCGAACCGCCGCTGATTGAAAGTGCGCAGATCTTAATCAATAATCTGTTTTTTGATCCGAAGCGCTATGACCTTGCGGGTGTGGGACGTTATAAGTTCGATAAAAAGTTAGCGATCGCCTATCGCGTTGTCGGAAAAACACTGTCAAGACCGGCGATCAGCCCGATAACCGGTGAAATCGTTGCGGAAGCAGGACAGCTTGTCGACGATACGATTGCGGATGCGATTGAACGTTCGGGTGTAACCGAAGTTTATATTGCATTGAATGATGAGAAAGAACTGAAGATTTTCTCAAACGGCACGGTTTGGCCGGAAAGTGTCTTTGGCTTTGATCTGAGTGAGGCCGGAGTAAAAGAAAAGGCCAACTTGGGCGTTATGCTTGAGATTATGCAGGAGTGCGGCGGAGATCGTGATGCTGTGATTGAGGCGGCACGCCGTCGTATTGCAGAGCTTTGTCCGAAGCATATTACCAAAGATGATATTTTTGCTTCCATCAGCTATTTGATCGGCCTTTCTCATGATGTCGGAAACTTGGATGATATCGATCATCTCGGAAACCGTCGTCTTCGTTCGGTCGGCGAGCTTTTGCAAAATCAGCTCCGCATCGGATTTTCTCGGATGGATAAAATCGTAAAAGAACGTATGACCATCCAAGAGACGGAAAACCTTACTCCGCAAACATTAATCAATATTCGTCCTGTTGTTACGGCAATTCGCGAATTTTTCGGTTCTTCTCCGCTGTCACAGTTTATGGATCAGTCGAATCCGTTGGCGGAATTGACGCACAAGAGACGTCTTTCTGCATTGGGGCCGGGCGGACTTTCCCGAGATCGCGCATCCTTTGAGGTTCGTGACGTTCACTATACGCATTACGGAAGAATGTGTCCGATTGAGACTCCGGAAGGTCCGAATATCGGTTTGATTTCTTCGCTTTCTACTTTTGCGCGTATCAGCGAATACGGATTTATTGAGGCGCCGTACCGTAAAATAGATAAGGCAACCGGCCGTGTAACCGATGAGATCGAATACATGACTGCGGATGTCGAAGATAAATATATCATCGCACAGGCAACCGAGCCGTTGGATGAAGAGGGACGTTTTATCCGTCCGCGTGTAACAGTGCGTATCCGCAACGAGATTACCGAAGTGGATGCCTCTAAGGTGGATTATGTCGATGTGTCACCGCGAATGGTTGTGTCGGTAGCAACGGCACTGATCCCCTTCCTTGAAAATGATGATAACTCCCGTGCATTGATGGGTTCAAACATGCAGAAGCAGGCAGTGCCGCTGTTGACGACCGATTCACCGATTGTCGGTACCGGTATGGAATATAAAACCGCTGTCGATTCGGGCGTGTGTGTGGTTGCGAAAGAGGCCGGATATGTGGAGCATGTCAGTGCTGACCGTATTGTGGTGGCGACGGACTCCGGAAAGAAAGATTTCTATTATTTAATTAAATTCAAACGCTCCAACCAAAGCACCTGTGTGAATCAGAAACCGATTGTCTTTAAGGGTGATCGAGTAGAAGCCGGTCAGGTTATTGCAGACGGTCCTGCGACTGCAAACGGCGAATTGGCGTTGGGTAAAAACGCGCTGATCGGGTTTATGACATGGGAAGGTTATAACTATGAGGACGCTGTTTTAATTAATGAACGTTTGGTTCGTGACGATGTATATACCTCGATTCATATCGAAGAATATTCACACGAGGCCCGCGACACAAAATTAGGTCCGGAAGAAATTACGCGTGAAATTCCCAATGTCGGAGACGATGCACTGAAGGATTTGGATGCAGACGGAATTATTCGCAAAGGAACCGAGGTCCGTGCAGGCGATATTTTGGTCGGCAAGGTAACTCCGAAAGGAGAGACGGAGCTGACGGCTGAAGAAAGACTTTTACGTGCCATTTTCGGAGAAAAGGCGCGGGAGGTGCGCGATACTTCCTTGCGCGTTCCGCACGGCGAGAGCGGTATCGTTGTGGATGTCAAGGTGTTCTCAAGGGATCATTCCGACGAGCTGCCGCCCGGAGTGAATAAAGTGGTCCGTGTTTATATTGCACAGAAGAGAAAACTTTCTGTCGGTGATAAAATGGCAGGACGTCACGGTAACAAAGGTGTTGTTTCGCGCATATTGCCTCCGGAGGATATGCCTTTCCTGCCCGACGGCACTCCGCTGGATATCGTGCTGAATCCTCTGGGCGTGCCTTCCCGAATGAATATCGGACAGGTGCTTGAAGTGCATCTCGGCATAGCAGCAAAGCATCTCGGTTGGAAGATTATGACACCGGTATTTGACGGTGCGAACGAGTCAGACATTGCGGAATGCTTGAAAAAAGCCGGATTGCGTGAAGACGGTAAGACCATTCTCTATGACGGACGTACCGGAATGCCGTTTGATAATCCGGTTACTGTCGGAATTATGTATTACCTGAAGCTCCACCACTTAGTAGACGATAAAATCCACGCGCGTTCCACCGGCCCGTATTCTCTGGTTACGCAGCAGCCTCTGGGCGGTAAAGCTCAGTTCGGCGGACAGCGTTTCGGTGAGATGGAGGTTTGGGCATTAGAGGCTTACGGTGCTGCATATACTTTGCAGGAAATTCTGACGGTAAAGAGCGACGATGTTACCGGACGTGTAAAAACATATGAAGCAATTGTCAAAGGTCAGAATGTTCCGACGCCGGGTGTTCCCGAATCGTTCAAGGTGCTCGTGAAAGAATTGCAGGCCTTGGCACTGGATATCAATGTGCTGAATAAAGACGGAGAGGTGATTGACCTTTCCACAATCGGCGAAGAAGATTTACCCGAAATGAACTATGTTTCAGCTGATGATATCGGAGAAGTCGTCAACGATGCGGAAACAGAACTGGATTCTGTAAGCAGCTTTGATGAAGACGGTAACGAAACTGAAGATACCGATGATTTCTTTGACGATGTATATGAAGATGGTTCAGACAGCGACTTTGACGCTGATGAAGAATAAGGAGGAGAAAATCTTATGGATAACGCAAGAACCTTTGATTCAATTAAGATAGGATTAGCATCTCCTGAAATGATCCGGTCTTGGTCGCACGGCGAGGTAAAAAAGCCGGAGACAATCAACTATCGTACATTGAAGGCCGAACGGGACGGTTTGTACTGTGAGCGTATTTTCGGCCCAACCAAAGACTGGGAGTGTCTTTGCGGACGCTACAAACGGGTAAAATACAAAGGAAAAACCTGTGAAAAGTGCGGCGTGGAAGTAACAACCAAGAAGGTTCGCCGTGAACGGATGGGGCATATTGAGTTGGCTGCACCGGTTTCTCACATTTGGTATTTTCGTGCGATTCCTTCCCGAATGGGACTTTTACTGGATATCTCTCCGAGACTCCTTGAAAAAGTTCTTTATTTCGGACAATATATTGTCATTGATCCCGGATCCACTCCGCTTGAGAGAAACCAGCTTTTAAGCGACCGTGAATACCGTGATATGTATGAAAAATACGAAAATGATTTCCGTGTCGGAATGGGCGCGGAAGCAATCAAAGAATTGCTTGCTGCGTTGGATATTCCGAAATTGGCGGAAGATTTAAAAGCAGAGCTCCTTACTGCCAGCGGACAAAAGAAAGTAAAAATTATTAAGCGTCTTGAAGTTGTGGAGGCGTTTCGAAAATCCGGAAACAAGCCGGAATGGATGATTTTGGATGTCATTCCGGTGTTACCCCCGGATATCCGTCCGATGGTACAGCTTGACGGCGGACGTTTTGCCACAAGTGATTTGAATGACTTATATCGACGCGTGATCAACCGGAATAACCGGTTAAAACGCTTGATGGAACTTTCGGCGCCGGAAATTATCATTCGAAACGAGAAACGGATGCTTCAGGAATCTGTGGATGCGCTGATTGATAACGGTCGTCGCGGAAAACCCGTGACCGGACCGAGCAACCGTCCGTTGAAATCGCTTTCGGAGATGTTGCGCGGTAAGCAGGGACGTTTCCGTCAGAACCTGCTCGGTAAACGTGTTGACTATTCCGGACGTTCGGTTATCGTTGTCGGACCGAGTCTGAAAATTTATCAATGCGGTTTGCCGAAGGAAATGGCACTGGAGTTATTTAAACCTTTTGTTATGAAACGTTTGGTGGAAACGCAGAAGGCTTCGAATATTAAGGACGCAAAAAAGAAAGTGGAGCGGGTCAATGCCGAGGTTTGGGATGCGCTTGAGCATGTAATTAAAGAGCATCCGGTTTTGCTGAACCGTGCACCGACTCTGCACCGTCTTTCTATTCAGGCTTTTGAACCGGTTTTGGTGGAAGGACGTGCAATTCGTCTGCATCCGCTTGTTTGTTCTGCATTTAACGCGGACTTTGACGGTGACCAGATGCCGGTCCATGTTCCGTTAAGCGCTGAGGCGCAGGCAGAAGCAAGATTTTTAATGCTTTCTGCAAACAACCTGTTAAAGCCGATGGACGGACGCGCTGTAGCAGTTCCCTCACAGGATATGGTTCTCGGGTCCTATTATCTGACGATTGAAAAGAGCGGTGAGCCCGGCGAGGGACATGTTTTCTGCAATTTTGATGAGGCGATGATGGCCTATGAAAACGGTGAACTCGGACTTCATGCTCCGATCAAGGTACGGATGGAGAAAGAGATCAACGGTGAAAAGAAATCCCGCATTATTGATGCGACACTGGGACGTTTGATTTTCAACCAGCCGATTCCGCAGGACCTTGGCTTTGTTGACCGCAGTGATCCTGAGAAGGCGTTTGACTTGGAGATTACTTTTGCTACAAAGAAAAAGGATCTCGGAGAAATTGTGGACCGCTGTATCAAAAAATTCGGTTCCAATGTCACGGCACAGGTATTGGATGAGATTAAAGCCATGGGCTTTAAATATTCCACCCGCGGTGCACTTTCCATTTCCGTTTATGATATGACAATTCCGAGCGAGAAAAAAGGAATTATTGCGGACGCTGAAAAACAAGTCCTCAACATCATGGATCATTTTATGTTGGGTGAGTTGTCGGAAGAAGAACGCTATAAAAACGTGATTAAAATCTGGGAAAAAGCAACAAACGATGTAACCAGCGCATTTATCAAGAATCTGGATTATTATAACCCGATTAAGATGATGAGTGATTCCGGTGCTCGAGGCAGTATGAACAACATGCGTCAGCTTGCCGGTATGCGCGGATTGATGTTTGCAACCGACGGACGCACGATGGAACTTCCGATTAAATCGAACTTCCGTGAGGGTCTTAGTATCCTGGAGTATTTCATCGGTGCGCGCGGTTCCCGTAAGTCCTTGTCCGATACGGCACTGAAAACGGCCGACTCCGGATATTTGACCCGTCGTTTGGTTGACGTTTCACAGGATGTGATTATCCGTGAAGAAGATTGCGGCACACATGCCGGTATGTGGGTCAGCGATGTTACGGACGGCAAAGAAGTGATTGAGCCGCTTGCAGATCGCTTGCCCGGTCGATATGTGGTGGAAGCCGTTGTCGATCCGCAGACCGGTGAAGTAATCGCCGAAGCCAACACAATGTTGAGTCCGGCTCAGGTGAAAAAGATTATTGCTGCCGGAATTAAGAAAGTTCATATTCGTACTGTTCTGACATGTAAGTCTAAACACGGTGTCTGCGCACATTGTTACGGTGCGGATTTGGCTTCCGGAAAGCCGGTAAGCGTCGGTGAGGCTGTGGGTATTATCGCAGCGCAATCCATCGGTGAGCCGGGTACACAGCTTACCATGAGAACGTTCCATACAGGTGGTGTTGCCGGTGCCGATATTACGCAAGGTTTGCCGCGTGTCGAGGAACTCTTTGAGGCGAGACGTCCGAAGAAAACGGCTGTTATTTCCGAGATTTCCGGTGTGTGCCGGTTCCAGGATGTAAAACGTACCCGTAATATTATCGTTACTTCTTCGGAAGGAGAAGAAGCGACATATGCAATTCCTTACGGTATGCATATTATCGTTGAGGAAGGGGACTACATCACACGGGGTCAGGCTTTGACCGAAGGATATATGAGTCCTGCGGATATCACCAAAATCAACGGATTGGAAGCTGTATACGAATATATTATTCGTGAGATTCAACGAGTTTACCGCATTCAGTCCATTGAAATTAATGATAAGCATATTGAAATCATTGCAAGACAAATGACTCGCAAGGTGCGCATTGAAGACGGCGGTGACACGGCGCTTTTGATGGGATCGCTGGTAGATGTGACTGAATTTGAAGCAGAGAATGAGGCGATTGCGAAGAGAATTGCCGAGGGAGACAAAACACTTCGTCCGGCTACTTCTTCACCGGTGCTTTTAGGTATTACCAAAGCATCGCTGTTAACGGAATCCTTCCTCTCGGCTGCATCCTTCCAAGAGACGACCAAGGTCTTGACGGAAGCGGCAATCAAAGGCAAGGTGGATCACTTGTTGGGTCTGAAGGAAAACGTTATTATCGGTAAGTTAATTCCCGCCGGTACCGGTATGGAATGCTATCAGAATTTAGATGTAGAACGTACTGATACGGAAACGAGCTCCAACTTTGAAACCGTGATGGAAGTTAGCCACGCGGAGGAATGCGCCAATGAGCATTCTGACGAGCATGGCTGTTCCTGCGGATGCGATGAGTAAAGATTTTCTGTGAATTGCAAAAAGAGATTCGATTTTATCGAGTCTCTTTTTTTGTTTGAAAGCAAAGGAGCAGCAAACCGAAGTTTGGTTTGCTGCTCCTTGAATTTCGATGCCGTTTGTTTTTGCTTGCAACTTGAAATTGATAAACGGGAAAAAATGAATTTATACGGATTCAAATACTGTTTTTTCGCCTTTGACCGAAATCTTTACACAGTCTCCCGCATGGAATTTTCCTTCCAGCATTTCGGTAGCAAATCCGTCTTCCACACAACGGACAATGGCCCGTTTTAAAGGACGCGCCCCGTAAACCGGATCAAATCCCTCGTCGGCGATATAGTCAATCAGGCTGTCGTCAAACTGCACGGTGACACCGACCTTTTGTATGCGCTTTGCACTTTCCGAAAGGAGCATACGGGCAATATTGTGAATATCTTCCTTTGTGAGCTTTGAAAAGATGATAATTTCATCAATACGATTCAAAAACTCCGGGCGAAAGGCATGCTTTAATGCATTCATGACGGTTTTGTGCATATTTTCGTCATCTCTGAGCAATTCTTTTTCGTTAGATGAGAAGCCGAGCTTCTTCGGTTCTGCAATATCGGACGCGCCGATATTGGATGTCATGATAATAATAGTGTTTTTAAAATCTACATGACGTCCTTCCGAATCAGTCAGCGTTCCGTCATCCAAAATTTGCAGCAGGAGATTGAAGACATCCGGATGTGCTTTTTCAATTTCATCGAAAAGAACAACCGAATACGGATTCCGACGAATTTTTTCGGTTAATTGTCCGCCCTCTTCATATCCTACGTATCCCGGAGGAGAACCGATCAACTTGGATATACTGTGTTTTTCCATATATTCGGACATGTCAATTCGAATCATCATATTTTCATCGCCGAACAGAATCTCCGTTAACGCTTTTGCCAATTCTGTTTTTCCGACACCGGTCGGACCTAAGAAGATGAAAGAACCGGCAGGGCGCTTGGGATCTTTCAGTCCCATACGGGAACGGCGTATCGCTCTGGATACGGCACTGATTGCAGTGTCCTGCCCAATCACACGTTGATGTAAGAGCTCTTCCAAATGCAAAAGTCGCTCGCTCTCTTCGGATTCCAATTTGCGAACCGGGATATGTGTCCAGCTCGTTACAATATCGGCAATGTCGTTTTCGTCAATGGAAAGCGTGTTAGAGGTGTTTTTCTCTTTCCATGCGGATTTTGCTTTCTCTTTTTTTTCTTCGGCTGCGGCGATGCGATCCCGAAACTGAGCTGCCCGCTCAAATTCCTGTGCACGAATGGCCGCTTCCTTCTCAATATTCAGTTTTTTGATTTCATCCTCCAACTCTTTAATCTCGGCGGGGGAAGTGAAATTGGAAATTCTTTTTTTGGATGCGGCTTCATCAATCAAGTCGATGGCTTTATCCGGCAGATAACGGTCGGTAATATATCGTCTTGACATGTTGACTGCCGCCTCAATGGCAGCATCCGAAATTTTGATTTTATGATGCGCCTCATATTTGTCTCGGAGCCCTTTCAAAATGAGAATGGCTTCCTCGGGCGTCGGCTCCCCGACCATAACGGATTGAAAACGCCGCTCCAAGGCAGCATCCTTTTCAATATATTTGCGATACTCGTCAATGGTGGTTGCGCCGATAAGCTGCATTTCTCCGCGGGACAGAGCGGGTTTTAGAATATTTGCGGCATCAATTGCGCCCTCTGCCGCACCGGCACCGATAATTGTATGAATTTCATCGACAAAAAGAATAATATTCGGATTCTTTTTCACCTCTGCCATCACATTTTTCAAACGTTCCTCAAATTCACCGCGAAACTTTGCGCCGGCAATCATTCCGGCGATATCCAAAGTAATGATCGTTTTATCTTTTAATGTTTCCGGTACGTTACCTTCTGTGATTTTAGCGGCAAGGCCTTCTACAACCGCTGTCTTACCGACACCGGGTTCACCGATTAAACACGGATTGTTTTTGGTGCGTCTGCAGAGAATTTGGATTACGCGTTCCATTTCGGTATCGCGGCCGATAATCGGATCCAGTTTTCCTTTTTTTGCAGCTTCGCACAGATCAATTCCGAATTTCGAAAGGGTCGGTGTGTCAGCGTTTTTGGAAGTGCTTCCTCTCCGCTTGGAATCGTGAGTGCTGTAAGGCGTTTCACTGAAGCCTTCCTCAAAAAATGCGCCGATATCGCCTGCCAAATCGCGTACACTGACATTTTGCGCCGATAACAGCTTTACTGCGATACAGTCACGCTCCGAAATTAAACCTAACAGCAAATGTTCGGTTCCGATGTAGTTCTGACCGTATTTCAGTGCGGCATACGCAGCTGACTCAATGACCCTTTTTGTGCGGGGTGTGAGATCGGCGACACCGACAACGCTTTCTTCGCCGGTCCCGGCCATACTGCATACGGCATTATATATTTTGTCATAGGTAACTCCGCGGTTTTCTAATATTTTTGCGGCAACGCTGTCCTCCTGATTTAATAAACTTAAAAGAAGATGCTCGGTGCCGATATATGTGTGTCCAAGCTTCCGTGCAGTCAAAAGCGCATTATTCAAGGCTTCCTGTGCTGCCTGAGTAAATCTGTTTTGCATAATACTTCATCTCCTTGCTGCCTTGTGTGTTTATCCATATGTTTTACCATGTGGGAATATGTTATTAAAAGAGAATCATTTGCTTTTTTGCCGTATTTATTGAAATCCCAGTGCCGGACAAAATGTCTGACACTGAGATTCTAACGGCAAGATGAAAAATAAAAGCGGATTCTTGAAAAAATTTGTTGCTATAAATATATGAATCGGAAAGTCAATATAATATTTTTAATTTTTTCTTACATCAAAGAACCACGCCGCAGTGCTTATGCACTTTCCTTCAGTTTCTTTATTTCATCGCGATATTCTGCGGCTTTTTCAAATTCCTGCGTTTCGACTGCACGATCCATTTTTTTCTGTAGCTCTTGAATCTGTGCTTCCTTGGAGATCGGGTGCGCTTTCGAATCTTGTTCTGTATTTGCACATCCGGTGCACGGGGATTTTTCGGACGCTGTTTCGGTCCGGTTTTCCGGATGCGTCTGACTCTCCCTTGATTCCTTCAGCGAATGAATCATGCCGAGCGACGGACAATAGCTTCTTTCGTCGAAGCCCAAAAGTGAAATCGGATCGATAAAAGGCAGTTCCATCATTTGATTGAACAATGAATCAAATTCAAATGGGAATCTAAAATCAATCACACCCTCTCTTTCCATATTTTCAGCGCAAGCGGGACAGAGATGATATTCTTTTGAATGGTTGTTAACGGTTTTTTTATAATATACGGTAGCTTCATTTTTTTTGCAGTTTTGGCAGAACATATCTGTTCCCTCCTTACTTGTAATTGTATTATTATCGTATTATTAAATGGATAATCATTGCATCAGAGATAAAATAATATGAACAAAAATTTTTGCACGAATGTGTGCCCGGTTTTCCGGTGGAATATCCCCGAGTGTTTGCTCCGAAAGAGCGGCACAAATTATCTGCATTTCACGATTGCTCAGAATATTATTTCCGACTAAGTTTTGACAAAAGGCAACGGCATCCTTTTCTTCAATGCTGTCACCGATCGCGTAGAGAAAATGCATGAGATATTTATCTTTTTGCATTTGCTTTTTTATAATGCGGACATAACCGCCTCCGCCTCTCTTGCTTTGAATAATATATCCGCGCTCCGGAGTGAAGCGGGAAGCAATGACGTAATTAATTTGACTGGGCACACAACCGAACTTGTCCGCGAGAGCCCGTCGCTGAATCTCAATTTCTCCGTCCGCATTTTGAAGCATTTGTTCGATCATGTCGGCAACCATATCGGAAAGTATCATTTTTTAAACTCCTGACTTTATCTGACTTTTTTGATACATTATCTCTTTTTACAATCTAAGTATACATCATAGGTCAAATAAAGTCAAAAGTCAGTAAAGGTCAAAAAAGTCAAATACGATTGATTTTGAATGATCTCATAAATAAAACAAGGATGTATCACGATTTTTCCGGATTATGCATTCGAATTTTATTTTTATTGAGCCTTTTGAAATTAATTTGTAAAAAACATATATCGGAAAAGTGAGAACTTTTTTCTGTAATCGGAATAAAATATATTAAAACCCAATATGGATAGGAGTAGTATTATGGAATTTGATAAGAATACGATTAATTTATTTTTAAGCTTAGATGATGATAGTTTGCGTCAAAAAATTCAGGCAATGCTGATTGCGTCCGGGGCCGATGCTCATCACGCGGAACGTGCAACCCGAGATGTAAAAAAAATGCGCCGTAAGCTTGAGGAGGTTTCGGAGACGGATATCCGAAAACTGATAGACCGATTGGGGCCGGACGTCATACAGCAAATTTCAGACCAGATAAAACAGTCGTTTTAAGCAGTATACGAAAGGACGGTGAGTTTTTGTTTTGGAAAACGATGATTTGAAAAACAAACTGGATGCTGTACTTTCCAATCCCGAAATGATGCAAAAAGTGATGGGGATCGTAAAATCCATGCGTCCGGAGAGCGATATTTCAGATTCCGACCGTCATACAGACAATGAAAAACCAAAATCCGAAGTGCCGCAAAACAATCCTTCCGGTATTTCGCCGACAGCAGATTCCGCTGTTATTGCGGCAGGGTTACAAAAGCTTTTAGGCGGCAGCGGCAGCCGTCCTGCCGATAAGAAATCGGATGACCCGAAAATAGCGCTTCTTATGGCGCTTAGACCGTACTTAAACCCACAGCGGCAGGAACGAATTGATAAAATATTGAAAATGCTCTCTATGAGTGAAATAGCGGCGTTGATTAAAAATATACTATAAATGAAATTAGGAGGAAATATGTATAGCCGTAGTTATGGCAGTGATTCGGAAAAACATGAAATTCGGGATAATTTTTCGGGACGCATTCCTCCGGATTACCGAGGGCAGCTTCTTCGAGGCGATTTGTTGGAAAACTCGGAAAAGGAAGATGTTCCGGAGTGCAAAAATACGGAGGATACAAAGGGAAAGGAATCGGGAAATTCCATAATCGGTTCGCTGCTTCCCAAAAATTTAGAGTTTGATGATATTGTACTGTTTGGTGTAATGCTGTTGCTGTTGACCGGAAATCAAAGCAATCCGGATGTTTTGATTTTGCTGGCTATTTTATTTTTGATATCCGTATAATACCGTATCGGATGAATCAATATAATAAAAAAGCAGGGTGAAGACTCTTTTTTGAGAAATCTTCACCCTGTTTTATTTGATTTTTTATTCTTGGGGGGAACTGTCTTTGGAAGCTTCGCTCTCTTTGGAATCTTCCGATGAATCTGCCGGAGGAGCCGATAAATTCAGCCCTAAATTGGAGCGATGCTTTTGAGATTTCAGACAGAAATAAATACCGGCTTCAAAAGCAAATGCGAAAAACAGGATAATAATACCGGAAATAATCCGCTCAGCGGAAAACATGATAGCGGCGATTCCCATCATGCCGCAAATCGAATACAGAATCAAGGTGGATTGCTTTTGGTTGAAGCCCATGGCAATCAGTCGGTGGTGAATATGCTTTTTATCGCCGACAAACGGGGATTTTCCCGAAAAGATACGGCGAATAAATGACCACATGGTATCCAAAAGCGGCAATCCGAATACGAACAGCGGAATGATAAAGGCAAGAACGGTGTGCATTTTGAAAAGCCCTTGGATGGACAGTATGGATAGCGTATATCCCAAAAACATCGCGCCGGTATCGCCCATGAAAATCTTGGCAGGATTTGAGTTAAAGGGAAGAAAACCGATGCAGGAACCGGCCAAAATTGCAGTGACTAAAGCAAACAGCGGTTCCGCGAACATCAATGTGACAACGGTCAGTGTGACCGAGCAAATTGCACTGACTCCGCAGGCGAGTCCATCCAGACCGTCGATTAAATTGATTGCATTGATAAGACCTGTGATCCATATAATTGTGATCGGAATCGAAAATATACCGAACGAAATATAGTGCCCGAAAATATGAATGCGTTCAATAATGATACCTTGATAAACCGCGATGAGGGCAACACCGATTTGCACAAGCAGTTTCACAAAAGGATTGAGTGAGAAAATGTCATCGAAAATTCCCAAAACTACAATAATTAATCCGCCGAACCAAATGGTGAGTAAGGTAGAGGAATATTCACAAAAGGCAAGGGTAGTAATTACAAAGGCAAGGAAAATGGCTAAACCGCCCATACGCGGGACCGGAGATTTATGCATGCGACGGTTGTCACGGGGTACGTCGATGGCACCGAGCGCATACGCGAGCACACGCACCAAAGGGGTTGCTACAAAGGCTAAAATGCCGGCGCACAGTACGGCGGCAATGCCTAAAATTACACTGTAATTCATTGGACTTTACTCCTTTATTTTACGGTTTCGGTTCCGATTATGTTTTGGCTAAAAAACCGACTTTTCGATATACTTTACTTAAGGTTTTACGGGCAAGATACGACGCGCGTTCCGCTCCGTCTTTGGCGATTTTTTCAAGGTAAGCTTTGTCTGATGAAAGCTTAGCGAATTCTTCGCGGATATGAGAGAGGCAGTCTGCACAGGTTTCGCCTACGGCTAATTTGAATTCTCCGTAACCGCGTCCTTCAAATTCCCGTTCGATTTCTTCCATGCTTTTTCCGTTGAAGCAGGAATAGATGGTCATGAGGTTGCTGATGCCGGGCTTGTCCGGGGAGAATTTTATTTCCGAGCCGCTGTCCGTAACGGCACGTTTAAACTTGCGGATGATATCGTCCTTTGAGTCCAAAATGCGGATGGTGGCATTGGGATTCTCATCGGATTTGCTCATCTTTTTATCCGGCTCGGCTAAGGACATGATTTTGGTTCCGTGTTGCGGAATCCACGGTTCCGGAATTACAAAAGTGTCCGAATAAATCGAATTAAATCGTTGCGCGATATTGCGTGCTAATTCCACATGCTGTTTTTGGTCAATACCGACCGGTACAATGGATGTTTGATACAGCAAAATATCGGCAGCCATTAAAACGGGGTAGGTAAACAGACCGGCGTTAATGTTGTTGGCATGTTTTTGGCTTTTGTCTTTGAATTGTGTCATGCGGGAAAGCTCTCCGAACATGGAGTAGCAATTCAATACCCATGCAAGCTCGGCATGTTCATGAACATGACTCTGAATAAAAAGTGTGTTCTTTTGAACATCCAGTCCGCAGGCAATAAAAACAGCCAATGTCTCTAATGTGCGCTTCCGTAAAAGAGCCGGATCCTGACGCAAGGTGATCGCATGCAAATCAACAACGCAGTAGATGGAATTATAGTCTTGCTCAAAGTGCTTCCAGTTTTTAATTGCACCGAGATAATTTCCGATGGTAAGATTTCCGCTGGGCTGCACTCCGGAGAAAACAATGGATTTGTGTAAATTGATATTGTTTGTCATACAGGCCTCTGTTATAGTATCGGTCATGCTGTATCGAGCAGCATGCAAAACATTATTATATTATTATTTTATCACAATTCCACCCGTTTTTTCAAGTCTGAATCGATTAATAACGGACGGAGAATGAAATATTATATAAATATATCGATTCTCTTACAAAGAATTATACATCTGCACTTGCTGACATCGTAAAACAATGGAATGCAGTTCTCGATGGATGTACACGAACCAATCATCGCAAGCTTCACGGGCAAATCCGTGAACTCGATGAACCGTTTGAAGTCGGCGGGATGAAAGTTGATTGCCCGGGTAAATTCGGTATCGCTTCGGAAGATTGCAACTGTCGCTGCTGTGTTCTGCAAAGGGCAAGATGGGCAGTTAAAAATGAAACAACCTATCAGAAGTGGAACAATGAAACAGGTGGGTTCATTGAAACAACCGGTTATCAGGATTTCAAAGAAAAATATCTGAAGGAAGCCCAGAAGATTTCACCAAAGATACCTGCCTTGAAAAATTCGCAAAAAGGTGGTAAAATTAATTTTACAGCAATTGAAACCACTACAAGTAAAGCGTTACAGTCAAAAGGTATTGATTATAATGAAGTTCTTCTTAATTCTAATATCCTGACGAATAAAGAAATTATTCATACCATATCGGGCGGGGATTTAACAAAAGGTTCTTGTGCTTCTGTTGCGTTAGCATATGCTGGGCAAAAACAAGGTTGGAATGTCCTTGATTTTCGAGATGGTGAGAGCAGAAGGTGGTTTAGTAGTAAACTTAATAAAATCAATATGTTTAAGGATTTAGGTGTAAAATCTATTGTTGAGGATTCTGCAAAAAGCAATCTGACAAACGGGAAACGAATTCTCGAACAACTTCAAGAAGGTTCTGAGTATTATTTATCTGTTGGAACACACGCGGCAATAGTCAGAAAGAATAAGGGGATTCTTCAATATCTTGAACTGCAACACCCGAAGTCCGACAGAAATGGTTGGAATGACTTTGGTGATGTCACCACAACCTTAAAACATAGATTTGGATGCACTTCATCTTCCGCTTATTATTCAACCGCCTATGCGACTGATATTAGTCAGTTAAATGGCGATGATTTCAGAACAATTCTTGGTTATATTAACACTGATACTGCTAAACAACGAAAGGGGGCTACCGGAAATGTCAGATGATAAATTTTATAAAGAGAGTGAAGCCGAACAAGTTTGGTGGGTTGATACATCTGACAGGGACGGTGAATTCCTTTTCAGTTTTGACAAGAAAAAGGTGTTTAATTTGTTTGCAGACTATCCGCACAATCTGACACCTGAACAAAAAGAAATCTTTGACAAGGAAAACCCATATTGGAAGGACTTTTTCAAAGACAGGCGATAAACATTTTATATTGATTCAAGCATCTTGCGTTTGCAGGGTGCTTTTTTCATACCCTTCTTCAAAAGTCAGAAGTAAAACAGAGTATTTCAAAGCAAGACGAAACTTGTAAAAATCGTAATTTGAAAGTGAGGAAATAAACAATGACTTTACAGGAAATTCTCAAAGCAAAAGGTTTGGATGATAAAGCAGTTGAAGAAACCATTGGGGAAATGAAACAGAATAAAATCTTTACCGCAGGTGAAGAAAATCTTGATATTCGCTATGGTAAACTGAAAACTGATTTTGATGCCCTTACCAAACAGCACGGTGAATCCGCTGCCTTGATTGCACAGATGAAAAAGGACAATGCCGGCAATGAAGCACTTCAGTCCAAAATCACCGAATATGAAACAAAGATTCAGCAGATGGAAACGGAACTTCAGCAGACGAAAATTGATTCTGCTTTGAAGGTAGCACTTCTTGACGCCGAAATCACTGTGCTTTAGTCACTTGCAAACTGAATAAATATATAGTATAATGAAAACAAATGAAATAAAAAAATCGGAAGATTGCAGACTTTGAATTGAAGGAGAAAGCATATATGGATGACAACAGTACAATTGCATTGCAAAAGATAATTGATAAATTCAGCTTGGAACAAATATGCATTCCCGAGAACATCGGTGAAATTCGAGTTACACGGTCGGATGTCAGCCGTCCGGGATTGCAATTGGTAGGATTTTTTCGCTGTTTTGAACCTACCCGTATCCAGATCATCGGGAATGCGGAACATCAATATTTAATGTCGCTTTCCGCCGAGGTGCTCAATACCTGTGTATATCAGTTTTTATCTAAAAATCCGGTGGCGGTTGTTTTTACCAGTTCGTTAGAGGTTCCCGAGCCGTTCATGACGATGGCTTCGGAATACGGCGTGCCGATTTTAAGAACCAAACTGGAAACCTCTCATTTTATGGCGGGCTTAATTGCCTATTTGAATGTGGAGCTGGCTCCCAGTATTACCCGTCACGGTGTGCTGGTGGAAGTATACGGAGAGGGAATTCTGATTTTAGGCGACAGCGGAATCGGAAAAAGCGAGACAGCCATTGAACTGGTGAAGCGTGGACATCGTTTAATCGCGGATGATGCGGTAGAGATACGTCGTGTGTCTGAAACAACTTTAGTCGGAGCTGCGCCGGAGTTGATTCGCCATTATGTGGAGCTCCGCGGAATCGGTGTTGTGGATGTCAGCAAGATTTTCGGTATCGGGGCAATTAAAGATACCGAGAAAATCGACCTTGTCATCAAGTTGGAGGCATGGGTGCAGGGGAAAATGTATGACCGCCTTGGCTTGGAATCCGAGTTTACCGATATCATGGGGATCAGCGTACCCACGAATACCATTCCGGTAAAACCCGGACGAAATCTTGCCGTAATTATTGAGATTGCCGCTATGAACAGCCGTTTGAAGGAAATGGGGTACAATTCTGCCGTAGAATTCAATAAGAAATTATTGAGTCATATCGAATTCCCCGCACAATGATGGAAATCGGCTTTGCCGGGTATCGCGTTTTTAAATCGAATGAATTATATAGCAAAGGGTGTCCCTGACGCATGATGTTGTCTTGGGACACCCTTTATTTAAAATATTATGAATCGATTTTTAAAACCTGAACGAATAATTCAAGATCGCCTGAAATCATGGTGAGTGAGCTTCCCGGTGCGATATATTTGGATCCGGCTATCAAAAAGCCGCTTTCTGAGGATATTCCTTCAACGGCAAGAGCGATTACCATATCAACACGGTCGTTCAAATCATATTCACTGCGAATTAATTTGCCGTCCGGACCGGCTGTATAGATGACAGCGGGGAATAACTCTTTGGAAGACACCTCGCCGAGTTTAGTCATGTCGGATTTTTGATAAAATACATCGCCCTTTGAGATTAACGCATCGGTTTGCGCAAGAACACGGCGAACTTTTACTGTTACAGTCACCGTTTGAAGCTCTTTCGAAACGGATTGCCGCTTTAATTGAATTCGCATAAAAATTCCGGCGCCTAATGCAAGGACGGCAAGGATAATGATGACATCGATAATATTAAAGGGAAGTTTTCTTGCCTTTTTTTCTTTTGCTTCCATGAATTTTTACACCTCACCTTCTGTAATGCTGATGCAGGATCCGCTTCCGGCAAACCCGGGAAGTCGAACAGAAACTGCGGTTCCTACTGCTAATGTATATCCGTTGATTTCATAAGTTCCGTGGCCGGTATCGGCATCGGCTTGAATGGTAATTTTGATGTTCTGATAGCCTGGATAGACGGACTTTACAATAGTACCGTCCTCCTGGTTAACACCGATATACTCAGAATCCGTATAAGAAATCGCCTCAACGATACCGATATTTTTGAGGGAGTAACTGTCTACAACAGGATCGCCTTTAGTAATGTGAGGCAAAACATCTTCATCGATATCTTTGATCTCTACGGTATAGGAAATCGAAATTTGCTGGGCAGTTTGTGCGTTTTTTGCTGAACGGATTCGGAAGAAGTAGAATCCGCCTAAGATAACAATAAGAATCAGCAGGATAAATAGGACATCAATAATATTAAATCTAAACTTTTTTGCAGAACGTTCGCTCATAATCGCACCTAACTTTCTATAGAGTATTGCGGGAAATAGGCTCCCGAATTGGCAGTGGATAATTTTCGCATTGCAGCGGTTAAGCCTACGACTAACCAGAACATTAAAAACAGTCGGTAATTGTACCATACATAATCAGTGAGACCTTGCAGCAGTATGGCGAAAATTCCGCAAAAACCGGCGATCACGAAAAGACGGTTGCTTTTGATAATATTCGGTTTGCGAAACAGGTTGAAATTAGAACGGGTAAATATAAGCATGCATACAAGAAAGGATAAAAGTCCGAAAACACCGATTTCCGCCAGCAATTCGAGATACAGATTGTGTGCATGAGGTGCACTTTCAATCGCCGGCAGAGAATAGTCGGGATAAATTTTTTGGAAGGAATTGATGCCGAGTCCTACACCGGACAGGAAAAAGCTTTCAATCATTCGGATGGAGCCCTTCCAGATGTTTACACGGAAAGAGGTGGAGGAATCGCTGATATTGCCAATGGAAGTAAATCGATTGATAATACTTTCCGGCAGGATAAACGGCCAGGATGGGATTGTGCACAGCCCGGCTACCAATAAAATCATGGCTTTCCGGCTGTAAATTAAAAGAAACAGAACCATTCCAAACATAAAGCCTAACCAAGCGCCTCGGGACCAAGTGAATACCAAGCAAATTATGCATACGCATGTCATAAAGAAGGACAGGGCTTTTTCGCTCATTCGTTTGGCATTGAGTGTCAGCGCAAAAAAGAAGGGAGTGGTCAGAATTAAAAACTCCCCTAAAACATTGGGGTTTTCAAAGGTAGATACAACGCGTCCGCTGATATCGGAGAACATTTTTGTATCTTGCCAGGATGTGGAAGCACTGCCGGAGAGATATTGTAGAATACCGTATGCCGCAACAATCAGTGTGGATGTAAGCATGGCACCGATGCAGCGTTTGGCCCAGAGTGCATTTGAAATTAAATTGACACAGAGGAAATAGCCGCATAGGAAACACAGCCAAAGAAGTGCCACCTTTATGCTTCCGATTGTGTCTACGGAAAAAAGACCTGCAAACAGAACAAATATGCAAAACATCACTACACTGCGATCAAACGAATCAAAACGGAGATTGCGTTTGCCGCGGATGTATTTCAACATGTAAGCAAAAAATAAAAAGCAAATCAGCGCGGCCAAAAGCATGGTAGGGAGGAACGGCAATGTTAAAAACAGCATTACAATTCCAAGCTCCGGAATATGACAGATCAGTGCGGCGCCGATGATTCCGATGATTCCGAAAAGAATCCAAAACGGGGAAACAAACACGGTTAACAGCCCGGCAGCCATGCCGACAATAAAGGAAGCATTGTTTTTGTGGACGGACGGACCGACGTTTTCTAAGCTGTATTTCCGAATTCCGGCAACTCCGAACAAAAAGATATGACCGAAGGTGCTTCCCGAAAGCATGTGGGCAAGGCCTTTTTTGGAGAATAAAGCCGGTATTGCGCAAATGACTAAAAAGATACCGATATACAATCGGTCTTTGCCTACGCTGATATCAAATTTCAGATAGTTGATAATATAATACAGAATAATGCAATAAGAACCAAACGACAAAAATGCAATGCTGTATGAACGAATGGAAAGCCGCAACAGAAAATTTGCGACGGATTGCAGCCAGGCTAAGATACGGCTGTTTTCAAAGCTTTTTGCCGTAGCGATCTTTAAGTTTCGGATTTTGGAAGATAAAGAAAGCTTTTCGGAAACTGTTTTACCGCAACGGCTCCGGCATTCGGAAGCGTCAGACGGATAGCTGCTTAAAAGGTTTCCGATTAAGCTATGTTCAAGCGCCTGATAGATTCGATTGGTCAGGGTGATTAAAATTCGAATAAAGAAGCTGCCGTATGAAAGCTCACGACACTTGTTTTTGAAACGGTTACTCAATCTCTTTTTCATCTCCTTGCAGTTCAAATTTTATGTGAAAAAGACTGGTTAAAAGCAAATATACAACAGCTCCCGCCGAGAACACGCAGAGAATAGTGACGATGTTGCGGAAAAGAGAGACTTCGTAAGCATTACCGCCGACAAAAAGAAAAACGATTTTCATCGCCCCGTAGGACACAAGGGCGCAAAAAAAGATTTTAAGACAGGAGACAATAAAGGCGCGGGAGGGAAGTTTCTCGGAGGTAATTAAGGTGAATAGAATCAGGCATCCGGCCGCGGCAATTTGTCCGATGGCATTGCCTAAAGCAATGACTTCAATTCCCGACGATGAATTCAATGTCAGCAGAAAAGTCGAAAGCAAATTGCAGAGAATGCCGACGATGGCGGCACACATGGAGGCATATGCTTTTTTCTTCGCGTACATGACGCGCGAGAGCAGCTCTATCAGGCAAAAGGCAGGCATTCCGAACAGCATATACTGTAAGGATTTTGCGGTTTGCGCAGCATCGGCTGCGTTGAATTTTCCGCGCTGATACAGAATGGAAATTCCTTCCCCAGAGAGAATAAACGCGGCGAACATAATCGGAATAACAATATAAAATAAAGAAGTAATTCCGCGCTGGACCTCTTTGCTAAACTTTTCGGTTTCTGCCGAGGCGCTCAGTCGGGCAAACTTCGGAAATACAAAATTGCATATTCCATAGGTTAAGATGCCGACGATAATGGTGTAGGTGTTATTGGTATAGTCAAATATGGTGACAGCGCCGACGGATGAAAGTTTCGATGCAAACCGTGTCCCGATGAGCATTCCGACCGGTGCAAGCCAAGAGCCTATAATGACCTGTGGGGTCATTTTCAGGGCGCGAAGCAAAGCGGGGTTTTGAAAGAAATGAATCATGGGGCGGAGACGGAATCCGCTGTGAACCAACGGGATGCACAGCGTTAAAAACTGCAGAGCCCAGGAAACGAGATAGGCTATTGCTAACCCGTAGAGGCCGTATGAACCCAATTGCTTGTCTAAAAAAAGAAAATAGAGAATTACTCCGAAATTGGAGATGGAGCTGATAAGCGAGGGTAGAATGAAACGGTTCTTTGACTGCATGACCCCGACTAAGGTATAGGCGCTGCCGGTGAAGATTATCATGGGGAACATAATTCGCAGCAACCGGACAGCGAGAGTATAGCTTTGCGGATCAAGATCCGGCGCTACACACTGAATAATCCACGGCGCAAACAGTATTCCGAATACGGAAAGCAGGGAGGTCAAAAGAAAAATAAAATTTAAGAATAAGCAGGCAAAGTCATCCGCTTCCCGGTCTCCGTTCCGCCGATCGAACTCGTTGTAAATGGGAATAAAACATCCTAAGATCGAGGCGCCGAAAAGCAAGTCGAAAAAAACGAGGGGAATTTTTGACGCTGCGCTGAACGCATCGGAGGCGATGCCGACTCCGTAATGAGATGCCATTAACATGCTGCGTACTAATCCAAGTGCTTTGGATAGAATCATGGCAATAACCATGATAAAAACCGTCTTCGCAGCTTTTTGATTATTTTTCATCTTGATTCAAAGTCCTTTTTAATAAATCCGGACGTTTTTTTTGAGTGACGTCCCGTGCTGCAGTTTTCCGCCATTTTTCAATTTCTGCATGGTTTCCGCTGAGCAGTACATCCGGCACCATGCTTCCTAAAAAGTTATAAGGGCGGGTATATTGAGGAAATTCAAGCAAGCCTTCGCTGCTGTGAGATTCTTTTTCATAGCATTCGGCGTCAGACAAAACGCCCGTAACCATGCGTGCCACACAATCGACTAAGATACAGGCCGGAAGTTCACCGCCTGTCAGTACGTAATCTCCGATGGAAATTTCTTCATCTATCATCATATCCAGTATGCGCTGATCAACACCCTCATAGTGTCCGCAAAGAATAATGATCTGATCCAGTTCGGAAAGCTCACACGCTTTTTTTTGTGTCAGTACAGGGCCTTGCGGTGACATAAAAATGGTTCGCCGATTCGGTGTGTCCGCGGAGTTTGCCAGTATCGCACGATGGCAATTCCATATAGGCGGAGCTGCCATCAGCATTCCTTTTCCGCCGCCATAGGGGGTATCATCAACTTTTTTGTGCTTGTTTTCGGAAAAATCACGGATGTTATGGGATTTTACCGTGATATATTCATTTTTTTGCGCTCTGCCGATGATACTCTCACTGAGAATTCGGTCCACAAGGTCCGGAAACAGTGTCATAATATCAAATCGCATAATATATCCTTAGTGTTAACTTTTCGTGATTTCATTTTTGGGGAACAGACCCGGGATCGGGGTGATAAAAATTCCTTTTTCGGGATCGATTTTTTGAATAAAAGAAGGAACGGCGGGGACCAAAACCTCACCTTGTGCTGTTTTTACGGAATAGATATCGTTTGCCGGACTTGAAAATACATTTTGCAAGGTGCCGTAGATTTCACCGGAAACGGCATCAATCACCGAAAGTCCAATCAGATCGCAGATGAAAAAGGATTCTTCGTCTTTTTTGATCTCATCGCGTGCTGCATAGAATGATTGACCGCGATAACGTTCGGCTTTTTCGATGCTGTCGATTGTGTCAAATGCAATTACGGCAAATCCGTGAACGTTTTTGACGGATTTTACGGTTAAAGCCGAATGCCCCTTCGGGTCCAGATAGAGGGTTTTTACATGACGCAAAGAATCCGGCGAGTCGCAGAGGCAAAACATTTTAATTTCACCCTTGATTCCGTGGGGCTTGGTAGCTTTGGCTACCTCGAGGTATTGCATTGGCTCGGATTCGGTAAAATGCATAGGTATTCCCCCGATTCACACAAGTATTAAATCGTGCGTATAATACACAATATTATCAATATTATACCATGAAACGGACAGCAATATATAAATAATTTGTTAACAAGAAAGGCGCGAATAAAAAACTGAGGAGCAAACTGCTCCTCAGAATGTTGGTTATAAAAGTTAAGATTTGTATTTGCGTTTTCTAGCAGCTTCTGATTTCTTTTTGCGTCTTACGCTTGGTTTTTCGTAATGTTCTCTTTTACGAACCTCTGCCAGAACGCCGGATCTTGCGCACTGCCTTTTAAATCTGCGAAGAGCACTATCAAGCGTTTCATTTTCTTTAACTCTAACCTCTGCCATCAATATCCCTCCTTAGCAAATTAAAATGCAAAAATAATATTTACGCGAAAAAGGCGCATTATGCTTCGAGCTGGTTTAGCTTAACGGTATAACGGCTCTTTTTTCTTGCAGCATTATTTTTGTGAAGGATACCTTTTGCAACTGCCTGGTCAATAGCTTTTACTGCTGCTTTATATGTTGTTGCCGCCAATTCCTTATCACCGGAATTGATTGCAGCTTCATATTTTTTCATCTCTGTCTTCAACGCGGTTTTGATCATTTTGTTTTGAAGAGTCTTTGATGCGATGACCTTTACGCGCTTTTTAGCTGATTTAATGTTTGGCAAACTGTTCACCTCCCCATGCTGATCGATCGGCGCCTTGCGCAGACGACCGCGCAGGCAATGTTCAAACGGATGCGGGTAATAACAATGCCCGATCCTGTTCATAACCGTTTATATATAATACCACTATTTGGGGGAAATAGCAATAGCTAATTCAAAGTTTTTGCGTTTTTTTCAAAAAAATAATCAGACATCATTATAATTTTTGTCGATTCGCATATTAACTGTAAGAAAAACATACTAAAAAATCGTCAATTTGCCAAAAAAATAAAAAAATTCTATTGACAAGTATGTTTTTAATGATATAATGGAAGCAGAACAAAAATGTAACGAAATGAGAAGAGTTTCTTTATTTAAAGGCAATATTGAAATGGAAAAATGTGCGGATATCAACGAGTGTATAATATCTGCCCGAAACAGCGATGAAGAAGCTTTTTCGGTCATTTTTCATAACTATTTACCCTTAATTCGAAAAATTTTATCTTCTTTTTCGTCTTCACTTGATGAGGCGGAGCGTGAGGATGCTTCGCAGGAGGCACTGATTGCATTATATCAGGCCGTTCAGAGTTATCAGGTTGACGGTAAGGTTGCATTTGGCGTTTATGCCGGTGTTTGTATCAAAAATCGCATGATTTCATATTTGCGTAATTTGAAAAAACAATGTCCGTCTTGCGTGACGGTTTCCGATTTTACCGTCGGAGAATCCGGTGATAGTTTCAATACTGCGGAAAGTCCGGAACAGAGTTTTATTGATCAAGAAGCGTTTCATACTTTTTTTCATACGGTTATGGCTAATTTCACATCGCTTGAAAAACGAGTTTTTCTTCTTTATGTGGATGGATGCTCTTATAAAGAGATTGCAAAGTGCTTGCATATATCTGAAAAATCAGTCGATAACGCGATCATTAGGTTAAAAGCAAAATTAAAAAAGCTGACGTTGCTTTAATTTGTGTTTTTATCTCAACGATAAAAGGTTTTCATATGTAAAACAAAAATGAGAACGTTTGCGTTTTTAATATTTGTTATATATGCCCACAATAGCTTAAAGAGAGCGTTGTACGACAGAGGTGTCGGTTTGAATCCGTCTTGTGGCGACAATATTTTACCATATTTTAAAGCGAGGAAAAAAACATGTACACAGACAAAACTTTAAAGTGCAAAGACTGTGGAGAAGAATTCGTTTTCACTGCAGGTGAACAGGAATTCTATGCTGAAAGAGGCTTCAAAAATGAGCCGCAAAGATGCAAAGCTTGCCGTGACGCAAGAAAGAATGCTGTCAAATCTCAGAGAGAACTTTTCACTACTACTTGCGCTAACTGCGGAAAGGAAGCAAAAGTTCCGTTTCAGCCGAGCGATGACAGACCGATTTATTGCAGCGAGTGCTATGCGGCAATGAAGCAGCAATAATTGCTTTGTTAAATTTAAACGTTGAAAATGCGTTGTCAAAGAGGCTTCACTTTTTGTTCATCGGAACGAGGTGAAGTCTCTTTCGTTAAAACGGTTTTGGCAGCGCTTATATATGAACTATGAATTGCGATAATTTTTAGCGGCAATCTATACAAACATTCTTTTTTATGTTATAATTATAATATAAAAAATTAGTACTTATTATCTGAATATGAAAGTATAGGTTGTATAGAGAAGAATGGATAATGTCAGTTTACGCTTTTATAAGGGGAAAAAAGGGGACTCCGGGCGGAATTCCTACCAATCGGAGAAAAGAAAACCAACCGATCACAGAAGAAATCAGACGTCGCAATTTTTGCAGGACTCGGATTATTTTGCGGATGCGGAATCGGATTTTATTGTAGGGCGCAATGCGGTCCGTGAGCTTTTAAAGAGTGATCACTGTGTGGATAAAATTTTTGTGCAGCGCGGTGCCAGAGAAGGGTCAATCACGGTTTTGGTTGCAGAAGCAATTCAACGCAAGATTCCTGTGATTGAGGTAGAAAAACAAAAGCTGGATGCGATAGCGAAATCTCACCAGGGCATTGTTGCTATGGCGGCAGCAAAGGAATATGTCAGTATCGATGATATTCTGCAAATTGCCCGTCAGCGGGGCGAAATGCCGTTGATTGCGATTGCAGACGGAATTGTGGATCCGCACAACCTCGGAGCATTAATTCGGTGCGCAGAATGCGCCGGTGTTCACGGTTTGATTATTCCCAAGCGCAGAAGTGCCGGAATGAGCTCTACGGTTTCAAAATCCAGTGCAGGTGCGATTGAGCATTTAGCAATTTCAAAGGTGCCGAATTTGGCGGCTGCCATAGACCAACTCAAACAAAAAGGACTTTGGATTTTTGCTGCGGAGGCGAACGGTACATCGTATCATGAAACCGATTTTTCCGTTCCGTCTGCGATTATATTCGGCAGCGAAGGCGAGGGCGTTTCTAAGTTGCTGATGGGTAAATGTGATTTTGTAGTATCAATTCCGCTTTACGGACAGATTAACTCACTGAATGTATCCGCTGCTGCTGCAGTGATTTTAAATGATGCAAAGGCCAAACAAATGGCAAAGCAAAATTGAGGGAATATGATAAAAGAAAGATTGGGGATGCAGTAATTATGGGAAATATTGAAAAAAAAGATAAATCTGCAGATAACATGTCGGCAAAAGAGCTTTTGCAAAAGTTGAAGGAAGATTTGTCGATTCCTGCAAATCTTTCCGAAGAGGAACGGAACGCTCCTGTTCTTCGCAAAAGCTATAAGCTGACACGACACAAGAAACCGGCTGCTGTCAGCGAAAAAAATACAAAAACAGAAAATAATCCGACGGATGAAATTGCCGAATTGGAAAAGGAATTGCTTGAAAAGCAGCAGGAAATTTTAAAGGCTGAGAATGCGAAAGCAGAAGCAGAACAGGCTTTGAAAGCATTAAAAGAAAAGAAAAAGCAGGCCGAATTGGATGCGACCGCAGCTATCAAAGAAAATGCGGTAAACGAAGCTGCTTCCGGGGAAGTTCCTTCCGAAGAAGAGACGCCGGAAGAAATCGAGCGAAAAAACAAGGAAATTTTGGAAAAGCTCGGAATATCGGTGACTCCGAAGAAAACAGGCGTCAATTCCGACACAGTGGCTGAGAATTCTGATTTCGCACAGGATGGGGAGACTCCTTCTCTCGGAAAATTCACGACGGATGCTTCGCTGAATGACGCGGGCCATCCTTCTGTGGGAACGTTTGATAAAACAGATTATGAACTGATGTTGGCGCTGGGGCTGGAAGATGAACTGGCAAAAACGGTAAATATCGATGCTGTTGATGTTGATAAAATAAAAGAAGAATTTGAAAACAAGGAAGAATACGAGTATTTTGAACAACCGAGCACGACGTTTTCCGGTGATAAATTACGGTTGATTGAAGACGAATATGTTTCGGCATCACAAAACAAAGAAATACTCGGCCGATATCGCAAGATTAAAAAATCTTTGTTGCTCCGCCTTTGTGCAGCGGCACTCTTGTTTTTGGTCACGTTGTTTTATGAGAATTCAAGCTTTTTCGGTTTCTCACTTCCGGAATTTATAAATCCCAATGCCTATGCGGTTGTACATGTTTTGGTTGATTTGCAGTTACTGTTGCTCGCTGTGGCACTCATGTTCCGGGAATTTATTTACGGTGCAAAATGTCTGTTTAGGCGGAAACCGGTCCCGGAAAGTGTGACAGTGGTCTTATGCTTGGCTGCAATCGCTTATGCTGTGGTCAGTTGTGTTCGCGGCCCGCTTTCGGGAATAAAAATGTATAATCTTCCGGTGATGCTTTGTATTTTACTGAATATTCTGTATCGAATGATTCAGTTCTGCAGAGAGCTTTATAGCTTTAAGGTGATATCTTCCAGAAAGTTAAAGCTGTCGGTAAATCGTATGGATGATGAAGAGTCCTTGCCGGAACGGACGGCATTTGAAGAGTATCTTGAAGAGGATCCGGCAATCTTTAAAGTGAATCGTGCCGAATTTATTGAGCACTTTTATGAACGTGTTTACGGAGAGAGTGATTCCGTATGCAAGGTTGGCGTTGCTTTGATTTTCTCTGTTCTGTTTGCTGCTTTGGCTTACGGACTCGGCATATATATGACGCATAATGGCTATCAGAGTCTGACGGATGCGTATATTACATTAATGATGTGCGCTCCCGTTTCGGTTTTTGTAGCATATGGATATCCGGTTTATCAGGCATCCAAAGAGGCGTTCCGAAATGACAGTGCGATTATCGGTGATCAATCGATCCACGAATATTCCGATGTATCTGTGATCAGTGTGGATGATAAGGATGTATTTCAGCCCTGCGGTGTCAAGGTAAGAAGTGTTAAGGTTTACGGCAATAATCGGATTGACTATATTATCTATAATGTAGCAAGTGTCTTTGCAAAACTTGGCGGTCCGCTTGCGGATGTGCTGGATATTGCAACATTGGATCTCGGTCACTCGGACGATGTTACGCTTTCCAATATCGAAGAGGACGGAATTGAAGCTGTCGTAAACGGGAAAACGGTGTTTGTAGGGCGTGGGGCCTTTATGGAAAGAAATAATTTCCACACGGTGGAAGATGCGGATGACCGGCAGATTGAATCTACCAGAGAGCTCTCCATTATGTATATTGCATATGACGGTGCTCTTGCGGCAAAAATGTATGTTCAATATGAAGCGGATGCGGATTTTATTTATATGCTCCGACGTTTGTATCGTCAGGGTATGTGCGTAGGTGTGCGGAGCTTTGATCCCAATATTGACAATGAGCTGCTTTCGCGCATTGTAGATATGGAAGAGTATCCGATTAAAATAATAAAATTGCTCGACGAGAATCAGGTTCCCGCCGTACATAGTCGGATTGAGAGCGGAATTGTGTCCCGCGGTACGACAAAATCGCTGCTGAAAACTCTTTACCTCGGTTCAAAGATGCTGCTCAGCATTCGGGCAAATCGGGTAATTCGAATTCTTTCCGTCATTGTCAGTGCGCTCTTTATGGCGGTTGCTGTTTTTGCGAATGTTTTGGGGAATTACTCATCGGCATATATATTTTTATATCAATTTATATGGATGATTCCAATGTATTTGGTCTCAAAACTCTATTTAAATTAATATTTTAAAATTTCAGGCACAGATTGCTTTTTTTAAAAAAGCAATCTGTGTTTTCTTTTTTTAAAATATCCGAATGACCGGACGGTATTTTGAGGGTTTTTATAAAAAACACTGAAAACTTCATAAAATATTAACAATATTTTTGGAAAAAGGTCTTGAATAAATGGAAAAACAGTGGTAAATTTATAATTGTTAGCACTCGGGGTGATTGAGTGCTAAAAACAGGAGGCGATAAGATGGTTGGTTCAGACGGAGGACTCAGCGACCGGAAAAAACAAATCCTGAAAGCAATTGTCGATATGCATATTATGAACGGCGAGCCGGTTGGTTCTAAATTTTTAATGCAAAATACGCAGATACGGTTCTCGTCTGCTACGATCCGCAATGAGATGGCTGAGCTTGAGAATCTCGGATATTTAGAGCAGCCGCACGCTTCAGCCGGTCGGGTTCCCTCAAAACTGGGATATCAGTTTTATGTGGATTCACTGATGCAGCGTTATCGGATTACCGAGACGGAAATTCAAAAATTGAATGCTTTGCTCGAAGCAAAACGGGCCGAGTTAGATAATATTTTTGAATTGGCCGGCAAATTGGTCGGAAGTATGACAAATTATGCATCGTTGGCAGTGAAACCGCGCAATCAGGGAATCAGCATTGTGCGATTCGATGGAGTTTTTTTGAGCGAGAATCATTTTATTCTGGTTACGCTGAACAGTCTTGGTGATGTGCGTTCGAAAAATGTGTTCATTGAATTTCCGATCAGTGAATCGGTTTTAATGCGGTTGATTAATTTGCTGAATGATCGGGTTGCCGGCTTACGCTTGGAACAAATTTCACTTCCTCTGATGATGCATCTTCAAAAAGAAATGCATGATTTCCCGGCTTTGATTGACATTGCCATGAAATATATTTATGAGCTTTATGAAGAATTTGACATCGGCGATCTGCGGTTGGAGGGTGTGAATCGGGTGCTTCAGTATCCGGAATTTTCCTCGGCGGAACGTTTGCGTGAGATTTTTGATATTTTGGAGAAAAAAGAGGACATTTTAAATTTGGTGGCAGCGGCCGATCCGGACCGTACGAATGTCTTAATCGGTATGGAAAACAAGAAAGAGACTGCGCAAAACAATTCGGCCCTTGTTTTTCGAACCATTAAGCGTCAGGGAAATATTATCGGTGCAATCGGAATTGTAGGCCCGTGCCGCATGAATTATTCTAAAGTGACGGCGCTGATTGATTGCATGACGGACAGTATTTCACGAATGCTGAACGAGAATTCATTGCTGCCTGAGCTTGATTATCAGAAAGGAGATCAATAATTCGTGGAAAAAGAAAATATAACGGAACAGAAAGATTCCGCCATTCTCGATGAAGTCTCATGTGAGGCGGAGATCGAAGATGAAAAAAAAGAATTGGCGGCTCTGAAAAAAGAGATTGAGCGATTGGAAAAGGAGCTGGAAAAGACCGAGAAAAAAGCGGAGGAAAATGCGGCGGCAAATAAGGATGAGCATGACAAGTATCTGCGAATTATGGCTGAATACGACAATTACCGCAAGCGAACCACCAAAGAGAGAGAAGGCGCATATTCCGATGCATATTCCGATGTGGTGAAAGCATTTTTGCCGATGTATGATAATCTGTTGCGCTCCGTTCAGTTTTCGGACAGTGAAAAGATGGCAGAGGGCGTGCAGAAAATTATTCTGCAGTTCAAGGATATCAATACAAAATTAGGCGTTTCGGAATTCGGCGATGTCGGAGATCCGTTTGATCCCAATATTCATGAGGCTGTCATGCATGTGAAGGATGATACATTCGGTGAGAACACCGTGGTTGAAGTTTTTCAAAAGGGATATAAAATCGGAGAGAAAATCATACGATATGCCGTGGTTAAAGTTGCCAACTGAAACATTTGCATCCTAAATACAATGGATATTTGAGAAATCTATAATACTTACTGATTTATTATGTAAATAATATAACAACTATTTTATAATACAACATAATACAACTTGTTGGGAGGAAACAATTATGGGAAAAATTATTGGAATCGATCTTGGTACAACCAATTCTTGTGTTGCCGTTTATGAAGGCGGAGAGCCGATTGTTATTACGAATCCGGAAGGGGCAAGAACAACGCCGTCCGTGGTTGCTTTTTCAAAGACCGGGGAACGCATGGTCGGTCAGGTTGCAAAAAGACAGAGCATTACCAATCCGGACGGAACGGTAATGTCTATCAAACGTGAGATGGGAACAAACCATAAAGTTACAATTAACGGTAAAGAATATACGCCGCAAGAAATTTCGGCTATGATTCTGCAAAAGCTGAAATCCGATGCTGAGGCATATCTCGGCACCAGCGTAACACAGGCGGTCATTACGGTTCCTGCTTACTTTTCAGATGCGCAGAGACAGGCTACCAAGGATGCCGGCAAAATTGCAGGACTTGAAGTGCTGCGTATTATCAATGAGCCGACAGCTGCTGCTTTGGCTTACGGTGTTGACAAAGACGCAAGTGAGCAGAAAGTGATGGTTTTTGACCTTGGCGGCGGTACCTTTGATGTTTCTATTTTGGAAATCAGCGACGGTGTGTTTGAAGTTCTGGCAACTGCCGGAAATAACCGCTTGGGCGGCGATGATTTTGATAAACGGATTATCGATTGGATTGCCGATACTTTCAAAGCAGAAAACGGAATCGATCTTCGTACCGACAAGATGGCTTTACAAAGATTAAAGGAAGCAGCGGAGAAAGCAAAAATCGAGCTTTCCGGCATGACCAGTGCCAATATCAATCTGCCGTTTATCACGGCGGATGCAACCGGTCCGAAGCATTTTGATGCCACCTTGACACGTGCTAAATTCAACGAACTGACTGCAGATCTTGTGGAGGCTACTATGACTCCTACACGTCAGGCCCTGAAGGATGCCGGCCTTAGCACTTCCGATATCAGCAAGGTGCTGCTTGTCGGCGGTTCTACCCGTATTCCGGCGGTTCAAGATGCAGTGAAAAACTTTATCGGCAAAGATCCGTTCAAGGGAATTAACCCGGATGAATGTGTTGCGATCGGTGCGGCAATTCAAGCAGGCGTTTTGGGCGGCGAAGTAAAAGATTTGCTCCTTTTGGATGTAACACCTCTTTCTTTGGGTATTGAGACATTGGGCGGTGTGTTCAACCGTATTATTGATCGGAATACAACAATTCCGGTGAAAAAGAGCCAGGTATATTCTACTGCAGCAGATAACCAGACCTCGGTTGAGATTCATGTTCTGCAGGGTGAGCGTGATATGGCTGCCGGCAACACAACGCTCGGACGTTTTGTGCTGGATGGCATTCCGTCTGCGCCCAGAGGTGTGCCGCAGATCGAAGTCACCTTTGATATCGATGCAAACGGTATTGTTAATGTTACGGCAAAGGATATGGGAACCGGTAAGGAACAGCATATCACAATTACTTCTTCCACGAATATGAGCAAGGAAGATGTTGAGCGTGCGGTGAAGGATGCAGAAAAATTTGCAGAGGAGGACCGTAAGCTCAAGGAAAGCGTTGAAGTCAAGAACAATGCGGAGAACCTGATTTTCCAAAGCGAAAAAGCATTGACAGATATCGGAGATAAGGTAAGCGAAGCGGAGAAAAATGAGGTACGCACCGCAATTGACGCGCTCAAAGAGACGGTAAAGGGCGGCGATACTGCTGCGATAAAGACCGGAACAGAAGAGCTCCAAAAGAAGTTTTATTCACTTTCCGAAAAGCTGTATGCGAACGCGGCTCCGGAGAACGGCCAAGCGCAGAACAATGCGGGCGGACCGAATGCGGACGGCACTTATGATGCGGAATTTACCGACAAGACCGACAAATAATTTTAGACAGCAGTAACAGAACTTGAGTACGATTTTGAATATCCTTTGCGCTGAAATGCGCAAAGGATATTCGTTGTATTCGGTTGGAAAGTAAAGGAATTGAGATTATGGCAGAAAATAAACGAGATTATTATGATGTTCTCGGTGTGCCAAAAACTGCAGATGAGGCAACGATTAAAAAAGCGTATCGATCCTTGGCGAAGAAATATCACCCGGATATGAATCCCGGCGATAAAGAAGCAGAGATGAAATTCAAAGAGGTCAATGAAGCGTATGCCGTTCTTTCGGATCCGGACAAAAAAGCCCGTTATGATCAATACGGTCATGCCGGTGTAGATCCCAACATGGGGGCCGGAGGTTTCAGCGATTTCGGTAACTTCAGCGGCTTCGGAAGCTTTGATTTCGGTGATATCTTTGACATTTTCGGTATGGGATCGCAGCGCTCTCGTGCCGAACGAAACGGACCGACGCGCGGTGAGGATTTGACAGCGCGGATTGTGATCTCCTTTGAGGAGGCGGCTTTTGGCTGCAAGAAGGAAATCAGTTTTTCAAAGATTGAAAAGTGTAAAGAATGCGGTGGCAGCGGCGCGGCAAAAGGCTCAACGGCCGAAACTTGCCAAAAATGCGGCGGACAGGGACAAGTGCGTGTGCAGCAGCGTACGGCTCTCGGAATGTTTCAAACCACAAAAACCTGTGATGCCTGCGGCGGCAGCGGAAAAATTATTAAAAATCCCTGTTCATCCTGTCGGGGCACGGGACAAAAACGGACCAACAAGGTGTTGGAGGTTGCAATTCCGGCCGGTATCGATGACGGAAGCCGTGTAGCGATCCGCGGTCAGGGCAACGACGGACGGAACGGTGGACCGGCAGGTGATTTGATTATTGCCGTCAGTGTTCGTCCTCATCCGATTTTTGAGCGTGACGGTTACAATATATTTTGTGAAATTCCGATCACATTTGCAGAGGCTGCTTTGGGAGCACAAATCAATGTTCCTACATTGGAGGGAAGCACTACATACGATATTCCCGAGGGAACGCAGAACGGTGCGACATTTACCATTAAAAACCAAGGAATTCCGGTGATTCATTCTAAGTCCAGAGGAAATCTGATCTTTAAGGTTTTGATCGAAGTTCCCAAAGGACTGAATGAGTCTCAAAAGAAACTTTTGCGGGAGTTCAGCGATAGCTGCGGAAAAAAGAATTACAGTAAAAAAGAAAAATTTTTTGAGAAATTTTTTAAATAAAAAAAGGGTAGGCCGATGAAAATCTGTCTGCCCTATTTGAATTTGAGGTGAAAATCATATGATGTGGAGAAAAATTCGGGTCAGCGGGAACCGCAAGAATTTGGATGATATTTGCGCGGTAATGAGCATGCTGTCGTCGGGACTTGAGATTGAGGATTACAGCGATGTGTCTGCGGATCCGATTTACGGTGAGTTAATTGATGAAGAAATCCTGAACAAAGACAAAACAAAAGTGGCGGTCAGCCTTTATATTTCCGAGGACAAGGATGCAGAAGAATATATCAGCTTTTTAAGAACTCGCTTTTTCGAGCTCGGTATTGAAGCTTTGATCGAGCAAGATTCCATTGAAGAGCAGGAGTGGGAGAATTCTTGGAAGCAATACTATAAACCCGTGCATATTGGAGAGCGAATTGTGATTGTGCCTCTGTGGGAAGAATATTCGCCGCAAAAAGGGGAAATTGTTGTTAAGATGGATCCGGGAATGGCTTTCGGCACCGGCACTCATGAAACCACACGTTTATGCATTCGGCTTTTGGAAAAATATTTGAATGCCGGCAGCCTGGTTCTTGATGTAGGTACCGGCAGCGGAATTCTTTCCATTTGTGCTTCAAAGCTTGGTGCGGAACACATTTGCGCTTATGATATTGACTCAACGGCGGTTCGTGTTGCGAAGGAGAATTTTGAAAATAATGACTGTGAGAATATAGAGTGCGGTGTTTCGGATTTACTGAAAGATGTCAAACTGTTTGAGGGACAGCGTTTTGATATTGTATTGGCTAATATTGTTGCGGATATTATTATCCGTATGCTTCCGGATCTGCCGCGAATGATACGTCCCGGCACAGTGCTCCTCCTTTCGGGAATTATTGCCCCGAGTGCTGATGAGGTGCGCAAAGCCGCTCAAAAATACAATTTTGAAATTATAGAAGAAATCCAAGAGAATGACTGGGTAGGATTGGCATTGCGCTATGGTGAAACGGCGGCATGCAATCGGTGAACTTTCCCATCCACGGAAATATAAAATGAAAAAAGAATTGAAATGTATTGAAAAACAGGGAAGTTTATTGTAGACTATTTATGGTTTTTGTATATAATTACGATGTGAGGTATGCTTACGGTGTCGAAATTTTTCCTGACCGATGAGAATATTTTTGACGATCATGTAGTGATTTTGGGCGAGGATGCGAAGCACATCGCCCGTGTATTGCGCATGAAGATCGGTGATCCCGTTATGGTTTGCGATTCGGCGCAGACGGATTATTTTTGCACGATTACCGAGATGCAGTCGGAACGGATTGTCGCTCAGATTAATCGATGCCAAAGCAATCAGACCGAACCGCCGTTTCGCGTTTATTTATTTCAGGCAGTTCCGAAGTCGGATAAGATGGACAGCATTGTTCAAAAGGCTGTAGAGTGCGGGGTTTATTCGGTGATCCCCATACTGAGCGAACGGTGTGTTTCCCGCCCGGAGCCATCGGCGATGAAGCGTAAAACGGAACGTTGGCAAAAAATAGCGGAGAGTGCGGCAAAGCAATGCGGACGAGGCATTATCCCGAAGGTCGGTTCGGTACAGACGTTTTCCGAGGCTCTGAAAGAAGCGAGCAAAGCCAATTTGCCGATTTTGTGCTATGAGGGCGAAGACACGATTTCGCTCCCGCGAATTTTTTCATGCTATAAGGATAAATATCAGGCGATTCCCAAAGAAATATCGGTTTTGATTGGGCCGGAAGGCGGTTTTTCAGAAACGGAGGTGCTTTCGGCGAAAATGGCCGGAATGACCCTTGCGGGACTCGGCAAACGCATCTTGCGTACGGAAACGGCATCCGCATTTTTTTTGGCTTGCACTTCTTTTGCTTTTGAACTTTTAAACGAATAAAAGCGCGTATTTTGGCATATATCATAAAAATATTGAAATTTTAGAGATTTTTTTATAAAATAATGTTGAAATTCTACAAAAAGACGTGTAAAATATAGTAAAGTTGTACAAAATAGAGCTGTTCTTTTTAAGTGGATAAAATGGATTTATTATAGAGCAGGAATCTTGGGAGGCATTTTTATTATGTCGAATCGATTGTTTCAGGGGATTATACATCAAATGAAATCGGCAGTCGGCAGGGTTATCGGTGTAATCGATGAGAACGGTGTAATTATTTCTTGCAGCGAGCTTTCGAAAATCGGAGAAAGCAGACAGGACATCATGGATGAGTTGATTTATACAACAGACGTCATTGTAACAGGGGGCTACACGTATCGCCCGATTGAGTCCGGCGCAAAAAATGAATACGTTGTTTTTGTCGAGGGAGAGGATAAGCTTGCAGATCAATTTTCGAAGCTTTTATCCGTATCTTTAGGGAACATTAAAAATTTACACGATGAAAAATATGATAAGAGTTCTTTTATCAAAAATGTAATTTTAGATAACATTTTGCCCAGCGACATCTATATCAAATCAAAGGAACTGCATTTTCAAAGCGATGTAATGAGAGTGGTTATTTTAATTAAATTTCACTCTCAGGGAGAAGTGGTGCCCTTTGAAGTAATACAAAATATGTTCCCGGACAAAAATAAGGACTACGTTATCAGTGTTGACGAACAGGATATTGTTTTGGTACGGGAAGTGCCGACCAATGCAGAGGCCGATGATATAGAGAAGTTGGCCAAAACCATTGATGATACCCTGACCGGAGAATTTTTTGCCAAAGCAACAATCGGCATCGGTACAGTGGCCGACAACATCAAGGATTTGGCGCGTTCTTACAAAGAGGCGCAAATTGCTATTGAGGTGGGCAAAGTATTCGACACTACAAAAGACATTATCAGTTATAAAAACTTAGGAATTGCCAGATTGATTTACCAACTTCCTACGACGCTTTGTGAGATGTTTCTTTCCGAGGTGCTTAAAAAAGGCTCTTTGGAGTCTTTGGACCAGGAAACACTTACGACAATTCAATGCTTTTTTGAGAATAACTTGAATGTGTCGGAAACTTCCAGAAAGCTTTTTGTACACCGTAATACATTGGTTTATCGTTTGGAAAAAATCCGAAAGATGACCGGACTTGATCTGCGCGAATTTGAAAATGCAATTACTTTCAAGGTAGCGTTGATGGTCAAGCGGTACCTTCTTGCTAAGCCTACAAAATTTTAAGATGTAGTCTCTCCTGTGGGAGAATTGAGAACGCCGCTTGTAAAATTATCGGAGACAACCGACGATTTTATGTGGCGTTTTGAGTTATTTTTGCGAATGAAAGGCTGATAATGAATTTATGATTGAATTTCAAAATGTCACAAAAGTATATCCGAACGGGGTTGTCGCCTTGAGTGATGTTTCACTGCGAATCGGCGATGGGGAGTTTGTTTTTGTGGTAGGAGCATCCGGCGCGGGAAAATCAACGCTTTTGCGCCTTTTGCTGCGTGAGGAAAAGGTAAGCTCCGGCAATATTTTAGTGAATGAATATAACCTGACTACGATTCCGAACCGAAAGATTCCGTATTACCGCAGACAACTCGGGATTGTGTTTCAGGATTTTAAGCTTTTTGATCATAAAACCGTATATGAAAATATTTCTTTTGCTATGCGTGCGATCGGCGAGCCGTCGAGTGTTATTAAAAAACGGGTTCCTGCCATTTTGCAGAGTGTCAATTTAACGGATAAATACAAATCGTTTCCGTCTGAGCTTTCCGGAGGAGAACAGCAGAGAGTTTCTTTTGCAAGGGCCATGGCCAACAACCCTAAAATTATTATTGCGGACGAGCCGACTGCAAATGTGGACCCGGAGTTGACATTTGAAATTATGAACCTTTTGATGAAGTTCAACAAAATGGGGAAGACAGTGATTGTAATTACGCATGAACGCAATATTGTGGATTACTTCAAAAAACGCGTGATTACTATCAACAAAGGAAAAATAGAAGAAGATACCGCAAGCAGAATAGGGGGAACCGTGAATGCGTCATTATAGTATTACATATCTTTTCGGGCAAGGAACCAAAGGCCTTTTTCGAAATGGCGTAATGAGTATTGCGGCAATTGCGGTGTTGATGGCTTGTTTAGTCGTTTTGGGCAGTTTTTCGCTTGTAATTTATAATCTGAATATTAATTTAAATGATATTAATGCGCTCAATGAAATCGTTGTTTTGGTAGATTATGATGCCGACGATGCAAAGGTCGAAGAAATTCAAAATAAAATTAACAGTTTAAATAATATTGCGGCGGTTGAATTTATATCCAAAGAGGAAGCTTTGGAAAACGAAAAAACACGATATGGCGAATATTCGCATGTGTTTGATTATCTGCAGGGTGAAAATCCTTTGCCGGATGTGTTTCGCGTACGGTACCAAGATTTGGACGGTGTGTCTACATTGGTATACGAGCTCAGTCACATTGACGGAGTGCTGAAGGTTTCCAACCGGATTGATATTTCAGAAAGTATTGCAAGTGTCAAAAGCGGTATCTGGTTTGTATTTGTGTGGCTTTTGGCGATTTTGTTTGTCGTGAGTATTTTCATTATTATCAATGCCATTCGCGCTGCGGTTGAATCCCGCAGCCGCGAAATCTCTGTAATGCGCTATGTCGGTGCAACCAACCGTTTTATGGCGATGCCGTTTTGGGTTGAGGGCTTTTTGATCGGAATTATTGCCGCTGTCCTGGCTTATTTTCTCCAATGGTATCTTTACTCCTATCTTGGAAAAATGATTGAAAATTATCGGTGGATTCAGATCGTTCCTTTTGGAAACCTCTGGAGTGTTGTATTGGTCGCGTTTATTGTTATCGGTACGTTTTGCGGCATTCTCGGAAGTTGCATCTCACTCCGTAAATATCTCAGAGTATAAGTGTATAATTTGAAATAAAAACGGAAAGGAATTGCTTTAGCTATGAAAAAACGTTCAAAGATGAAGAAGTTATTGTGTATGATGTTGTCCGTGGTCTTTTGCTTAGGAACCGTGCTCGTTTTTTCACCGCAGAACAAGGTGGATGCGGCAACCACAATTGAAGAGGACCGAAATTCAATTCATCAGAAGGAAGACGAACTTGCGCGCATTATTGCTCAGAGAGAAGAGGCACAGAAACAGGTTGACAATTTGAAGGGATCTCAGAGTTCGTTTATGGATAAAAAAACAGCGCTTGACAATCAGATTTCGACATTGACAAGCGAGGTAAACATGATAGAATCACTCATAAGTGATTATGAAGCTAAAATTGCGGATACCGAAAATCAGATTGCACAACTTCAAGTTTCGATGAACGATACGAAGGAGCAGCTGAAAAATAATATGCGTGCTTCTTATGAAGACGGTTTAGTCAGCTACATTGAGTTGATTTTATCGGCGGAAAGCTTTTCCGACTTTCTCTCTCGCATGGATATTGTCGGTTCGATTATGGAATACAATGAGCGTTCACTCAAGCAGATGGAGAAACAGCAGGCTCAGCTTGAAGCTATGAAGGCGGAGCTTACGGAGCTTAAGAAGAACAATGAAGAGAAGGCTGCCAGTATTGTGACGCAAAAAACGGCACTTTCGAGCAGCATCAGCGAACTGGACGGATATTTAGCGTCGATTCAGAACGATACAGACAAAGCTTTGGCGGCATTGCGGCAGGCGCAAGCGGCGGAAGCGGAAATCAACGCAGAACTTGAAAAAATGCTTCGCGATTTGCAGGCACGTGAGAATTCACAATATGTCGGCGGCGAGTTTAACTGGCCGTGCCCGACCTCATACGTCCGAATTTCTTCCAAATACGGTTCGCGTAATTTGTTCGGTCAGCAAGATTTTCATCTCGGTATTGATATTCCGTGCCCGACCGGAACCAAGATCAGCGCATCCAACGGCGGTACAGTCGTTCGTGCAGAATGGCACTGGAGCTACGGATACTATGTTTTGATCAATCACGGCGGCGGAATGTCTACGCTGTATGCGCACAATTCACAGCTTTTGGTTTCGGTGGGAGATGTGGTATCTCAGGGGCAGACAGTTGCTCTTGCCGGTAATACGGGGAACTCTTATGGCAGTCACTGCCATTTTGAGGTCCGTGTAAACGGTGAACATAAAAATCCGATGGATTATGTTACCGCACCGAACGGGTGGTATTATTCATAAGGCGGTGAGATATTGAAGAAGAAAATATCAATCGGTACAGCGATTGTATTTATGCTGCTCGGAATTTTAATTACATTTCAGTTAAGCTATGTTGCAATTTCCAAAAAATATGAGACAAAGCTGAAGGATATTAATGAAAGTCAGCAGCAATATGAAAAAATAAAAATCATTGAGAGTTTGTTTGATCAGCAATATATCGGTTCGCTTGACGCAGAGAAGTTAACGGATTCCATGATTGAAGGATATATTGCCGGTACGGGGGATCCGTATGCAAACTATATGAATGCGCAGGAGTTTGCCGAGTATGTGAAAAAAAACAGCGGCGCTTCGGTGGGAATCGGAATTCGCGTTGTTTTTTTGAGTGCGGAGCAGTCCATGCAAATTGTGACGGTGCTTCCGTCCTCTCCCGCGGAGGCGGCGGGACTGTTGCCCGGGGACCGTATTATTAAAGTAAACGGAGAATCGGTTTCCGATTTGGGATATCAGATGGCTGTGAGCCAGATACAGGGAGAAGGGGGAAGCTATGTGGAGCTTAATGTGCTTCGAGGCAGCAACCCTGCGGTTGAACATACCTTCTATATTGAGCGCAAGGTATTAAGTGAAACGACAGTCAGTTTCCGTATGTATGATGAAAAAATCGGTATTATTCGGATCATGGAATTTTCACGGACAACTCCCACAGGGGTAAAAAATGCAGTGGAATCCTTAAAAAAATCCGGTGCAGAGCGCTTGGTTTTTGATGTGCGTTCCAACCCCGGAGGAGATTTGGACGGTGTTTGCGAAACCTTGGATTATTTACTTCCGGAAGGACCGATTGTTCGTTTGGTTGATAAAAACGGGAAAGAAGAACTTCGTTCGTCTGAGGCAGGAAGTATTGATATGCCGATGGTGGTACTGATCAATTCCAATACCGCAAGTGCTGCCGAACTGTTTGCAAAGGCGCTTTGGGATTACCAAAAGGCGACTCTTGTCGGCACAACTACTTTCGGAAAGGGAACGGCACAGTCGATTCTCCGATTGCCGGATAATTCGGCCGTAGCCATTTCAACACACACCTATTATCCGCCCTATTCCGATAACTATGACGGGGTTGGTGTGAAGCCGGATGTAGAGGTTGAGCTTTCTGAAAATGCACAGGGAATGAATATCTATCAGTTACCGGACAGTGAGGACGCGCAGCTTTTGCGAGGCGTCGAGGTGCTGCGATCAATAGAACAGGCTTATTAATAAAACTAAAAAATGAAACAGTGAATACAAACAAGGAGTTATCTATGACGGAAAACAATATTTTGACAGTGACCAATGAGGGACTGAAAAAACTGACAGAAGAATTGGAATATTTGAAAACCACCAAACGAAAAGAGGTTGTTGAGAATATTCGTGTTGCATTGTCATTCGGTGATCTTTCCGAAAACAGCGAATATGAAGAAGCAAAAAATGAGCAGGCGAAGGTCGAGGGCCGAATTGTTGAGCTTGAAAATATGCTCAAAAAGGTCAAGGTCATCAGCGAGCATGAGGTCAAAACAGATGTTGTTAATGTCGGCGCAAAGTTCAAAGTGTTAGATGTCGGCCGTAATACGGAGCGGGAATATACTTTGGTCGGATCTACCGAGGCAGATCCTCTTTTCGGTAAGATTTCCGATCTTTCGCCGATCGGAAAAGCAGTAATCGGTGCAAAAGTCGGTGATGTTTTGACGATTAATGTTCCCAGCGGAGATATTCAGATTAAAATCATCGAGATTTCAAAATAAATGATAAAAGAAATGAGACAAAGGTAGAACAGACTATGGGTGAAAACATTTCCAATACCACGCCGCAGGCTTCCGGCCAGACCGAACAACAGTACAGTGAGCTTTTGCAGGTTCGCCGCGATAAGTTACAGGCCCTGAAGGATGCCGGACAGGATCCTTTTGCAATTACCAAATATGATGTTACGCATCACAGTGAACAGATCCGCGAGAACTTTGATACATTAGAAGGCAAGGATGTGGGCATTGCGGGGCGTTTGATGTCCAAACGCATCATGGGTAAAGCATCTTTTTGTCATATACAGGATTTACAGGGAAGAATGCAGGTGTATGTGGCACGTGACAGCGTGGGAGAAGATTCTTATGCAGCGTTTAAGAAGTTTGATATCGGCGATTTGGTCGGTGTGAAGGGGCAGGTATTTAAAACCAAAACCGGTGAAATTTCCGTGCATGCTTCGGATATTTTACTGCTTTCAAAAAGCTTGCAGATTCTTCCGGAAAAATTCCATGGCCTCAGCAATGTAGATTTGCGCTATCGCCAACGGTATATCGATCTTATTATGAATCCGGAAGCAAAGCAGACATTTATCATCCGCTCGAAAATCATCCGTTCGATTCGGAGATATTTGGATGACCAGGGATTTATGGAAGTGGAAACGCCGATGTTGGTTTCCAATGCGGGCGGTGCTGCCGCAAGACCTTTTGAAACCCATTTTAATGCGTTGAATGAAGATTTTAAACTCCGCATTTCTTTGGAATTATATTTAAAGCGGTTAATTGTCGGCGGTTTGGAACGTGTATATGAAATCGGCCGTGTTTTTCGTAACGAGGGATTGGATACCCGTCATAATCCGGAGTTTACATTGATGGAACTATACCAGGCATATACGGATTATCACGGAATGATGGATCTGACAGAAAATATGTATCGGTATGTAGCACAAGAAGTGCTCGGTACAACAAAAATTGTATATAACGGTATTGAAATGGATCTCGGCAAACCGTTTGAACGCATTACTATGGTTGACGCCGTCAAAAAATATGCAGATGTGGATTTTGATCAAATTTCTACTCTTGAACAGGCCAGAGCCATAGCGGATGAAAAAGGAATTCATTACGAGCCCCGACATAAAAAGGGAGATATTTTGAATTTGTTCTTTGAAGAATTTGCCGAAAAGCATCTTTTGCAGCCGACCTTTGTTATGGATCATCCAATTGAAATTTCTCCGCTTACGAAAAAGAAGCCCCAGAATCCGGATTATGTGGAACGTTTTGAATTCTTTATGAACGGCTGGGAAATGGCAAATGCTTATTCGGAATTAAATGATCCGATTGATCAGCGTGAGCGGTTTGCCGCACAGGAAGAACAGTTTGCCCAGGGGGATGAGGAAGCAAACCACACCGATGAGGATTTCTTAAATGCTTTGGAAATCGGTATGCCTCCTACGGGCGGAATCGGATTCGGTATTGACCGAATGTGTATGCTGTTTTCGGATTCTTCCGCGATCCGTGACGTTTTGTTGTTCCCCACGCTTAAGAGCTTGAACGATGCAAAATCCAAGACTGTCGAAGAAGCGAAAACAGAGCCCGAGAAGATTGATTTTTCTAAGGTGAAAATTGAGCCTTTATTTGAAGAATATGTAGATTTTGATACATTCTCAAAGTCGGATTTTCGTGCAGTGAAGGTGAAAGAGTGTGTGGCAGTACCGAAGTCAAAGAAGTTGTTGCAATTCACTCTTGATGACGGAACCGGTACAGACAGAACCATTTTAAGCGGTATTCATAGCTTTTATGAGCCGGAAGAGCTTATTGGAAAGACTCTTATTGCTATCACAAATCTTCCGCCGAGAGCGATGATGGGGATTGACTCTTGCGGTATGCTCCTCAGTGCGACTCACGAAGAAGAAGGCGAAGAAAAACTTCATCTTCTGATCGTTGATGATCATATTCCGGCAGGTGCAAAGCTGTATTAAATGCAGGCAAGAAAAAATTGCATAAGTACAAAGAGTGGGCAGTCCCGATCGGGATTGCCCATTTTCTGAAATGAACGGAAATACAAATCGGAATTTGACAAGGACTCAACCCGAAGTAGAGTTCCGTTAAAGAGTTGATTTCGGACATATCAACCATTGGTTCCTGTTAAAAATCGTTATACGGTGATATCGTGGATGCAAGAAAGGAGGTGCTCCTCATGGAACAGGAGAAAATCGGAAAATTCATAGCGTCCTGTCGGAAAGAGCAGGGGTTCACACAAGCTGTTCTTGCAGAGAAACTTGGAATCACAGACCGTGCTGTATCAAAATGGGAAACCGGACGGAGTCTGCCAGATGCAGCCATCATGCCAGAACTATGTGACCTGCTGAAAATAAATCTAAGCGAGCTTTTCAGTGGGGAGCGAGTAGCAATGGAAAATTACAAGGAAACTTCGGATGCTTTGCTTTTGGAGATGAAGAAGCAGGAGGAATTATCCAATAAACGGATTTTGCATCTGGAGAAGCTTCTTATCACAATGACGGTTGTTGTATCTCTCACTATGATATTTGTCGGATGCTATCTGATGAAAGCCCATCTTGCCCTCGGAATCGCTTTATTGGCATTGGGAGCTGCGGTGGTTTTCGCCACTTGCTTTATAGGAGTAAAAATTGAACATGATACTGGATATTACGAATGCCCGGTATGCAAAAAAAGATATGTACCGACAATGAAAGCTGTTGTTATGGCGCTGCAT